>NZ_OZ038524.1:2179422-2493845 GCF_964036635.1 Tenacibaculum dicentrarchi
TGTTTTTTTAAAGGCTATTATTTTATCTAATATTGTCATATAAATAATTATGAATTCAAAATTATGAATTACGATTTAGTGTTTCTAATGGTTTTTTGAATACTTCCGATAATCTTTAATATTTCTTCAATATCCTTTAATAATGATTCTGATTCTTTATCAGATAAAAAATCAGTATCTTTTAATAAACGAATCCAATAATGAGATTCTCTTGCTTCTTTATAAGCTATTGTTAATTTAGCAAAAAAATCTTTTCTGCTTTGACCTCCAATTGCTTCTTCTACATTCGCTCCTATTGAAGTTCCTGAACGTAATAATTGTTTACTTAATACAAATTCTTTCTTTTCTTGAGATAAATGCTTATATAAATTTGACCATCCTCACAGCAAAATTATAGCTCTTTGTTTGAATTACATTATCTTTTTTCATCACAAGAAATTTATAATTCGTAATTGCTAATTCGTAATTAACTTTTTTAAACATTCTTTTGCTTTCAATCCTAATAAAGAATCTTTTGCTTCTTGATATGCTTGTTCAAAACTCTTTTGATTATCAACAATTTTTAAAGCAAATGCAGCATTTGTAAGCACAACACTGTTTTGTGCTTCTGTACCATTTCCTTCAATAATATTTTTGAATATTTTAGCTGCATCAGCAACGGATTTACCGCCAAAAATAGCTGATTGTTGTACTCTTTTTTGCCCTAAATCTTCTGGATTAATTAATTGTTCGCCGTTTTTAGTGAATAACTTAAATCCGCTTGTTAATGAAATTTCATCATAACCATCAAGCGCATGTACAATTCCGTAATTAGTACCTTCTTCTTGCAAAATATAATTATACAAACGAGCAACTTCTAAATTAAACGTTCCTAATAATTGATTTTTAGGTGAACTCGGATTTACCAAAGGACCCAACATATTAAAAAACGTTTTTAACGCTAATTCTTTTCTTGTTGCGCTTACCGCTTTCATTGCTGGATGAAATTTTGGTGCGTGTAAAAAACAAATATTTGCTTTTTCTAAGTGCGATTTTAAAATAGCTTCATCATTTGTAAATTGATATCCGAAACTTTCTAACATATCAGAAGAACCTGATTGAGAAGATACGGAATAATTTCCATGTTTTGCTACTTTTTGTCCTGTTCCTGCAACAATAAAAGAGGTTAATGTTGAAATATTGAACGTATCTTTTCCATCGCCACCAGTTCCTACAATATCGATAGTATTATATTCTGATAAATCAACTTTTATAGCCAACTCTATTAAAGCATTTCTAAAACCCGCAAGCTCATCAACAGAAATTGGACGCATCATAAAAACAGTCATAAAAGACGCTAAATGTGCTTCATTAAATTTTCCTGAGGCAATATCAATTAAAACCTGTTTTGCTTCAAGTTTTGTTAATCTTTTATGTTGATATAAATTATTTAAAATTTCTTTCATGTTCTAAAAGATTTTATTTTTTAACGTTATTTAAAAAATTTCTAACAAGTTGTTCACCTACATCTGTTAATATTGATTCTGGGTGAAATTGAACTGCCGATAAATTAAATTCTTTATGCTGAATTGCTTGGATTCCTCCTTGCTCGTCTTTTGCAGTAATTATTAATTCTGATGGAAAATTATTGTGAGATGCTATCCATGAATGATATCTTGCTGCTTTAAATTTAGTTGAAACATCTTTAAATATTACAGCATCTTTTTTGATGATTTCCATTTCAGTAGCAACACCATGAAATACTTCTCCCATGTTTTCGATTGCTCCACCAAAAACTTCGGTAATTGCTTGTAAACCTAAACAAACACCAAAAATAGGTTTTTTACCTGCGTATTGTTTTATAACATCTTTTAAAATACCTGCTTCATCAGGAATTCCTGGGCCTGGTGATAAAATAATAACGTCATACCTATCAATCTCTGTAACAGAAATTTCATCGTTTCTATATACGTCTGGCAAATTACCTGTAATATCTTCTACCATGTGTACCAAATTATAGGTAAACGAATCGTAATTATCTAGTATTAATATTTTCATTTTTTTCTAATTGTAATTGCCTAATAAATGTTGTTATTTATAAGTCAATTTGTTTGTTTATTTTTTAAGATATTAATGAATAATCTAAATAATATCTTAAAACTCAATTTTGCGTTAGGGATTGAAACGGCATCCTTTTTATTTTTTTTCTAAATAAAAAGATATAGTGGAAAGCCCGCCCGAACGCCCTAAATATTTTCTGCCAAAATTAACGCTTTTTTCAGAGCTGCTAATTTATTATTCACCTCTTGTAACTCTTTTTCTTCATCAGAATGAATTACAATTCCTGCTCCTGCCTGATAATATAACACATTGTTTTTACTAACAAACGAGCGAATGGCAATGGCTAAATTTACAGAACCGTCTAAACCAATAATTCCGACTGCACCTCCGTAAAAACCTCTCGATTGATTTTCGTAGGTGTCAATTAATTGCATTGCCTTGTATTTTGGCGCACCACTCAAAGTTCCTGCAGGGAAAGTATCTCCAACTATTTCAATCGGATTTCCTTTTATTTTTCCTTGCACAGTCGATACCAAGTGAATTACGTGACTAAAATATTGAACTTCTTTAAATACCTCAACATTTACCTTTTCGGCATGTTTACTTAAATCGTTTCGAGCTAAATCAACTAGCATTACGTGTTCGGCAGTTTCTTTTTTATCTTCGGATAATTTTTTACCAAGCTTTATATCTTCCGCCATATCGCCAGTTCTTCTGAAAGTTCCTGCAATTGGATTTATAGTTGCTTTTCCTTCGTTAATTTTAATTTGTGCTTCTGGTGAAGAACCCATTAATTTAAACGAACCGTAATCGAAATAAAATAAATAAGGTGATGGATTTATTGAACGTAATGCTCTGTATACATTAAATTCATCTCCTTTAAATTTTTGTTGAAATTGACGAGATAATACTAATTGAAAAACATCTCCTCTTTTACAGTGCGATTTTGCTTTTACAACATATTCTTTAAAATCTTCATTGGTACAATTTGAAGTTTCTTCTCCATCGATTTCAAATTTTTGAGTATTGAAAGCTTGTGCTTCAATGATGGTTTCTACTTCTGAAATTCTTGATTCAGTTCCTGCTTCTACATTTTCAATAATGGTCATTTCATCATTAAAATGATTGATGGCTATTATAAATCTGTAAAAACTATACTGCATTAAAGGTATTTTAGACGGAGCGTCTTTTACATTTAATTGTATATTTTCAAAATACTGAACACTATCGTATGTTGAGTAACCGTACAATCCATTAAATGATTTTAAGGCAGGATCACAATCTAAATCCACCGATTTTGAAAAACTATCAAATAAGGTATAAAAATTCTTATCAATAGTATTTTTTTCAATAATTTTCCCTTGTTTAGAAACAACAAAATCATGATTTTCTACTTTCATTGTTACCACAGGCTCAATAGCTATAAAAGAAAAACTTTCTTCTTTACTATGGTAATCTGAACTCTCTAACAATAAGGTATTAGCATATTTATCTCTAAATCGTAAATACAAACCTACTGGAGTAATTGTATCTGCAATTCGTTTTTTACTAACTGTTTTAAATGCTATTTTATTCATTTTATTTATTATTAAAAACAAAAAAGGCCTATCGTGAGATAAGCCTTTTCTTTATATAATATATACATACAGGTTTCTTCTCACTTATTTTCTAAGAGAGTTCCACCACCATATGTTGTTTTGTTTCATCATTATGAGACAAATATAAGAAAGTTATTTTAATAATTTATTTTCTTCTTTTAAATTTTAAGTAATTTATTATCAAACAACATTAGAACTACTTAAAAGCAAGCTTTAAAATTTCATTTAACAACAAAAAACATATTTAAAGTTAAAGTATGTAACCATATTATACATTGTAGTTTATAAAAACAAACATATATCTAATATTTGCAACGTAATTAGAACAAGAAAATTAAAAATATAAAATTATGTGTGGAATTGTATGTGCGTTTGATTTAAAGCAACCTTCGGATAGTTTAAGACCTCAAGTTTTAGAAATGGCTAAAAAAATCAGACATCGTGGACCCGATTGGAGCGGAATTTATAGCGATGATAAAGTAATTATGGCACACGAAAGATTGGCAATTGTAGATCCTGCTTCAGGACAACAGCCTTTATTTAGTGCCGATAAAAAACTAATTTTAGCAGCAAACGGCGAAATATACAACCACAGAGAATTAGCTAAAAACCTTACAAACCCTTATGAATTTCAAACAGCTTCTGACTGTGAAGTAATTTTAGCACTTTACAAAGAAAAAGGTGTTGATTTTGTAGATGATTTAAACGGAATTTTTGGTTTCGCTTTATATGATGCTGAAAAAGATGAGTACTTTGTTGCTCGTGACCACATGGGAATTATTCCTTTATATATTGGTTGGGACCAAAACGGAACTTTTTATGTTGCTTCGGAATTAAAAGCCTTAGAAGGTGTTTGTGCGAAAATCGAATTATTTCCTCCAGGACATTATATGTCTAGTAAAGATGGAAAATTCGTACAATGGTACAAAAGAGATTGGAGAGATTACGATGCTGTAAAAGATAACGAAACAAGTATTGCAGAAGTTAAAGAAGCTTTAGAAGCGGCTGTACACAGACAATTAATGAGTGATGTTCCTTACGGTGTGTTACTTTCTGGAGGATTAGATTCTTCAGTAATATCGGCAATTGCAAAGAAATATTCCCAAAAAAGAATTGAATCTGATGATACATCAACTGCTTGGTATCCGCAATTACATTCTTTTTCTGTAGGATTAGAAGGTTCGCCTGATTTAGCTGCAGCTCAAAAAGTTGCAGATCATATTGGAACTGTTCATCATGAAATAAAATTCACTATTCAAGAAGGTTTAGATGCTATTAAAGATGTTATCTACAACATAGAAACATACGATATTACAACAATCCGTTCTTCTACTCCAATGTATTTAATGGCACGTGTTATTAAATCAATGGGTGTTAAAATGGTATTATCTGGTGAAGGTGCTGATGAAATTTTTGGAGGATATTTATATTTCCATAAAGCTCCAAACGCAAAAGAATTCCATGAAGAAACTGTTCGTAAATTAGACAAACTACATATGTATGATTGTTTAAGAGCCAACAAAAGTTTAATGGCTTGGGGAATTGAAGGTCGTGTACCATTTTTAGACAAAGAGTTTATGGATGTTGCAATGCGTATCAATCCACAGGATAAAATGATTAACGGTGAACGCATGGAAAAATGGGTTATCCGTAAAGCTTTTGAAGATATGTTACCTGAAAGTGTTGCTTGGAGACAAAAAGAACAATTTTCTGATGGTGTAGGTTATAGTTGGATTGATACTTTAAAAGAAGTTGTTGATAAAGAAGTTACCGATGAACAATTAGCAAACGCTAAATTCAGATTCCCAATTCAAACTCCAACGAACAAAGAAGAGTTTTACTATAGAACTATTTTTGAAGACCACTTCCCTAGCGATACCGCTGCTTTAAGTGTTCCTCAAGAAGCAAGTGTAGCTTGTAGTACCGCTATTGCTTTAGAATGGGATGAAGCATTTAAAAATATGAACGAACCATCTGGTAGAGCAATTATGAGTGTTCATGATGATGCTTATTAAACTTAATATTAAGTATCAAAATAAATTATAATCCCCCATTAAAAAGCGTAAGTTTATCTACAAACTTACGCTTCTTTCATTAAAAAACACTACTAAAAAAATAAATAAAACACAACATAGCAACACTTTAAGTTATTTTTAATTTTATATATATATTAGCAGGAGTAAAAAGCGGTAACCGAAAAGCTTATTAAAAATAGAGTAGGTAAAAAAAAAATATTATGCAAAAATTAAATTTAGAAAAATTTACAGACAACAAGTTAGAAAACTTAAACGCTATAAGCGGTGGTGGTGTTCAATGTGAGAAAACAACCTATACCAATGAAAGCGCTGGCTGTAGTGGAAAGGACATACGAAGTTGTGATGGAACATATACAGAGTATTAAATCTTAATCATAGTATTTAGAAGAAGGCTAATTAGCCTTCTTCTTTTTTTTAAAAATAAAGAAATGAATAAAGTAATTGGTATTATAATTTTATTTTGCTGTTTAAGTAGTTGTTCAAAAGATAAAAAAAATAAACTATGTGTTGACTTAAAAGAAATGCAATATAAAGATCAGCTGTTAAGGGGGGTAATGACAGACAATCCTTATATAGAAATATTAGATTCTATTTTAAAAACGAAAAATTACACTCATAAAGATTATAAAACACTTCCTTCCGAAGAAAGAAAAAAATATAGTTTAAAGACTATTGAAATAATGAAGTTAAGACCACCTCTTACTGTTAAAGAAAAAATCAAGAATGATTCTTTAATGCAAGAGCAAATTAAATTAGACAATATTAATACTCCATTACTTATTAGTCTTATTAAAAAAAGAGGGTATCCTAACAAAGATAATTGTAATTGTGAATTAATTAAAAATCAAATGGGTGACCTTTTTCCTGCTACTATTTTTAGACATTCACAACCACAATATTGGGATGAAATTAGAACGCTTGTTAACATAGAGAAAAAGAAAAATAGACTAAGTAATAATGCCTATAAATTTGTTATCACTCATATAAATGGTCGTAATAACAATAATTAATGGTTTTACTAATAAGTGAAGAAAAAGACCTAACAACTAATTATGTTATTGATTGGCTACATAGTTATTCTTTTTATAATTTCAAAATATTTAATTCTAATAAATTCAATATAATAAATAGTTTTGAAATAGGTAATAGTACAAATATCTCTTTTGATGATGTAAATTCATTAGATATAAAAAAAGTTTGGCATAGAAGAGCAAAAATAAATTTCAGATTTACTACAACATATAACAATTTAGATGAAAAGTTGAAAATAGATGAACAAGTTTTACTTTATTTTTTTGAAAACTTTTTAAATACCCAAGTTGAATATATTGGGTCTTATAAAAAAGAAGTTGAAAACAATAAACTAGATGTTTTAGTTAAGGCCAAAAAAAATGGATTGAACATTCCAAATACACTCATTACTTCTAGTAAAAAAAAATTACAAGAATTTTATTGCAAATCTAAAAAAATAATAACTAAAGATTTATATCATCCAGTATGGTTTAAAATTGAAAATACCCAATACAGTTCTGTTGGTACAATTTTAATTACACAAAAAATGATAAATCAATGTAGTGATTTTTTTATACCTATGTTTTTACAAGAAATGATTGAGAAAAAATATGAAATACGGGTTTTTATGTATAAAAAAACACTGTATCCTATGGCAATATTTTCTCAAAATGATAAACAAACAAAGGTCGATTATAGAAACTACAACAATACAAAACCTAATAGGAATGTGCCAATAGAAATCACAAAAGAATTAGAAAACAAGATTTTTTGTTTAACAAAAGATTTGAATTTAAATACTTGTTCAATAGATTTTATTGTTACAAAAAGCAATGAATATGTTTTTTTGGAAGTAAACCCTTGGGAACGCTTGCGTTTATTACGAAAAGCGATGCCCAATATATTATTGCAAATGTTAATTAGAGGTTCAAATGGCGTAGGTTACACAGCATATTCTGATAATTTAATTGAACGATTTGTAGCAGAATCATGGGAAAATGGTGTCGATATTTTTAGAATTTTTGACTCCTTAAACTGGATGAAATCAATTGCCCCTTGTATTGAGCACGTTCGCACAAAAACAAATGGTTTAGCCGAAGGATCAATTTGTTATACTGGCGATATTCTAAACCCTGAAAACACCAAATACAACCTTAAATACTATACGCAATTAGCCAAAGATATTGAAAATGCTGGAGCGCACATTCTTGCCATTAAAGACATGGCTGGTTTGCTAAAACCGTATGCCGCTTTCGAATTAGTTTCGGCATTAAAACAAAAAATTAACATTCCAATTCATTTACATACCCACGATACTTCTTCCATTCAATCGGCTACTTATTTGAAAGCTATTGAGGCTGGCGTTGATGTGGTTGATGTAGCGCTTGGTGGTTTATCGGGCTTAACATCGCAGCCTAATTTCAATTCGATTGTCGAAATGATGAAATTCAACGAGCGTGAAAGTGATTTAAATATTGATTCTTTAAACAAATATTCTAATTATTGGGAAACCGTTAGAGAATATTACTATCCTTTTGAATCTGGTTTAAAAGCAGGTTCTGGAGAGGTTTTTAAACATGAAATTCCTGGGGGGCAATATTCAAATTTAAAACCACAAGCACAGGCTTTAGGTTTGGAAGATCGTTTTTATGAAATTACCAAAATGTATGGCGATGTAAATCATCTTTTTGGCGATATCGTAAAAGTTACCCCAAGTTCAAAAGTTGTGGGCGATATGGCACAATATCTAGTAAGTAATAACTTAACGGTACAAGATGTGTTAGAACGTGGCGATACTATTTCGTTTCCGCAGTCGGTAGTGAGTTTTTTTAGAGGAGATTTAGGGCAGCCTGTTGGCGGATTTCCAAAAGAGCTTCAAAAACTTATTTTAAAAGATGAAAAACCCTATACCGACAGACCAAACGCACATATTAAAACTTTAGATTTTGATAAAGAATACAAGGATTTTAAGAAAATATTCGAAAAAGATTTAAGCAGACCTATTGATATTACTGATTTTTTATCCTATAAATTATATCCAAAAGTTTTTACCGATGCTTACAATAAGCGTTTAAAATATGATAGTTTAATCAATTTACCAACCAAAAATTTCTTTTATGGAATGGAAATTGACGAAGAAATTAATGTTGAAATAGACAAAGGAAAAACATTGTTAATTACCTTAGATTCTGTCGGTAAGGCTAACCAAGACGGAATGGTTACTGTTTATTTTAAAGTAAATGGTCAAGGTAGATCGGTTCAAATAAAAGATACTTCTATTAAAATAGATAAAGTAATTCACGCTAAAGCGGATAAAAATAACAGTAAAGAAATTGGCGCGCCCTTACAAGGAATGCTTTCTACTATTTTAGTGAAAAAAGGAGATAAAATAACCAAAAATCAACCCTTATTTATCATTGAAGCCATGAAAATGGAAACCACCATTACGGCTACCGAAAATACAAGTATCGATGAAATTATTCTAAAAGCAGGAAACATGGTATATGCTGATGATTTAATTATTAAATTAAAATAAATAAGATATTTTAACAACTAAAAATGGCGCTTTTGCGCCATTTTTATATTAATTTATTTTATACGCTTTTGAAAAACAACAAACACCCCTTCTAAGTCTTTTTAAGCCGTTTTAAAGCATTATAATAAAAAATACAAATTACTTTAAATGAACATATCAATCGCTAAAAAGCTTTTAAATCAGCTTGGTTTTTCGTATTTTTGTATACTAGGTTTTATAGATAGATTCAACTTTATATTTTATAAAACAAGCTGATTTTTTTATCCGAAGAAAAATATTTTAATATTTATTTTCGGATAAAAAAAGGAAGAAACAAAACTTAATTAACTCTTTTTTAGTCTTTTTTTACAATGAGCGAAGAAAATAAAAAAAATTATGATGCATCAAGTATCCAAGCCCTAGAGGGAATGGAACACGTTAGAATGCGTCCGTCAATGTATATTGGTGATGTTGGTATTAGAGGTTTACACCATTTAGTATATGAAGTTGTCGATAACTCTATTGATGAAGCAATGGGTGGTTATTGTGATACCATTGAGGTTACAATTAATGAAAATAATTCTATAACAACCAAAGACAACGGTCGTGGTATTCCTGTTGGAATTCATAAAAAAGAAGGCGTTTCGGCATTACAAGTTGTAATGACAAAAATTGGTGCTGGTGGTAAATTTGATAAAGATTCTTATAAAGTTTCTGGAGGTTTACACGGAGTTGGGGTAAGTTGTGTAAATGCACTTTCTGACCTTTTAACAGCAACTGTACATAAAGAAGGGAAAGTTTGGCAACAAGAATATTCTAAAGGAAAAGCATTATATCCTGTAAAAACAATCGGAGAAACCGATTTTACAGGAACTATTGTTACTTTTTTACCTGATACATCTATTTTTAAGCAATCAACTGTATTTAATTACGAAACGTTGGCAACTCGTATGCGTGAGTTGGCGTATTTAAATAAAGGTATCACCATTACCTTAACTGATAAACGTACTACAGATGATGAAGGAAACTTTATATCTGAAACATTTCATAGTAAAGAAGGTTTACCTGAATTTATTAAATATTTAGATTCTACCCGTGAGCAATTAACTTCCAAAGTAATTTCTATGGAAGGTGAAAAAAACGGAATTCCTGTTGAAGTTGCCATGGTTTATAATACTTCGTATGCTGAAAATTTACACTCGTATGTAAATAATATTAATACACACGAAGGAGGAACACATTTATCTGGTTTTAGACGTGGGTTAACAGGAACTTTAAAAAAGTATGCTGATAATTCAGGATTACTAAAAAATGTAAAATTCGAAATTGCTGGTGATGATTTCCGTGAAGGATTAACCGCCATTGTTTCTGTAAAAGTTGCAGAACCTCAATTTGAAGGTCAAACTAAAACAAAATTAGGAAATAGAGAAGTTTCAGCCGCAGTATCGCAAGCTGTTTCAGAAATGTTAACGGATTATTTAGAAGAAAATCCTAATGATGCTAAAACTATTGTTCAAAAAGTAATTTTAGCTGCAACCGCAAGACACGCTGCACGTAAAGCCAGAGAAATGGTACAACGTAAAACAGTGATGTCGATTGGTGGTTTACCTGGAAAATTATCTGATTGTTCAGAAACTGACCCAGAAAAATGTGAAATTTTCTTAGTTGAGGGAGATTCGGCAGGTGGAACAGCAAAACAAGGACGTGACAGAAACTTCCAAGCAATTCTTCCGCTACGTGGGAAAATTTTAAATGTTGAAAAAGCCATGCAACATAAGGTTTTTGAAAACGAGGAAATTAAAAATATGTTTACCGCATTAGGTGTTTCTATCGGAACAGAAGAAGATCCTAGAGCTTTAAATTTATCAAAAGTACGTTATCATAAAGTGGTTATTATGTGTGATGCCGATGTCGATGGTTCGCATATTGCTACCTTAATTTTAACTTTCTTTTTCAGATATATGCGTGAAATGGTAGAGCAAGGATATATTTATATTGCTACGCCTCCTTTATATTTAGTTAAAAAAGGACAGAAAAAAGAATATGCTTGGGATGACAATCAACGTGATTTAATTGCTCAAAAATTAGGCGGAAACGTAAACATACAACGTTATAAAGGTCTTGGGGAGATGAATGCAGAACAATTGTGGGACACCACTATGAATCCTGAATTTAGAACGTTGCGTCAGGTTGTTATTGATAGCCCAACCGAAGCAGACAGAGTTTTCTCTATGTTAATGGGAGATGATGTTCCACCTCGTAGAGATTTTATCGAAAGAAATGCAAAATATGCTAATATTGATGCGTAATAATATTTAATATTACATGAAAATTTATAAATAAAAACAAACCCTATTGAAAACTTCAATAGGGTTTTGTTTTTATTTCGGTGTTCAAATCGTTATTTTTGTACAACTAAATTAATCATCACAATTAAAATATAAAAATATGAAAGTAACAGTTGTAGGAGCAGGTGCTGTAGGTGCAAGTTGTGCAGAGTACATTGCAATTAAAAATTTCGCATCAGAAGTTGTACTAGTTGATATTAAAGAGGGTTTTGCGGAAGGTAAAGCCATGGATTTAATGCAAACAGCCTCTTTAAATGGTTTTGATACTAAAATTACTGGTACCACTGGTGATTATAGTAAAACTGCGGGTTCTGATGTTTGTGTGATTACCTCTGGTATTGCTCGTAAACCAGGAATGTCTCGTGATGAATTATTAGGAATTAATGCTGGTATCGTAAAAATGGTAGCCTCTAGTTTAGTTGAGCAATCACCAAACACGATTATTATTGTAGTATCTAACCCAATGGATACTATGACTTATTTAGTACACAAAGCTACTGGTTTACCTAAAAATAGAATTATCGGAATGGGTGGAGCGTTAGATTCTGCACGTTTTAAATACCGTTTAGCAGAAGCTTTAGGTGCGCCTATTTCTGATGTTGATGGAATGGTTATTGGTGGTCATTCTGATAAAGGAATGCTTCCTTTAACACGTTTAGCTACTCGTAATTCTGTGCCTGTTTCTGAGTTTTTATCAGAAGAAAGATTAGAAAAAGTATTGCAAGACACCAAAGTTGGAGGTGCTACTTTAACTGGTTTATTAGGTACTTCTGCTTGGTATGCACCAGGAGCAGCAGTTTCAGGAATGGTTCAGGCGATTGCTTGTGATACTAAAAAAATATTTCCTTGTTCAGCATTATTAGATGGTGAATTTGGTTTATCTGATTTATGTATCGGAGTTCCTGTTGTTTTAGGAAAAGACGGGATTGAAAAAATCGTTGAAATTAATTTATCTGACGATGAAAAAACAAAATTAGCTTCTTCTGCTGAAGCTGTTAAAAATAATAATGCTGCATTAAACTTATAAAAAAGTTTCTTATGTCGATAAAAAACCCGTATAATTTGAATTATACGGGTTTTTATTTTTGATACTATTTTAATCTAAAATTACTCGAATTAATAAAGGTTAAACAGATTGTTGTATTACTTCAAAAAGTTCTCCCCCCTCACATTTTAATGTCTTTTGCTTAAACTTTACTATTAACTGATAATCGTGAGTTGCCATTAAAATAGTTTTTCCACTTTTATGAATTTCATTTAACAACTCCATTACTTCTAACGATGTTTTAGGGTCTAAATTTCCTGTTGGTTCATCTGCTAAAATTAATTCAGGGTCATTTAATAAAGCTCTTGCAATTGCAACTCGTTGTTGCTCTCCTCCTGAAAGTTCAAAGGTGTTTTTATGCTGTTTTTGCTTCATCCCTACTTTATCTAAAACCTCATAGATTTTATTTTCTATATCCATTTTATTTTTCCAACCAGTGGCTTTTAGCACAAATTCTAAATTTTTAAAAACATTTCTATCGTTTAAAAGTTTAAAGTCCTGAAAAACAACACCTAGATTTCGCCTCAAAAAAGGAATATCTTTTTCCTTAATTTTATTTAAATCAAAACCTACTATTTCGCCAATACCTTCTTGTAGTTGCAAATCAGCGTATAAGGTTTTTAACAGGCTACTTTTTCCACTTCCTGTTTTTCCTATCAAATAATAAAAATCTCCTTTATTTAATGTGAAATTTACTTTTGATAATACCAAATTTTCTTGCTGATAAATAGCCGCATTTTCAAGATGTAAAACAGGTTTTTCCATAATTAATTGATTTTTACAAATCTAAAATTTTATTACTTAATTATATAACATTTCTTACTTTTGATGCGTATTTTAACACATCGTTTTCCAACAAAAATAAAAAAAGAACGTTATACTTCTTAGATACTTGAAAAATATGAAATTTAGTTATTATAAAAAGAGCTGTTATCTATTGTTATTTATGGCTTTTCCAAGCATTATTATAGCACAAGAGTCTGCTATTAATTCAGCGAATACCGCCACCTATTACAAGGCTGTAAAGCTATACAATAACAAGGCGTATTCAGCTGCACAAGAATTATTTAAAGAAGTTTCTGAAAATGCAAAAACACACCGAAATAGCAAAGCTGATGCTGATTACTACGATGCTATGTGCGCCATAAAATTAACACAAAGTAACGCTAATAATAAAGTGCTGGCTTTTGTACGAAACTACCCATATCATAGCAAAAAAGAAAAAGCTTTTTTAAAAGTTGGTAACTATTATTTTGCCAATAGAAAAGCTGCACATGCCTTAAAATGGTATCAAAAAGTAAATGAAGACCTTTTAAGTAGTCCTGAAAGAGACGAATTAAATTATAAAATGGGCTATGCCCTATTAGTTTCTAATTATTTAAAAGATGCAAAAGAGCATTTTAAAGGCTTATTAGGGAATCCTATTTATGGTAATGATGCACGATATTACTTCGGATATATTGCCTACAAACAAGAAAATTTTGGCGAAGCAGAAAATAATTTAAGTAAATTAGCTAATGATGCTACCTACCAAGCAAAAGCAAATTATTATATTTTAGATATTAGTTTTAAGGCAGGGCGTTTTGATAAATCAGTAAAAATTGGAGAAGAACTTTTAACGAAATCAAAAGATAAAAAAGAAATTTCTCAAGTATCTAAAATTATTGGAGAAAGTTATTTCAACTTAAAAAAATACGATGCTGCAATTCCATATTTAAAAGCCTACAAAGGAACTAAAGGAAAATGGACAAATACCGATTATTATTATTTAGGATACGCCTATTATCAGCAAAAAAACTATAAAGAAGCTATCGGTAATTTCAATAAAATTATTGATGGAAATAATAAAGTAGCACAAAATGCCTATTATCATTTAGGCGAATGTTATTTAGAATTACTAAAAAAAATGGAAGCTTTAAATGCGTTTAAAAATGCTAGCGAAATGGATTTTGATGCAAAAATAACTCAAAGTGCCTCGTTAAATTATGCTAAATTAAGTTATGAATTAGGAAATCCTTACCAAAGCGTCCCTGAGGTTTTAAAAGGGTTTTTAGCTAAATACCCAAACAATGAAAGCGCTAATGAAATTAGTGATTTATTAATTACCTCGTATTTACATCAGCAAGATTATCAAGGAGCTTTAACCTATTTAGCAACCACAAAATCAGCCAAAAACAAAGAACTTGCCAAAGAGGTTTCTTTATATAGAGGAATTCAATTATTTAATGAAAACACCTTAAAAATAGCAAAACCTTATTTTGAAAAAGCAAGTTTATCGCAAAATGAAACCGTTCATAGCAAAGGGCTTTTTTGGTTAGCAGAAACCGATTATTTATTAGGAAATTATCAAAATTCTTTGACTAATTTCTTACAAATTACTAGTACTAATTTTGACGAATCTAAAAAACTAACCTACCATATTGCCTACACCTACTTTAAATTAAAAGACTATCAAAATTCGGCTATTTATTTTCAGGCTTTTCTAGATAAAAAAACAGAAAACACCGATTTAAACGATGATGCTTCGAACCGACTAGGCGATTCTTTTTATGCTTCCAAAGGGTTTTTAAAAGCGATCCGCTCGTATAAAAAAGTAATTAATCAGGCTGGTGTTGGCGCTGATTATTCGCAATATCAAACCGCTATGAGTTACGGGTTTATGGGTAAGAATAATCAGAAAATTAAAGCCTTACAAACCCTTATTAATACTTATCAAGATTCGCAATTACAAGATGATGCCTTGTTTCAATTAGCAACAACCTACACCACGATTAATAACCCGACAAAAGCACAAGAAAGCTATAATAACTTGTTATCAAAACATAAAAATAGCCATTATATACCTAGTGTTCTTTTACGTCAAGGATTGTTATATAATAATGAAAATCAAAATGAAAAAGCCTTGGTAAAATACAAGGAAATTGTAGCAAAACACCCTAATTCAAAAGAGGCATCCCAGGCAGTTAGCAATGTTAAAAACATATATATTGACCTTGGTAAGGTAGATCAATATGCCACATGGGCTAAAGATATCAGCTTTATAAATATTACCGATGCAGAGCTTGACAACGCCACGTATCAGGCGGCTGAAAATAAATTCTTAGAGAATAATAACAACAAAGCAATTGCAGGTTTTAACAAATACCTTCGCACTTTTCCTTCAGGAATACACACTTTAAAAGCCCATTTTTACTTAGCTCAATCGTACAATAACACCAAAAAACATCAAAATAGCATACCTCATTATAACTATGTAATTGGTAAAGATAAAAACGCCTTTACAGAAGAATCTTTAATTAAGCTTGCTAAAATATACTTAGAAAAAGAGGATTGGAAAAATGGGATACCTATTTTAGAAAAACTAGAAAAAGCAGCAAATTACCCTCAGAATATTGTTTTTTCTCAAAGTAATTTAATGAAGGGTTATTATAAAAAACAAGCCTATTCAAAAGCAATTTCTTATGCCGAAAAAGTATTGGCAACTTCAAAAATAGACGCCAATATTTCTAATGATGCAAAAATAATTATTGCCCGTTCGGCTTTTAAAACAAATGATTTTACCACTGCTCAAGAATATTTTAATGAGGTAAGTAAAAATGCTACTGGCGAATTAAAAGCAGAAAGTTTATATTATAAAGCCTTCTTTTTAAACGAACATAAAGATTTTGAAAACTCTAATAAAGCAGTACAAAATTTAATTGCCAATTATTCCTCTTATAAATATTGGGGGGTTAAAAGTTATGTTATTATGGCGAAAAATTACAATGCCTTAAATGATGCTTATCAGGCAACCTATATTTTAGAAAATATTATTAAAAATTTCACCCAATATAAAGACATTACAGAGCAGGCTAGTAATGAGCTTCGAGCAATTAAAAATAAAGAAGCTAAAACTAACGAATCAATTAACAATAGCCAACAGTAAAAGTTGTTAAAAACAAAAAATAGTTCAATGATTAAATTAATAAAAAAACACCTTGTTTTACTTGTTTTATTTGTAACAACGATTGCTAATTCACAAGAAAAAACACCAACCGAAAAACCAGTAGTTGTAAAAGATAGTATTATAAAAACAGAGGTTGTAAATGTTGTTACTTCCTATGTTCCTAAAATTACAGATGCTTTTAAAATACAACAAAAACCATTTATAAAACACACCAAAGAAACTCAGAGAAAAGCCCTAGAATACACTATCTTTTCAGTACCTGTTGCCTCTACTTTTATTCCTAAAAGTGGCGTTATGAAAAAAGTTGATTTAGGTAAAAAAGAAGAATTATATCCTAATTATTTTTCGCTTGGTTTTGGTACAAAAATGACGCCTTTTGCAGAAGCCTATATCAAAAATAATGATGGATATGGTGGTGAATTTGGTGCCTATTTAAAATTTTTACTTTCCGCTAATCCTGTTGTAGAAAAACCACTTAGCAGCACTTATTACTCTATGGGATTGAAATTATTTTACGTACAAGACGAACGATATTACAATTGGAAAGCTGGTATTGATGCAAATCGAAATAAACATAATTGGTATGGTTTACCAAAAAACATAACCTTTACAGATGCTACAACTAGCCGTATAGAACCCGAACAAGCTTACAACTTTTTTAATCTTTTCGGAGAAATTAACATAGAAGATTCTTCTTTAGAGCACGCAAAAATTTCAGGATCATTTTTTTCTGATATTTTAAGCAGTAGTGAATTTTTAGTTGATGGAAATGCCCTTTTAAAATTCCCTTTAGATAACATACATCGCGAATTAAATGACCTATATATCAATACAACTTTAAGTTATTTAGGTACTAATTTCAATAATAATTACCAAACACAAGACCAATTAAAACATGGTTTTTTTACCGCAGGAATACATCCTAGTTATAATTTTTTAGCACATAATTTTTCGGTTAGAATAGGGGCAAAAAGTTATTTTTCTATGGATATAGAAAAAAGTACCAATCAATTTTTAATCTATCCTGATATTCAAATTTCCTACCCTATTATAACAAATACACTAGATATGTATATAGGTGCTTCTGGTAATTTAAAAACCAATAATTATCATGATTTAGCCACTAAAAACCCTTATATTTCTCCTACGCAAAAATTATTACAAACTAGTAAATATGAAGCTTTCGCAGGTTTTAGAGGGAAGTTAAAGCATCAATTTAGTTATCATTTAAAAGCAAGCTATGCTGATATTGAAAACAAGGCTTTTTTATCTTTAAACCAATCAAAATCTAACGGAAAAAACAATGCAGGAAGCAATGCTTTTTCTTTCTTTGGATATGAATACGGAAACTCTTTTAATACCAATTACGATAATGTTAGCGTTATTTCGGGCTTTGGTGAACTTGCTTTTGATGGTATTAAAAACTTAAGCATTGGTTTAAACGGGCAATACAATCAATTTACTTTAACTACCCAACTAGAAGCTTGGAATACACCTAATATAAAAGGAGAATTATTTGGAACTTATAAAACTGATAAATGGTTTGCGGGTACAAACTTATTTTTTGTAGGACAACGAAAAGAAAAATTACACACTATACTACCCCAAAAAACGTTTACAACGGTAAATTTAGACAGTTATTTTGACATCAACTTTAATGGTGGTTATCATTTTAGCGATTCATTTTCGGTGTTTTTAAACCTGAATAATGTGTTAAACAACGAATATCAGCGCTTCCATAATTTTAACGTACAAGGCTTTCAAGCTATGGCAGGATTAACATGGAAATTTGATACTATTTTATAAGCAAAATAGCTAGCTCTAAAAAAAAACTAAATTCTACATGAAAAAAACACTATTTTACGGGCTTATTTTTAGCCTTTTACTGTCTTGTAAAACCCATAAAAAAGCCGATTTAATTGTTATTAATGCAACCATATACACTGTTAATAAAAACTTTGATAAAGCCCAAAGTTTTGCTATTAAAGACGGTAAATTTATCGATATAGGAAGCAATAATGATATTCAAAAAAAGTACAGCGCACCCCAAATTATAGATGCTAAAAACAAGCCTATATACCCTGGTTTTATCGATGGGCATTGTCATTTTTATGGCTTAGGATTACAACAGCAAAAAGTAAATTTAGTCGGCACAAAAAGTTATGATGAAGTACTTGAAAAATTGGTAGCATTTCAAAAAGAAAAAAATACCGATTTTATAACAGGTCGTGGATGGGATCAAAACGACTGGGAAGTAAAAGAATTTCCTACCAAAGAAAAATTAGATAAATTATTCCCTACAATTCCTGTGGCTATCCGTCGAATTGACGGACATGCAATGTTGGTAAATCAGGTGGCTATTGATATGGCTAAAATTAACATTGATTCAAAAATTGAAGGTGGTGAATTTCTTCAGAAAAAAGGAAAACTCACTGGCGTATTAATTGACAATGCTATGAACTTTATCAATGTTCCTAAACCTAGTAAAAAAGCACAAATTCAAGCGTTAAAAGATGCTGAAAAAATTTGTTTTAAAGTTGGGTTAACTACCGTTGACGATGCTGGTTTAGACAAACAAGTTATTGAATTAATTGATAGTTTACAGCAAGTAGGCGCTTTAAAAATGCGTGTTTATGCCATGATTTCTAATAATAAAACCAACTTAGATTATTATCTAAATAAAGGAGTTGTAAAAACCGACAGACTCCATGTACGTTCTGTAAAAGTATATGCTGATGGAGCTTTAGGTTCTCGTGGTGCGGCTTTAAAAAGTGAATATACTGATAAAAAAGGGCATTTTGGAGCGTTGGTTAATTCGTATGAAAACTTACAGAATTTAGCTCAAAAAATTGCCGATTCAGACTACCAAATGAACACCCACGCTATTGGCGATTCTGCCAATTATGTAATGTTAAAAACTTATAACAAAGCGTTAAAAAACAAAAAAGACCGTCGTTGGAGAATTGAACACGCTCAAATTGTCGCTCCGCAAGATTTTCATCATTTTAAAAACATTTTACCTTCTATTCAGCCAACACACGCTACAAGCGATATGTATTGGGCAGAAAACCGTGTGGGCGCTCAAAGAATAAAAGGTGCTTACGCCTATAACGATTTATTAAATCAATATGGTAAAGTTGCCTTAGGAACTGATTTTCCGATTGAAAATGTAAGCCCACTTTATACCTATTACGCCGCTACTATCAGAAAAGATTTAAAAGGGTTTCCTAAAGATGGATATCAAATAAAAAATGCCTTATCTAGAGAAAATGCCTTAAAAGGAATGACTATTTGGAATGCCTACGCTAACTTTGAAGAAACCGAAAAAGGAAGTATTGAAATTGGTAAAATTGCCGATTTTATCATCCTTGAAAATGATATTATGACTGTCACAGCCGATAAAATTCCCAATACAAAAGTTATGGCAACGTATGTAAATGGTCAAAAAGTACACTAATCTTAACCTTTAATATTTATAGTAATTTAAAACAATCAATAATGAAAAAAATAGTATGTTTATTAACACTTATCGCTTCATTCTTTTCTTGTGGCTCATCATCATCAAATGATGTTCGTGATTTTGATGCGCAAAACCAAGCTGATATTATTAAATATATTGCCGATAATAATTTAAAAGCAACAAAAACTGAGTCAGGTTTATACTATATTGTAAATAAGGAAGGCTCAGGAGCAAAACCTGTTAGCAACTCACAAGTAACCGTGGCATATAAAGGTTATTTTTTAAATGGTAACGTTTTCGATCAAAATAGCAATGGTATTTCATTTAACTTACAACAAGTTATTGCTGGTTGGACCGAAGGAATTACCTATTTTAAAGAAGGTGGCGAAGGAATGCTTTTAGTACCTTCTAAATTAGGGTATGGTAGTCAAAATAGGTCAAGAATTCCTGGTGGCTCTGTTTTAATTTTCGATATCAAACTTTTAAAAGTAAAATAATTTTAGCAAAAAGCATAACATCTACAAAAAAGACACTTTAAGACAATCGTTTTAAAGTGTCTTTTTATTTTAATTTAAGGTTTAAAAAATATTTCATCAAAAAAGTGCATCTTTTTAAGCTTTTTAAAGTCTATTATATGAACTTTAAAAACAAATTACCATGACCAACTATAAAAATCAATGTAACTGTAACTGTAATTGTGACGGATGTAAAACAGGAAACTGTGCTAATTGTACCTGTGAAAACTGTACCTGCAATAATTGTAATTGCTAAATAAACTAGGTATTAATTTTTGTCATTACAAAGTAGCAAGTACTGTTGACTTTGTAATGACATTTTCGTAAATTTAGAAGATGACAACAAAGCAAGTTTGGGCAACATACGCAAGCGATGTAAAATATTTTATTTTAAGTAAGGTAAAAAATACTGCCGTTACCGATGATATTCTACAAGATACTTTTATTAAAATACACACAAAACTTCACAGCTTAAAAGATATTACCAAGTTAAAACCTTGGATTTTTACCATTGCTAGAAATACTATAATCGATTATTTTAAAAGCAATAATCAAACAGCTAAATTAGCCAATGAATTGGCTAATTTAAAAACAGAAACACTCCAAAAATCAGACACACATACCGAAAAAGATTGTTTACAAGGGATTTTAAAAAACTTACCTAAAAAATATAGAGATCCGTTGTTTTTATCCGATATTAAAGGACTCAAGCAACAAGAAGTTGCCGATACCTTAAAACAAAGCTTACCCACCACAAAATCGCAAATTCAACGAGCTCGTAAACTCATAGCAAAAGGATTTATGGATTGTTGCGGATTTGTTTTAAATGAAAATGGTAAACTTGTTGGCGAAATACAAGACAAAGACGACTGCAAAGTTTGTGGGTAAAAATCAAAAAATAAGGCATAAAAAAACTTTCAGCTTTATAAAAGATGAAAGTTTTGTGGGGAGAGCAGGATTCGAACCTGCGAAGTCGTAAGACAACGGAGTTACAGTCCGTCCCAGTTGGCCGCTTTGGTATCTCCCCAAAGCTTTTGCATAAAAAATAAAAAAGCTCCTCTTTTAACAAGAGAAGCTTTAGTGACCGGGCTGGGGCTCGAACCCAGGACCCTCTCCTTAAAAGGGAGATGCTCTACCAACTGAGCTACCAGGTCATTATATTGTTTTCTGCTTAGCGGTTGCAAATATACAAGCTTTTTAGAGTTCTACCAAACTTTTTAACAAAAAAAAATAAGTTTTTTTTAAGTTTTTTGATAGCTGTTTGTTTTTCAATTATTTATCTTTTAAATTATTTTTCTAATAAATAGGCTTCCCGTACTTTTTTAAACAAATTAGACGAATATACAAAGTTTACTACAGCCTCGTTATCTGTTCTAAAAATTTCTTTATGCGATCCTTCCCACTCTTTGAAGCCATTTTTCAAGAAAACAATCTTCTCCCCTATTTCCATCACCGAGTTCATATCGTGTGTATTGATAATGGTTGTTATTTGATATTCATCGGTAATTTCTTTAATTAAATTATCGATAACCGTTGCGGTTTGCGGGTCTAAACCTGAATTAGGCTCATCACAAAACAAATATTTAGGATTCATTACAATAGCTCTTGCAATTGCCACCCTTTTTTGCATTCCTCCTGATAATTCGGCAGGAAATTTTTTATTCGAATTTTCTAGGTTTACTCGTTTTAAAACAACGTTTACCCTGTCTAACATTTCACTTTCTATCTGCTTGGTGAACATTTTTAAAGGAAACATTACATTTTCTTCTACGGTTTGTGAGTCAAACAAGGCACTTCCTTGAAAAACCATGCCTATTTCTTTACGAAAATTTCGTTTTTCAGCTGCTGTCATTGCTGTATTTACCAAACCATCATAAGTAACAGTTCCTGATTCGGGAATGTGTAATCCTATTAACGATTTTAAAAAAACTGTTTTTCCCGAACCACTTGTTCCTATAATTAAGCTGGTTTCTCCTGGTAAAAAAGTGGTGCTTATTCCTTTTAAAATTTCAACACCATTAAATCCTTTATGTAAGTTTTTTACTTCTATCATTTACGTTAATAACATTTGTGTTAATAAATAATTGGCAATTACAATAAGTACGGTTGTCCAAACTACCGATTGCGTACTTGCCTTACCCACCTCTAACGAGCCTCCTTTTACATAGTATCCGTGATATGCAGGCACAGTAGCTATTAAAAATGCAAAAATTAAGGTTTTTATCATCGCATAAGTTATTAAAAATGGGTCAAATTCCATTTGTAAGCCTATAATATAATCTACTCCTGAAAACAGCCCCGAAAGCATTCCGGTAAGCCATCCTCCAAAAATTCCTAAGAACATCGCTAATATTATCAGAAAAGGATAAAAACATACCGTGGCTATTATTTTAGGTAATACCAAGTAATTTAAAGAGTTAATTCCCATTACCTCTAAGGCATCAATTTGTTCGGTAACACGCATAGATCCGATACTTGATGTAATATATGACCCTACTTTTCCTGCTAAAATAATAGAACAAAATGTGGGTGCAAATTCTAAAATCATCGAGCGTTTTGCGGCAAATCCGATTAATGAATCAGGTATAAAAGGACTGTCTAAACTCAGGGCGGTTTGCAAGGCAATTACACCACCTATAAAAAAGGAAATAAAGGAAATAATTCCTAATGATTTAAGCCCCAATTCATCAACTTCTCTAAACAATGCTTCTTTAAAAACACGTGCACGCTGTGGCTTTGTAAAAACTTGCTTTAGCATTAAAATATACGTACCTATATGCTCAATGTAGTTCTTCATTTAAACGAATCTATTTTTTCTTTTGGCTAAAGTATTAAAAAACCATTAACTCTTGGCTTTATTATTAGTTTTAGTGTGCATTTACCTACCTTTGATTTTATAACTTTTTAAATTTTATAATGAAAAAATTCATACCCTTAGCTACTTTGGCTATCGTTTGCTTATGTAGTTTTACTTCTCCTAAAAAAAAGACTCCTAAAAAACCAAAATTAGTCGTAGGCGTTGTTATCGACCAAATGCGTTACGATTATCTTACCCGTTTTGCTAGTAAATATGGTACTGATGGTTTTAATCGCTTATTAAATGAAGGATTTTCGCTTGAAAATGCTCATTACAACTACATTCCTACTTATACCGCTGTTGGACATACCTCTATTTACACAGGAACAACACCTATAAATCATGCTATTATCAGTAATAATTGGTATGATAAATACTTAAAAAAATCGGTGTATTGTGTTGACGATAGCACTTATAAAACTGTTGGAAACAATGGCGATGGCGGAAAAAAATCGCCTAAAAGAATGCTAACAACCACCATTACCGACCAATTACGATTGGCACAAAATATGAACGGAAAAACTATTGGTATTGCTATTAAAGACCGTTCGGCAATTTTACCTGCGGGGCATACTGCAAACGGTGCATATTGGTTTGATGGCGGTAGTAAAGGTGATTGGATTACCTCGTCATATTATACGGATAAATTGCCAAAATGGGTACAGAAATTTAATAAGGCGAAAATTGCAGATACTTATTTAAGCCAGCCATGGGAAACCTTATACAACATAAATACCTACACCGAAAGTATTGCTGATGACAACAATTTTGAACAAGCTTTTAAGGGTGAAAAAAAACCTGTATTTCCGCATAATATTCCTAAATTAAGAGCTAAAAACAATAATTACAGTATTATAAAAGGGCTTCCTGCAGGAAATTCTTTAACTACCGATTTTGCAAAAGCAGCCATTATTGGCGAAAACTTAGGGCAATCTGATTATACCGATTTCTTAACTGTTAGTTATTCATCTACCGATTATGTTGGGCATCAATTTGGTGTTGCATCTAAAGAAATTGAAGATACTTATTTACGCTTAGACAAAGATTTAGCCTCTTTATTTCAATTTTTAGATGCTAAAGTTGGTAAAGGAAATTACACCTTATTTTTAACAGCCGACCACGCAGCAGTTCAAGTGCCTGCTTATTTGCAGTCGGTTAAAATTCCTGCCAATTATTTTAGCTATAAAAAATTTACTGCTTTTGTAAATAATATCACCAAAAAATATTTTAATTCAGATGCCTTGGTTGAAAATATTTCAAACTTTCAGATTTTTTTAGATAAAAATAAAATTGAAGCTTTAAAATTAAATAAAAATGAAGTAGCTCAAAAAATAGCCGATGAAGTAATTAATTACAAAGGAATTTACAAAACTGCAACCGCTAGAACTTTACAAACAACCTCGTTTACTACGGGTATTTTAAACTCGTTACAAAACGGATATAATCAAAAATTTTCAGGTGATGTAATGCTTGTTCCTACCCCATCAACGGTTAGTTACCCTAAAAAAGGAACTACCCACGGCTCAGGATATTCATATGACACACATATTCCTGTAATTTTTTACGGAAACGGTATTAAAAAAGGGGCATCAAAAAAGAAATATGAAATTGTTGATATTGCTCCTACACTTTCTAATTTACTTCAAATTGAGTTTCCTAATGGTAGCACAGGAAAAGTTATAGAAGAAGTTTTAAACTAAAAAATTAAGAGGCGCTCAATGAGCGCCTCAAAAAAAACTACAATATAAGAGGGGGCATAATTATTTTTTTAATGTTTTGTTTACGCAATAACTTTTGCTAAGCATCTTTCTAAATTATTAGACACCTTTTTTTACAAAAAGTCACATTTTATACTTATTTAAAAGGATTCGCTCAATATATTATTTGTTGTAAGCCTTACCTTTAAAAACTTAAAAAGCTCCCATTAGGAGCTTTTTAAGTTTTATTGTTTAATGAAAATATCTAACTATTTTCTACAATCGCAATTTCAGCATCGGTTAAATTGTATAATTTATAAACCATTGCATCAATTTCTTTATCGGTTTGATTTATTTGAGTTTGTAAGGCTTGAGCTTCGGATTTTTTAACCGTAAAAACATCCATCCAATCCATTTCATCTAGTTTTGTAAGTACGGGAATTATTGGCAGTTCGTTTTTTACAAGTTCTTTATTATTGCTTTTTATCGCCTTGTTGAGTTCTTTTATAAAATCGCCAAATTCTAAATCGTGCCAGTTTTGAAGCTTTTTTGATAACTTTTCTAATTGAAATTTTTGCTTTACATACTTTTGGAATTTGTTATTTACTTTTTGAATTTTCTCTGTTGATAAAAGAATTTCTTCTACTTTATTTATATATGGAACTTCATCCGAAGTTTTAGCAATTGGCAAATTAGATAAAAAATCTTTTTTAAATCTGATTCCTTTAGAACCTAAACCACCTCCAGAATAATAATTTGAAAAGATATAAAACGATACTTTTGAATTTAGCATTGCTAATAAATATTCTAAATTTTCGCCAGTTATAAATGTTATAGTATCATTTGTAAAATATTTTTTTGTATCTAAAACAAAAGGTGGTTTTGAAGACATTTCTTTCCAAATAATCTTTTTTTCTGAAAAAGAATCTATGTATGCACAATTTCTTAGATTATAAGGAGTATAACCTTTATCATATCTTTTAGATAATTTAGGTTCATACATTTTTAAATGTTCTTTAACAGCTGGAAAATCATCAATTTCAACTTTAGGAATTTCTTTATAACCATTATGAACATTTAATAAATACAAATTTTGATATTCTATTTTATATCTATCAACATCTCTTCCTCTTAAAATAGGTTCTATAATTTTTTTTGAATTAATATCAGAACTTATCAATTCATTCTTTTTTTCTTCATCAATAATAAACGCTTCATTTAATCCTGTCTTAATTCCGTATTTTACTCCAACATTCCAATCTTTTAATAAGATACCTTTCTTTAAAATTTTTGCTTTTAAATTTTGTTCTACTTTTGATGAAATTGTCCATACATCATCATTTTTAGGACTAATATCAACAAAGAAACTATCAAAAGAAATTAAATCTTTTACATCTTTTTCTTTAGAAATATCTATACTTGAAATTATAAAATTTTCAACTTTACTTTTTTCAAACATAATTATATTTGAATCTACAACAGCAGATTCAAAAATCCCAGCACCTAAATCTAATAATTTATATGGATTAGTATTATCAAATAAATACTTTCTTAAACTTTTACCATAATTTGCTCTCATCCATTTATTTGAAGTAATAAAACCTAAAAGACCTTTTTCTTTTAATATTTCATTACCTTTTTCATAAAATAAACAATATAAATCTCCTGTACTTTCGTACGTTTTATATCCAATATTTTTAATTTTTAATGAAAGTTCTTTCATCTTCTGTAATTGAACATACGGCGGATTTCCAATAATTACATCAAAACCACCATTTTCAAATATTTCAGAAAACTCATTTTCCCAATTAAAAGCTTTATCACCAGCAACGGTTTTACTATCAATTAAAGAATTTCCACATTTAATATTGCTGTTTAAGTTGTTTAATTTACGTCTAGGTTGTGCGGTTCTTAGCCACAGCGAAAGTTTTGCAATTTCTACGGATTCTTCGTTTAAATCTACCCCAAAAATATTATTTTCAAGGATTTTATTTTCAATATCAGGAAATACAAAACCACCTCCTAAAAGCCTGGTTTTTAGCTCATCAATATAGGTATGCTCTTTAATTAGAAAATCTAACGCTTGATTTAAAAATGCTCCCGAACCACAAGCGGGGTCGCAAATAGTCAGTTTTAACAGCCATTCTCTATAAACATCTAAGAACGAAACTAATTTAATAATCGTTGTTTTTGGTCTGTTTTTTCGTCCTTTAAAATAGTCATCTTCTTTGATACCAAGTTCAATTTTCTTTTCGGTACAAAGTTTACCAACGGTATTATCTACAATATATTTTGTGATGTATTTTGGCGTATAAAAAACACCATCTTTTTTACGTTTACTTGTTTGTTTATCAAAATTTGAACCTTGAATTTCGGCATTTACGCTTTCAATTTCATTTAACGAATTTTCAAAAATATGTCCTAAAATATTTACATCAACTTGGCTATCAAAATCATATTCCGATAATTTTTTAGTATGTTTATATAGTAATTTATCATCTAAAATAAGCGAATTTAAAACGGCATCAGGTTTAAAAAGTCCGCCATTATAAGCGAAAATTTCGGCTTTTTTATCTGTTCCTTCTCTACCAGTGTCTAAATATTTAAAATACAATTTAAAGCGATTATATAAAGGAACTTCAACATCTAAATCTTTTAATTTATCCCAATTTTCAAGGATTTGAAGTGTTGAATTTGGCGGTAATAAACCCCTATCTTCGGCAAAGAAAATAAACAGAAACCTATCAATTAATTTTTGCGATTTTTTAAACAGACTTAATTTGATATTTTTATTAATACTATCAATATTTTCTTTTTCCTGTTCGGTTCTAAAAATAGGATTCTTTAAATTCTGTTTTACTAAATCTCGATATAATTCTCTTTTAAAAAGCGAATAATCGTTATAAAAATCTTTTGTAATTTGTTCTTCTTTAACTACGGATGCTTCTTTAATTTTTAAAGGAATATTATTTAAAATATTATCTTTATGCAAGCACAAATACAAGAGTTGAAACTGTTCTTTGGTAAGTTCAAAAAGATTAAATTCTTCAAATTCGGTGGCATCGTTTATATAGAATCGTAATTTTTCAAAATTGGAAGTAATCACATAAACACAGCCTTTTTGATTTGCTTTATAATCAAACGCTTGTTTTCTGATGCTTTCTAAATCCTTAGTTTTTGTACCTTTTAATTCGATAACTGCAATAGCAATGTTATCGTTTAAAATAGCACCATCGGCTTTTCGTGCGTTGGTTTGATTTTTATATTCGGCAACTAAGTTAAAATCGGCATTTGGTTTTAGGGTATAATTTAAAATATTCACAAATAATTCCGTTAAAAAAATACCTTGATATTCTTCTTCTTTTGAGCTTCTGATATTTTCTTGTATCGTCGGATTTAGAAAATATTTTGTATATTTTTTATAGGCTTTTTCTAGTACTTCTTTTTGCTGAAGTTTAAGATGTTTTTTTAATACGGATACTTGAAATAATGACATTTATAGCTTTTTTTTATTGCTGATAAAATTACTTTAAAAAAAATGATGTGCAATTATTATTTGTAATAAGTTATTCAGATAGTTTTAAAAAAAAAGCACTAATAAAACACTAACAATCTTTAAAAATGCTTAGAAAATTTTTAAATTTCATCTAAAAAAAGTTTTATAACAGAAAAATAACAAATCGAATCTGTTAAAGGGATTTTATTTCAGGTTTGCATGCTGATTTACCGTATTTATTCCATTTTTTCTTGATGATTCTTGTCAATTCGAGTAATTTTAATGATTAAAAGTAATTAAAACTGTATCGATACAATTTTTTGAAAGAAAAAATCACTCGAACTTCCTCGGTAGAGTTTGGTATAATTATAGTTTATTTATGGATTTATCAAAATTAGCACAAATGCCTAGCCCCGATTGAAGCTTTGTTTGAGCTCTTTTTTTGATTTTTCTTCAAAAAAAAGCGAGTGCGGAAAGCGGGAAATTGCTTCAAAAAAAATACAGATACAGAAACTAATAAACAACAAAAAACCTTACTATTTCTAGTAAGGTTTAAGTGAGCCCTGGAGGATGCAATACAAATATAACTAAACATAACTAAACCCTTTTAAACACAAGCCTAAACACCTATTAAAACTACAAATAAAACACACTACAATACAGGCAGAATAAGATAAATGTATAAATTGCTGACACATTTGCTGACACATTTAATAAAATAATGTACCTTTATATTATCAAAAAAAAGAGAATGACTAAGATTAGTTTTTACATAAGAAATACTGATACAAAAAAAGAAACTCCTATTAATTTTCGTATCAATTTATCAAGAGATGAAAAATTAAGAGGAACTACAAAAATTAAAATAGCTCCCCTATTTTGGGATAAAGAAAAACAAAGAGTTAGAAACCGAGTTGAAGTTTCAAATATCAAAGATGTAATAAATAATAGATTAAGAGAATTTGAAAATTTTATTTTAAATAAAGTACTCTTATCTGATACTGAAAACCCTATTGAAATTAAACAAAATCTAAAAAATGATATTAAAGAATTTTTTGGAAGAAAAGAAGAAAAAATAGTTCCTACACTTTACTCTCAAGCTGAACAATTTATTGAAGACTCTCAAAGAAGAACAATAAATGATAAACCAATATCTAAAACAACTATTTTAGCTTACAAAAGAACTATTAAAGTATTAAAAGAGTTTGAAGAATGTAATAAATACCCTATTTCTTTTGAATCAATAACAATGGATTTTTATTATGATTTTATAACTTTTTTAAAGGAAAAAAATTTTACACCTAATACAATAGGAAATTATATTAAAACACTTAAAGTATTTTTAAGTGATGCCACTGAAAAAGGTATAAATACAAATTTAACGTACAAAAACAAAAATTTTATAAAACCTACTGGAGAATCATTTCAAATATATCTGAATGAAGAAGAACTTAGTAGTATGATAAACTTAGATTTATCAAATGATAAAAAACTAGATAACGCAAGAGATTTATTTATTATTGGTGCATATACAGGATTAAGAGTTTCAGATTTTAATAATTTATCTAAAGATAATATCGAAGTTCAAAATGGCTATCAATTATTAAACCTTATTGTTACTAAAACGAATAGACCTATTTCGATTCCTATTCATCCAAAAGTGGCAGATATTATAACTAAAAATAGCGGAAACTTTCCAAAAAAAATGTCTGACCAACATATTAACAAATCATTAAAAGAAATAGGTAAATTAGCCAATATTAATACTAAAATAAGCTATAACACAAATAAAGGAGGTAATATTATTAAAGAAACAAAATATAAATATGAAATGATTACAAATCATACAGGAAGACGCTCTTTTTGTACTAATGCCTATATTAATAATATGCCAACACTTGATATAATGGCAATTAGCGGGCATACTACAGAAAAAGTATTTCTAACCTATATTAAAATTGGAGCAAAAGAAAGAGCTTTGAAAATTGCAGATAATAATTTTTTTAAGAAATAAATATAATGGGAAAATATAAAGGTTTTTTTATAGGGAAAGAGAAATATTTTAAAACTGAAAAGATTCACGAATTATTTATTGAGATGGATGTACTCGATAATAATGTTAAAATGGATTTAGATAGTAATCAAACTCGTTTTCAGCCAGAAGTTTTCAAAAAAGAATTTAGAGAGGAAGTTTTTAATGAAATAATAGAAGTATGTAAAAATATTGATGTCGAAAGAGAATGTTTCAATATAAAAGTTCAATTTGAAAATTGCATTGATTCTGAAACACAAAAAATATTTTTATCAAAAAAAATGAGTGAATATTCTAAAGAACTTAGTGATTCAATAGCTTATTTTTATTACAAAAAATCAGAAAAAGAGTTCCGTTCTTATGCTATCAAAAATATCGGTATTGATGAAATATATCAGTACGTTCACGATAAGTTGAAAGATAATAGAAGAGGATATTTTTATATATCTTACTATCGTTTTTTGAGTAATACTTTAATTTTAGAGTATTTAAGAAACAGAGATGAATTGAATTATATTAATAATGAAAATTTAAACAGTAAAAATAAAAGTGATTTAACAACAAGTCCTCAAATTAAATTAGAAGATAATCTTTCTAAAAAAGCATCTAAATATCCTTTAGTTTTTAAAAATTTAGAAACAGAAAAATTATTTGCCAATTTTTTAAAAGAACACTCAGCAGTAAATGAAAATAATGAACCTATTGATAGGAAGTTTAAACCTATTTGTCATGCTTTTTATACGGTATTAGCAGAAGAATACAAACCTAAATCACCTACAAAAAAGTACCCTATATTTATTGTTAGAGTTAATCTAAAAGATTTTATAGATATGTTAGTTAAAGAATATAAAATTAAACCTATAACAAAATTATCTAACGGAAATTCTTATTCAAGTATAGCTGATGATTTTTATAAAAAGATAGAAATGAAGTGTTTAAGCATTAAGTAGAATTTTGAGAGAATAAATTAGAATTTTAAGAGAACAGATTAGAATTTTGAGAGAACAAAGTAGAATTTTGAGAGAATAAATTAGAGTTTTGAGAGAATAACATTGCTTTTATTTTTTTTGAACTTTGCATCATAATTAAAACCATAAAATTATGATACAACAAAAAGCAACGCTAGTTTTACAGACAACAACACAAGATTTAACGCAATCAATTTTACAAGGTGTTGAAGAAAAATTAAATAATTTTAAAATACACTTTCAACCTAAAGAACCTACTATTTGGATTTCAAGGCAAGATGTAGCTGAAATTTTATCTATTTCTATTGTTACTGTTGATGACTGGACAAAAAAAGGAATTTTATCAGCCTACCGAATAGGAAATAAAAAAAGATTTAAACGCAATGAAGTAGAAAATTCTTTAACTAAAATCAGCAAGTAAAATGGAAAATCAAAATATAACAAATACCCTATCCATTCTTGTTGATAAATTTGACGAAAACTTATACCGAAGATATAATTCTTTAACAGATTATTTTTTAATAAGAGAAAACGAAGCTCTTATTAATCAATTTTCAAATATCAAAAGACTTTTAAATAAAGACCCTCGATTTCCTTGGCAAATAATTCAAAATAATATTGATGAATTATACAAAAGAGACAATAGTCTTTTAGGAGTAAGAATAGAAATTCTTTTTGAAGATTTAAAAACTGATAAAAATCAATTTAATCCGAAAATGTATGGAATACCAAGAAATTAGCGATTTTCCGTATGATATTTTTCCTGATAGAATTGTTAAATTAATTCAAGAAGCAAATGAACATCTTAATTATCCTGTTGAATATTTTGCAAGCGCAATTTTATGCGCAATATCAAACGCAATAGGAAATTCCCATATATTAAAGTTTAAAGAGGGATTTAATGTAAAATGCAATCTATTTTTTGCGTTAGTTGGAAACGCAGGAGATGTAAAAACGCATCCTTTAAATTTAGCTTTTAAACCAATTTCAGAAAAAGAAAAACGAACATATAAAGAATATATATCTTTATTAAAAGAATACAATTCATTCGATTTAGACGAAAAAAAAACCAAAGAAAAACCGTTATATGTAAAATCATTATTAAATGATTTTACACCTGAATCACTTATCAAAATTCATGCAACAAATGGAAAAGGTGTTACCATTGTTGCTGATGAATTATTCGGGTGGATTAATAGTTTCGGACGCTACAGTAAAAGCTCTGGAGAACAAGAAACTTATTTAAGTCTTTGGAGTGGTAATGCTATTTCAGTAGATAGAAAAGGGGATGAACCTGTTAGATTAGATAATTCTTTTGTAAATATTATTGGAGGTGTTCAAAAAAAGTTATTACCCGATTTAGCAAAAGATAATAGAAGTAATAACGGTTTTATAGAACGAATGTTATTTGCCATAAATAAAAAACCAAAACCTATTATTTGGAGCGATAAAGATATTGATAAATCATTGATGGACGATTATACACATCTACTTAATAAATTAATGGATTTTTCGTGTATAAATGACCAACCCGAAGAAATGGTTTTAACATCAAAAGCAAAAGAATACTTAATTAAATGGCAAAATACAAAGAGAGTTGAGTATTTTGATTCAGAAGTTAAAACATCAATTCAAGCTAAATATGAAGTTTATGCTTTAAGATTTGCAATAATACTTCAATTAATATACTGGGGTAGTTTTGGAAGAATTAAAAATGAAATAGATTTCTTTATTATTCAATGTTCCATCAGATTAACAGAATATTATTTTGATAACGCAATAAAAGTAAATTCTTTAATGAATAAAAAAGACCCTTTAACAAAATTAAACGAACAACAACAAAGAATTTATAAAGGTTTAAACACTAAATTTAGAACAGATGAAATTGTTGCATTAGCAAAATTAGAAGGTATTCCTGAAAGAACTATAAAAGATTTTTTAAGTAAAAATATTAATACTATTTTTAGTAAAATAGAAAGAGGTTTATATCGAAAAATCTATTAATTACCGTTGCATTACTTGCATTATCTGCACAACCTAAATTTGAAGTGCAACTAATGCAAGTAATGCAATAGGTAAAATTAAGATAAAAGCTTCTCTAATTTTTCTTTTGATTTTTTCCAATTAGGTAATTTCTCACCTAATAATTCATAAAAAAATGTACTATGATTATGATATTTAAGATGACAAATTTCATGTATCAAGACGTAATCAATACATTCTTTAGGTGCTTTTATAAGTTCTATATTAAGATAAATAGTTCCATCACTAAAACAACTTCCCCATCTATTATTAAACCATTTGTATTTAAGTGAGGTTTCTTTTTCTGATAATTCTTTAATCAATCCTAATCGACTATTATAAATAGTATTAAAATGAAGAATAGCTTTTGACTTATACCATTCGTTAAGCTGTTCTTTTATTTTATTTGTTTGGGTTTTATCCTTAGTTTCAATACAGATATAGCCTCTTTTTAATTTTATAGATTTATTATTTGACTCCGTTACTTTTAATCGATACATTTTCCCTAAATAAAGATGTCCTTCTCCACTCTGATATGTTTTTTCTGATGTTCGTGGCTGATAATTCAAAAAGAACCTTTTTTGCATAAAAATCCATTGTGCTTTCTTCTTTACTTTTTCTATTATCTTTTCTAAAGTAGCATCTAACGGAGCAGAAACAATTACCTCTCCATCAGGATGTACTTTTATTCCAAGTGTTTTTCGATTCCTATAAATTAATTGAAAATCAATTGTAGAATTACCATATATAATGCGATTAAACTCCAAAGTTTTATTTATATTTAAAAATTGCTACTTTCAAACATTCTTCTATTAAATTATCTATTTTATCCCAATCGGCATCTATATCAAATTTCTGATGTAAATCATAAATTACATCACCAAGCTCTATGTTAATTTTACCTGTTATATCCTCATTTTTATGCCAATCTATTATTTTTTTCTGATTCAAGTAAATGTATTGTTTTACTGTTTTATCAATAGTTAAACTTACTTCGATATGAAATGATGTTTTTAACAATGCTATATCATCAAAAATACTTGTACTAAAGTTATAAAATGCTATAGCTACTGTGTTGTTTACTAATTCATCTGGTACATTTTTTGAATGTCCATTAAAAACTTCGTACTCTTGCTCTTTAGCTCTTTTTAAATATTCTGCTTCGTCTATTCTCTTTTGATGATATGCGGCAATAGTTTCTTTAATTAGGTCTGCAAGTTTTCTATAATAAATAGGGTCTTCTTGCATTTTAATATTAATAGCTTTTACAGTTCTACTAGCAATATGGTCTGCCTGAGCAGCTTTCCCTTTTATTTTTTCAACCTCAGCATCTCTATCTTCTTTATTAAAAATATCAACAAGCTCCGTAATTTTCATTACTTCACCATCTGTAGTAATGTGTTTATTTATAAGTTTCTGAATCTGTGGTTCAAATTCTTTATAAGCTATATCATCATTATAACGCCTAGTTACATCAACACGTAATTTTAAAAAGAATTTAGCATCGTGCTTATACATATCAATTTTATTACTGGCTGTTTTTGTAACAAAATCAACAGAAGATAACCCTAATTTTAATAATCTTGCAAACTGTGAAACCTTTGTATAAAATGTATTTCTTACATCTTCTGGCGATAAATGTTCTTCGTATGCTGTAGGTTCTAAATTTTTACCTTTTAGCGTTTTAAAAATATCCCATAACTCCGAATGTGCTTGTGGTAATTTATCTATTTCATCTTTTATATTCGTTATTGCACCATCTAAATCTTCTTCTTCAAAATTATTAAGGTTAGAATATGTGCTTAAAGCTGTATCAAGGTTTTCTAAATTACCATAATAATCAACAACATAACCATATTCTTTTCCTGGATATACTCTATTTACACGTGCAATTGCTTGTAATAATGTATGCTCTTTAAGTGAACGACATAAATATAAAACAGTATTATTTGGTGCATCAAAACCTGTTAAAAGTTTTGCTACTACAATTAATATTTCTGGTATATCACGGCTTTTAAAATCATTTATAATATTTTTTTCATAGGTTTTTAAATCACCATGTTTATCAATCATTGCGTTTAAATACTTATCTTCTCTACGCTTATCTTCATTTTCATTAAAATAACCATCTTCTGTTCCCTCTCGCTGGTCAGATTGTGTTACCACAACGGCTGAATTTACCATTCCTATATCATCAAGATACTCTTTATATAATAAAGCTGTTTTAATGGTGGGTGCTACTAATTGTGCTTTTGGTTTATAATTGTCGTTATGTGTTTGAAAAAAAGTAGTGTAATGTTCGCTAATATCTAAGGCTCTGGCATAAATTACTTGGTCTGTTTTATTTAACTCATTTACTGTGTTAAATTTTTGTTTCAGTTTTGCTCGTCCTCTTTTTGTAAGATTATTGCGTTCTGCTAATTTTTCAAAATAAATATTTAAAGGCGCTTCATTTAGCATAATTTGAGTGTGTCTTCCTTCATATAATAAAGGAACTACAGCACCATCTTCAACAGCATCTTTTACCGTATATGGTTTACCAATATAGCCACCAAATTTAGTAGCAGTACTTTTTTCTTTTTTCATTAAAGGCGTACCTGTAAATGCTAAAAAACAAGCATTCGGAAATACACGTTGCATACTTACATTAAACGTACCATATTGCGTTCTGTGACCTTCATCAATTAACACAAAAATATCAGCAGATGTAAATGGCTTTTTGTTATTCTTTACAGTAGCTTCAAATTTATTTATAATAGTAGTTATAATAGCATCATCACTATCTTCTAAAAGTTCTGCAAGATGCTTTCCTGTTTTAGCCTGACGAACTTCCTTTTTACACTTTTTAAACGTATCTGATATTTGGTCATCAAGGTCAATACGGTCTGTAACTAAAATAATTTTCGGATTTAAAATAGTAGCATTTGAAGCCAACATTTGGGCAAGCATCACCATAGTAAGCGACTTACCGCTTCCTTGTGTATGCCATATAACACCTCCTTTACGTTTTCCTGTAGTATCTAATTTTGTAACACGATTTATCGTATTATTAACACCAAAATACTGCTGATACCTTGCTACTTTTTTTGTACCGTTATCATACAAGGTAAAATTTAGTATCAAATCTAGCAATCGTGCTGGACGACATAAATTATAAATTAACTTGTCTTGTTCGGTTAGCAAGCGTTCTTCTGTATCAATAGCATCAAAACTTTTGCGTACATACTCCGTTCGTTCTTCAAAAAGCAGATTTTTTTGAGCTTCTTCCAACGATTTATTTTTAAGCGCTTTAAGTTTTAACCAATAGGCTTTTTCTGTTTCACTTGATGTAAATTGCTCTTTCCATTTTGCCCAAAATTCTTTACTTGTACCTGTTGTAGCATAACTACCATCATTAGTAGCAATACTCATTAAAATACTTGAATATACATATAAAGACCTTATTCCATCTTTGGTAAAATTTCTTATATGTTGTTCTATTGCTAATGATACGGGAGCTTTTACGCCTGATAACGAAGGGCTTTTACATTCAATTATTACCGTAGGAATACCATTAATAAACAACACTAAATCGGGTCTATAAGTATCTGTTCTTCCTGTTCTTAATACTGAAAATTCTTCTGTAACATGAAAAATATTATTTGCAGGATTTACCCAATCTATAAAATTTATGGTATGACTTTTTTTATCGCCATCAATACTTTGTTCAAAGGCTTTACCTAAGGTAATAAGGTCATAAAAGGTTTTATTTGCATTGATAAAACCATCTTGAATAGGTAAATCTTTTACCGCTAATACTGCTGAATTAATATTCGCATCTGAAAAAGCATATTCTTTACCTTTACGATTGATAACATTAATTTTTTTTAACTGCTTACGCAATACCTCAGTAAACAATACTTTCGATTTTCCGCCACGCCATTGCTCTGCTTGTTTTGGGCTTACATATTGGTAACCCATATTTATAAGCAACTGTAATGCGGGTATTTGCGATACATTATCTTCTATATACGATGGTGTACTCATAAATTTGGTGTCGTTTTATTTTTTTTCTTTTTCATAGCTTTTGGTAATATTTTTTTGCTTTTTAGGCATTTATATCGTTTTCCCGACATCGGCAAAATGATTTTATGCATACCATTTTCCCGACAGCGGGAAAATGGTAGCTATTATAATTTTAAAATTTTACACGTTTTTTTCCTGTTAATAATTGTTGCATTAAGCCTTTTTTCTGATTTTTCAATTGTAATAAATAGGCTTTCTTTTCTGATATTTCAATATCTGATAAATCTATTATTTTTGATATTGCTTTTTGTTCGGATAAAGAAGGAACAGTAAGTTTTAAAGCGAAAAACTCATTTATCCCAATATTTAATAATCCGTGAGCTCGTCCACCTTCTTGTGCTATTTTTGTTAAATTTTTGGTTATCATCCCACCTTCAAAATAGTTTAATAAAAAGTCTGAATCTATATTTTCGTTTGCTTCAAAACAAATATATAAAGTCGTTACAACAGCTTTTTCTAATGTGTCTAATCGTTTAAAAGCTCCCATAGGATAACCTTTTGAATAACTCTTATTATAAGCAAAATGACCTTTCTCAATTAAATAATAACCTGATAAAGTTTTACTCGCAACACGCTTTTTAAAATAATCTTCTTGCCTTACAAATCCACGTTGAGCAGAAATAGTTATAACTGTGTCATTTAATTCAGTATTCTTTTTTGTAATTCGATTAGTTACCTCTCCTAATCTCATTTCCTCCCATTCTTCACTAAACCCTGCCAATCGTTTTTTACCCGATAACAATTCTTGCATAAGCCCTTTTTTACGAAATTGTAATTTTTCTATAAGACTTTGCGTGGTTTCGATAGCTTCATCCCATGTCGATAAGATTTTAGCTATTTCTTGTTGCTCTTTTAATGGGGGGATTAAAAGCTTAACTTCAGATAATACAGTTCCATTAGTTAAAGCCCTTGTTGTATATGTACTTTTTCTAATTATCTCCTTACGAGCATCAAAACCACTAAAACAATATCGTTTAAAATTATTATCAAGTTTTTCACTAAAATCTCTAGCTCTAAGTACAAAACCACTAAAAACAGCATTAGGAATCTCTTCAATAACCACAGCAGAGAAAGCAATTTCTTCTACACTCTCTGATGTTCTAGTAAAAAAAACATCACCTTTTTTAACACTATATCTTTCTAATTCATTATTATCAACTGTTACTTTACCTTTAACATTTGATAGATTTAAAGCTGTTTCTTTATAAACATCTTTGTAATTGATAATTGGTGTACCTTCTCCAAAAAATTTTTTCTCCTTATTTAATCCATTTTTAAATTCAAATATTTCTCCGATTGAAACAATTTTCCATCCGTAAGGTAATTTTTTTTCTAGCTCCATCTTAATATCCCATTTCATTAAGATAAACCTCCATTTGAGATTCTACTTGGTTTAATTTTTCTTTTAATGCAACTATTTCTTTTTGGGTTTCTGCAATATTTACAGGTTCTTCTTCTACAAAAGTATCAACGTATCTTGGTATGTTTAAGTTGTAATCGTTTTCTTTTATTTCTTCTAGCGTTGCAACGTAGCTGTATTTGTCAACGGTTTTCCATTCAGAAAAGGTGTTGTAAATTTTGTTTACATCTTCTTCTCTAAGTTTATTTTGGTTTTTTCCATTTTCAAAACCGTTACTAGCATCAATAAATAAGATGTCTGTATTAGTTCCTTTATTTTTATCAAAAATTAAAATAGATGCAGGAATCCCCGTACCAAAAAATAAGTTTGCTGGTAAACCTATAACGGCTTTTAAAAGATTTTCGTCAATCAGTTGTTTTCTTATTTTCCCTTCACTACTTCCACGGAATAACACACCATGAGGCAATATAACTCCCGCTTTTCCATGCTGGTTTAGGGTTTCTATCATGTGCGTAATAAAGGCGTAATCACCTTTACTTTTTGGCGGTACACCTCTATGAAAACGCCCATACCTGTCTGATGAAGCGTCTTCTGCTCCCCATTTGTCTAAAGAAAATGGCGGATTTGCTACAACGACATCAAATTTCATTAAGGTATCATTTTCCACTAATTTAGGCGAATTAATCGTGTCACCCCATTGGATATTTGCATTATCCATTTCATGCAAAAACATATTCATACGAGCCAGCGCATAAGTAGAACCGTTTACTTCTTGTCCGTTTAAAGATACGTTTGTATTTCCAACTTCTTTGGCAACTTTAAGCAATAATGAACCAGAACCACAAGTTGGGTCAGCAATACGGTCTCCCGCCTTTGGTTCTACTAATTTTGCTAATAATACTGATACTTCTGATGCTGTATAAAATTCTCCTGCTTTTTTTCCTGCACCAGCGGCAAAGTTTGAAATTAAATATTCGTACGCATCACCAATAACATCATTTCCCTCAAGATTTGAAGGTCTTAAATCTAGGTCTTGAAAATCTTTTAAAAGATGCTGTAAACGTCTATTTCTGTCTGTTACTTGCCCTAAATTGGCTTCACTATTATAATCAATATTACGGAATACCTTTTCTAGTTTGGTTCTATTTGCTTCTTCTAAAGCTTCTAAACCTATATTTATAATATCTCCAAGATTATTTTCATTACGTTGAGAATACAAATAGTCAAAAGATGCTTTTTCAGGCAATGCAAAACGTTCATGTTTAAGAGCTCTATCAATTCTATCCTGATTTCCTTTGTATTTAATTTCGTAGGCTTCTTTTTTCTCTTTATTTACATCTGAAATGTATTTAATAAAAAGCATTGTAAGTATGTAGTCTTTGTATTGTCCTGCATCTATTGTTCCTCTAAAGGTGTCGCAGGCTTTCCAAACTTTATTATTTATATCTTGTTTTGATAATTTAACTTTACTTGTGTGTGACTCTATTAATTTACTCATTTTGTTTTCTTTTTAAAAGAGCGGTAAATAATACCGCTCTTTATTTGATGTATTAAATATTTAAAAATACACGCTATATTTTCGGAATAGCCTGTGTAAGTCCGAGTCTAAATATCCTTATTTTGATATGTGATAAGATTGGTATATTTTTGTTTTTCCACAAACATTGTTTTTATCAGTTCGGTGACAAGCCACTGAGTGTAAACAATACCAACTTAAAGTCTTTAATTCGACCAGTTTTAAAGACTTTTTTTTATGTCTTTTATATTTTTGATTTATTCGTTAATAACTGATTTAAAATCCCTTTTTTAAGTGCTCTTTTTTTTTCAAGTATCTGGTTTACGATACTTATTTCCTTATCTAATAATTTTTCAATATTTACAATTTTATTTTGTGCTTCTAATGTTGGCAATGGTATTTCTAAATCTAGCAACTCTTTTTTTGTTATAGATATTATTGATGAACCAGAACCCAGTAAAGTTAATTCGTATTGTTTTTGACTAGAATTAAGTATAGAAGCCAAATAATGACCATTTACTTTAGTTGCATCTGTTCTTATAATATAAAATAATGATGATGGCATTACCGCTCCAAAACTTTCTTCATATGCCCAAGCAAATATTCGTTGCCCTTTACCTGCTAATATAACATCGTTCGGTTTCAATAAAAATTTACTATCTTTATCTTTCAACTCAACAAAACTATTTTTAAACAAAGTTGGATTAAGATACTTATCAAAATGGCTAGAAGTCAAGTACTTTACATCGCCTTTCATTTCTTTCTTTTGATAAAGACCAAATTGCACCTCTGTAATATCACCAAGTTTTGTTGTTAAAATATCTTTATACATCGTTTCTAATTTAAAGCAAATGTAAAAATATTTTTCAGAAAACCAACTTAAAATTTGATTTTATTTTATTGTAGCGGTTTTCAAATTTAAAAACATCTTGATTTTATTGAGTTATACTTGGAGTATTTACAGGATAAATATTTTTAAATTATATACTCTTAAAAATAATCTGTATTGAATTATAGCTTTTAAGTACTATTGTTTTAGGTTTTCGGTAAATTCGGTAAATTCTGTTTTCGTGAAATTCTGTTTTTTATATAAGACGAAACTATAGAATATAGCTTTTAAGTGCTATCGTGTTACATTTTCGGTAAATTCGGTAAATTCTGTTTTCGTGAAATTCTGTTTTTTCTATAAGACGAAACTATAGAATATAGCTTTTAAGTGCTATCGTGTTACATTTTCGGTAAATTCGGTAAATTCTGTTTTCGTGAAATTCTGTTTTTTCTATAAGACGAAACTATAGAATATAGCTTTTAAGTACTATCGTGTTACGTTTTCGGTAAATTCGGTAAATTCTGTTTTCGTGAAATTCTGTTTTTTATATGGGATGAAGTATAAATCTAGCTTTTAAGTGCTATTTTTTTACGTTTTCTAAAAACTACGATTAGTTCTTTTCCTATTTTTCAAACACTTATTAAAACACGTATCGAGTGAATCAATTTTTATTTAATTGACTATAAAATGACTTTTATAAAATTATAATACATCTTTTTCTGCCATAAAAACGACAAAATTGCTGACACGTTTACTGACACATAAAATTTAAAAACAACAAAAAACCCTTGATAATCAAACGATTAACAAGGGTTTAAGTGAGCCCTGGAGGATTCGAACCTCCGACCGCCTCCTTAGAAGGGAGGTGCTCTATCCAGCTGAGCTAAGAGCCCGTAGTTTTAAAGTTGCTACGTACAACTGTGTCGGGGTGGCAGGATTCGAACCTGCGACCTCCTCGTCCCAAACGAGGCGCGATGACCGGGCTACGCTACACCCCGATTAGTCATCTTAATTGCGGAGAGACAGGGACTCGAACCCTGGAACCAGTTACCCGGTTACAGATTAGCAATCTGCTGCATTACCACTCTGCCATCTCTCCTGAGTGATTCAAAACTTATTAAAATTAATAGTCTCGAATTGCGAGTGCAAATATATAACGAATTAAAAGATCTCACAAGTTTTTTTTAAAAAAAAATTAATCATTCTGGATACTCTACACGTAAATGATAGATACTCATTAACTTACTCTTAATAATTTTTTTTATTTTTTCTATCTCTCTAAAGGTAATATTCGAATTTACGAACTGATTATCGTTTTTTTGCTTTTCAATAATTTTATCGATTAAATTATCTATAGATTGTGCTGTTGGTTCTTTTAAACTTTTTGAAGCCGCTTCGGCAGCATCACACATCATTAAAATAGCCGTTTCTTTTGAAAAAGGAATTGGTCCTTGGTATTGAAACTTTTTAATATCAACAAATCCTTCAGGATTATTTTCTAATTCTTGCTTGTAAAAATAATAGGTAACTGTTGTTCCGTGATGTGTTCTAATAAAATCAATAATTCTGTCTGGTAATTTATGCTTCTTTGCAATTTCAATTCCTTTAATAACGTGTTCTAAAATTATTTGGGCGCTATCTTTTGGTGATAAATCATGATGGGGGTTTACGCCTGTTGCTTGATTTTCGGCAAAATACAAGGGATTTGCCATTTTACCAATATCATGATATAATGCACCTGTTCTTACCAACATAGAGTTTGCCCCTATTTCATTAGCGGCAGCTTCGGCTAAATTTGCCACTTGCATAGAATGTTGAAAAGTTCCTGGTGCTTTTTCGTTTAAATCTCTCAACAATGTTGAATTGGTATTTGACAATTCTAACAGAGCAACATCAGAAACTAATCCGAATAATTTTTCATAAAAATAAATAAAGAAAACTGCTAAAAAAGATAGCAATCCATTGGCAGCAAATAAACCAAAATAACTCCAATTTATTTTATCGGCACTTCCTTCTTTTATAATGGAAAAAGCAAAATAAGTAATCATATAAATTAAGGTAATTCGCCCAATCGATATAAATAAACTAGCCCGTTTATAAAGTTCTGAAATCGTTAATATGGTTACAATCCCTGCAATAATATGAAGATATATAAATTCAAAGCTATTTGGCACTATAAAACCCAATAACAATACTGTTAGCACATGAGTAAAAAAGCCTAAGCGAGCATCAAAAAAAGTTTTTAATATTATTGGCAAAATACTCAACGGAACTACATATAAAAAATCTGAATTGTACTTAACCACTAGTGTTTGGGCTAAAATTATAAAAAAAACATTAAAAAAGATAAAGGTTACTTTATTATTATCATTAAAAATTTCTAAACGGTATTTTTCTAAAAACAACAATAACATTAACAATGCCAATGCTACTAAAATGGTATATCCGAAAACAATCCAATTATAGTTTGATTTTGTTAAAAGTTGTGAGCTCGATGCTTTTTCATACGATTTCAAAATTGTTAATTTTCTACCTGCTACAATATCTCCCTTTAAAAGTATTAATTCTCCTTTTGAAATCTTTCCTTTAGCAGACGAAATTTTCTTTAAAGCCTCGTTTAGCTCCTTGTCACTATATTTAGTATCAAATACTACATTTGACTTTATAACGGCTGATAAATGACTTAAAAGAATGTTTTGATTAACACTGTTAACTTCAGATGTGTTTTGTGAAATAAACTTCAATACGTCTTTTGATTGTAGTAATTTTGAAAAAGGAATATCTACAATTAAATTTCCTTTTCGTAAAAAAACAAACTCTTCTTTGGTTGCTTTTGTAATACTTGAATCATCTAAAAATCCGTAGTTATAAATTTTATGAATAATAGTCTTCCCTATTTTTTTTAGAAGTACAATGTCATTAACAGGTAATGAATCTGCAAGCATAATTTTATTATTATAAGCTTCTAATACTTGTTTAGCTACTTTTTGATTGCACACAAAATATTTTTTAACACTCGCTTTAATTTCATTCGTTTCTTGAGTAATTTCAAGGCTTGTTTTTTGAATAGCAAAATCAAAAGGAGCATATAAATTATCATATTGCCAAGGTTTACCTTGAGTATATTCATATTTAAACTGACCTTGTTTAGGGAATAAATATACAATTGCCACTACCGAAATTAAAAACAATAATATTTTGTAAATAATCGTATTGTTCTTGTATAATTTATTTATAAAATTGTTCATTTTGTATGTTTAGATTTGTAAATATAACCTTTCTCTATTATTTGAGTACTTGTTATAAAATGGTTATTTTAGCAGAAGAAATTATACGCAAACATATGAAAGAAGTAGTTATTGTATCAGTAGCAAGAACACCAATAGGTAGTTTTTTAGGCAGTTTATCAACCATACCTGCACCAAAATTAGGAGCAGTGGCAATTAAAGGTGCACTGGAAAAAATAAACTTAAATCCTACAATGATAGATGAAGTTTTTATGGGGAATGTAGTTTCCGCAGGTACAGGGCAAGCACCCGCACGTCAAGCAGCTATTTTTGCAGGAATACCTAATACCGTTCCTTGCACTACGATTAACAAAGTCTGTTCATCAGGAATGAAAGCCATTATGTTAGCCGCACAAACAATTGCTCTAGGCGATGCTCAAATTGTGGTTGCTGGAGGAATGGAAAATATGAGTATGATTCCACATTATCAACACGCTCGAACAGGTTCAAAATTTGGTTCGATTACCATGGAAGATGGTTTGCAAAAAGATGGTTTAGTTGATGCCTATCAAAAAGTAGCCATGGGTGTTTGTGCCGATGATTGCGCTACAAAATATGGTTTTTCAAGAGAAGAACAAGATGCTTTTGCTATAGAATCGTACAGCCGTTCTGCAAATGCCTGGAAAGAAGGAAAATATGCCGATGAAATTGTGTCGGTTGAAATACCTCAACGCCGTGGCGAACCAATTATTTTTTCTGAAGATGAAGAGTATAAAAATGTAAAAATAGATAAAATTCCTGCTTTACGTGCTGCTTTTACCAAAGAAGGAACGGTTACTGCTGCAAACGCCTCAACAATTAATGATGGTGCTGCTGCATTGGTTTTAATGTCTGCTGATAAAGCCCTAGCATTAGGTTTAACTCCTTTAGCTAAAATAAAAGGATATGCCGATGCTGCTCACGAGCCAGAATGGTTTACAACAGCGCCTGCAAAAGCCTTACCAAAAGCATTATCAAAAGCAAATATTTCAATTGATGATGTTGATTATTTTGAATTAAACGAAGCTTTTTCAGTAGTTGGCTTAGCTAATATGAAAATTTTAAATTTATCTGCCGATAAAGTAAATGTAAACGGAGGAGCGGTTTCTTTAGGACATCCTTTAGGTGTTTCAGGAGCAAGAATTGTTATAGCCTTAACATCAATATTAAAACAGAAAAATGCCAAAATTGGTGCAGCCGCTATTTGCAATGGTGGTGGTGGCGCTAGTGCAATCGTTATTGAAAGAATATAATATTTTTCAACCTTAAAAATTCGTAATATTATGTTTTTTGGAATTTGTAATTTAAGTATTATTCCCATGCGTTTTGAAGCTAGTGATACTTCAGAAATGGTAAATCAAGTGCTTTTTGGTGAAGCTTTTAAAATACTAGAAAAAAAAGATAATTGGACTAAAATTGAATTAGCTTTTGATAAATATCAAGGATTTATTGATACTAAACAATATCAAGAAATTAGCCAAGAAATGTATAATACTTTAGCATCCGAAGAACATAAAAACTATTCAGGTAACTTTATAAACCTTGTTAATTTTAAGAATTTTGATAAAGATTCTAAAAAACAACAACAAATAATGATTCCTTTAGGTGCAAGACTGCCTTTTTTAAAGGATGAAACATTTAATATCGACCAAAAAAAATATTCTTATCAAGGTGAAATTTACAATAAAAAGCAAACCATTATTAAAACGGCACTGTTATTTTTAAACGTACCGTATTTATGGGGTGGGAAATCTGTTTTTGGAATTGATTGTTCGGGATTTACACAAATGGTTTATAAATTAGCTGGCTACAATTTATTACGCGATGCTAAAGACCAAGTAACCCAAGGCGAAACGTTAAATTTTATTGAAGAGAGCCAAGCAGGAAATCTTGCTTTTTTTGATACCTGTTTTAATGTTTCTACTGATGAAAATCCTATAAAAATAACGCATGTAGGAATTATTTTAGGAAACAACACCATTATTCATGCACACGGAAAAGTTCGGATTGACACGCTAGATCATCGTGGTATTTACAATGTAGATTCTAAAAAATATACGCATCGATTAAGAATTATAAAACATTTTTTTGAATAGAAAAAAAGCATAAAAAAACCGAAACTTTAAAAGTTTCGGTTTTTTTTTAGTAAAATAGATATTCATTAACTTTCGTTTAAATACTATCTCATTGCTTTGTATAAAGTTCTATATTCTGTTGCTTTGGCTTCCATTTCTAAAACCTCATATAAGTTCATTAATGTTTTAACAGTATCAACACTTCTTTTAATTGTATCTGCTTTTTCTAAAAATGGCAATGCCTCTTTATAAACTTCTTTTTGTTCTAATGCTAAAGCATCATACTTTTTAAAGTTGTTTAAATTTTTATTCATTTCATCGACAATTGCTTTATCTTTATTTAATACAACAACGGCTAAATTCATATAAGCATCTCCGTAATTAGGATTTAATTCAATTGCTTTTTTGTAATATTTTTTAGCATTATCAATCATACCTTCATTGAAGTTAACTACTCCTAAGTTATAGTATAATGTTGGGTTTTCAGGATCTAAAGCAATAGCTTCTTTCATTAACTCTCCAAATTTATCCATTTGCTTAAGCTTAATATACATATCAGCTTCGTTTAACAATAAATTTAAATCTTTTGGATTTTCTTTTCTTGCCTCTGCTAATGCCTGAATAGCTTCATCGGTTTTTCCTTGTTCTTTTAACAATAATGCTACGTTTTTAACAATAGTAGCCGATTTAGATGCTGTTGATTTATTTTCAGGTTTAATATATTGCTTAGACCTAACCATTAAATCTCTTTGCTTCTTACTTCCCAAGTTTTCAACTTTACCAGTTAATTTATTGGTAGCTAAATATTGATTTTCAATACCTGTATAACCAATTTTACGTAACTCTTTGTAATATTTAATCGCTGTATCATATTCGTTTGCTTGTGTTGCCGATATTGCTGCATTATAAGCAAACGAAGTATCTTTAGGACTTAATAAATACGTTAAATAAAAGTTTTCAGCAGCGTTTTTATAATCTTTTTTATTGTTATATAAATCAACTGCTTTCCCTGAAACCTCTTGAATCATGGTATTCAAAATAGGCTTTGCTTTTTCTGAATACTTGGTTTTACCCATTGCTAATAAACTATTTAATGCTGTTGCTGCATTTTGATAGTCTTTTGTCGCTGCTAATGCTTTTCCTTTTAAAAAGTAAAACTTAGAGGTGTATTTACTTTCCCCTTTATCCATTACTAATTTTTCAGCAGCATTTAAGGTAGTAATTGCTGTTTTATAATCTGATTTTTTTATAGCTTTCTCTGCGGTTTTTAACTCTGATTTTTGAGCTAATAACCCTAATGATACTAATCCTAAAGAAAGTGTTATTAATTGTTTTTTCATTGTCGTTCTTATTAATTGTTATTCTTGATCTTCGTTTGTATTATTTTCAATTTCCGTGCCAATTTCAGACTCAGACTCCTGAACTTCTTCTTCTTCACGCATTACTTTTGCAACTGCGGCAATGCTATCATTTTCTTTGATATTAATTAAACGAACTCCTTGTGTTGCACGTCCCATTACACGTAAATCTTCCACAGCCATACGAATAGTAAGCCCCGATTTATTAATAATCATTAAATCATTTGAATCATCTACATTTTTAATAGCTACTAATTCTCCTGTTTTTTCTGATATATTTAAGGTCTTTACTCCTTTTCCACCACGATTTGTTACACGATAATCTTCTAATTTCGAGCGTTTACCGTATCCTTTTTCAGAAACCACCAATATATTGCTTTCCATATCATTTACAGCAATCATTCCTATTACCTCATCGTTATCATGCTGTAAACTTATTCCACGAACTCCTGAGGCAGTTCTTCCCATTGGTCGGGTTTTAGCTTCTTCAAAACGAATCGATTTTCCTGATTTTAACGCAAGCATTACTTGGCTATCGCCCGTAGTTAATTTTGCTTCTAAAAGTTCATCGCCTTCTTTGATGGTTATTGCGTTAATTCCGTTGATTCTTGGACGAGAATATTGTTCTAAAGAAGTCTTTTTAACCTGACCTTTTTTAGTTGCCATAATTACGTAACGACTATTGATGTATTCTTCATCTTTTAAATCTTCGGTAACTAAAAATGCTTTTACTTTATCGTCAGATTCGATATTGATTAAATTTTGAAGTGCTCTACCTTTGGTATTTTTTCCTCCTTCGGGGATTTCATACACACGCATCCAGAACACTTTTCCTTTTTGAGTAAAGAACATCATGTATTGATGATTTGTTCCTACAAATAAGTGTTCTAAGAAATCTTCATTACGAGTCGTTGCTCCTTTTTGCCCACGTCCTCCTCTATTCTGAACTTTATATTCATCAAGATTTGTGCGTTTTACATATCCTGCATGCGAAATAGTAACGACTACTTTAGAGTTTGGTATCATATCTTCGATACGCATATCTCCACCTGCGTAATGAATTTCAGAACGACGCTCATCTCCATACTTATCTCTAACATGAATTAATTCATCGGTAATTATTTGATAACGTCTTGGTTCATTGGCTAAAATATCTTTTAAATCGGTTATTGTTAGCATAATTTCATCAAACTCACCACGCAACTTATCTTGCTCTAAACCTGTTAATTGACGCAAACGCATTTCAACAATTGCTTTTGCCTGAATTTCAGTTAATTCAAAACGCTCAATTAAGCGTTCACGAGCTTCATCACCATTTTTAGAACTACGAATAATTGAAATTACCTCATCAATATTATCTGAAGCAATAATTAATCCTTCTAAAATATGTGCTCTTGCTTGTGCTTTCTTTAATTCAAATTCTGTTCTACGAACAATTACTTCGTGTCTATGTTCAACAAAATAATGGATTAATTCTTTTAAGTTTAATTGCTCAGGGCGACCATTTACAAGTGCAATATTATTCACACTAAATGATGTTTGTAACTGAGTATATTTAAACAATTTATTTAAAACGATATTCGGAATTGCATCACGTTTTAAAACGTACACAATACGCATTCCGTTTCTGTCAGATTCATCACGAATATTAGCAATTCCTTCTAATTTTTTATCATTAACAAGTTCAGCAGTTTTTTTAATCATTTCTGCTTTGTTAACCTGATACGGAATTTCAGTAACAACGATACATTCTCTTGCTTTTACTTCTTCAAAAGAAGTTTTGGCACGCATTACAATACGCCCTCTACCCGTATGAAAAGCATCTTTAACACCTTCATACCCATAAATTGTTCCTCCTGTAGGAAAATCTGGTGCTTTGATGTGTTCCATTAACTCATCAATTTCAATATCTCTATTTTTGATATAAGCAATAGTACCGTTAACCACTTCAGTTAAATTATGTGGCGCCATATTTGTTGCCATACCTACTGCAATACCTGATGCTCCGTTTACTAATAAATTAGGAATACGAGTTGGTAAAACGGTTGGCTCTTGTAGAGTATCATCAAAATTTAAGCGATGATCAACAGTATCTTTTTCAATATCCGCTAACATATCTTCGGATATTTTTTGCATTCTTACCTCGGTATAACGCATTGCTGCTGGAGAATCTCCATCAACAGAACCGAAGTTTCCTTGCCCATCAACCATCATGTAACGTACACTCCAGTTTTGTGCCATACGAACCATTGAATCATATACAGATGTATCACCGTGTGGGTGATACTTACCTAGTACTTCCCCTACAATTCTTGCAGATTTTTTATATGAACCTGTTGCCTTAATACCTAGTTCGTGCATACCGAATAAAACTCTTCGATGAACTGGTTTTAATCCATCTCTTACATCTGGTAATGCTCTTGATACAATAACCGACATCGAATAATCGATATACGCTGATTTCATTTGCTCTTCAATGTTGATCGGAATCAACTTTTCGCCATCTGCCATATATATTTCTTTAAAATATTAGTTATCATTTTTATAAAGAAAATGAACTTTACACTTATAAAACTCATTTACAAAATACGCTAAAATCAGCTGTATTTCTTAAAACATTGCAAGATACTACAAAGCCTTCTTTTATACAAAAATTATACTTATTGTTTTAAGTATAGATATTAATGGTTTTTAAACATTAACAACGTATATTTAACACCAAAGAATCGCTAATAAATATACACTAAAAAGTAGTGGCATATTTTTTGTTATTTTTAAGAAAAAAACAGACTAACTATACAAATTAATTTTATGGAAGATAATTTTTCACCACAAGTTAGAGATGTAATTACTTTCAGTAAAGAAGAAGCCTTACGTTTAGGTCATGATTTTATTGGAACAGAACATTTACTACTAGGTTTAATTAGAAAAGGAAATGGTAAAGCTATCGAAATTTTAACTACTTTTGATGTAGATTTAGAATTGATGCGTAGTAAATTAGAAAAGCTAAATCCAACTACGTTATCAACAGAAAACCTAGAGAAAAAGAGTTTACACCTTACAAGACAAGCTGAAAAAGCTATAAAAACAACTTTTTTAGAAGCTAAACTATATCAAAGTAATTCAATAGATACAGCACATTTATTGTTATGTATTTTACGTAATGAAAATGACCCTGCTACAAAATTACTTCAAAAACAAGATGTAAGTTATGAAATTACAAAAGCCCTTTATAAAGAACTTCATATAGAAGATAGTTTTTCTGCACCAACTGCCGAAACACCTTCCGAAGATACTCCTTCTAACCAAAATCCTAATCCTTTTGGAAAACAAGGTTCTAAGTCAAAACAAGCAAAGGTATCTAAAACCCCTGTTTTAGATAATTTTGGTCGTGATTTAACTGCCTTTGCTGTTGCAGGAAAATTAGATCCTGTTGTTGGGCGTTTAAAAGAGATTGAACGAGTATCCCAAATTTTAAGTAGAAGAAAAAAGAATAATCCAATGTTAATTGGTGAACCTGGTGTTGGTAAATCAGCAATTGCAGAAGGGTTAGCCTTACGAATTGTAGAACGAAAAGTATCTAGAATTTTATTTGATAAAAGAGTTGTTTCTTTAGATTTGGCTAGCTTAGTTGCTGGTACAAAATACCGTGGACAGTTTGAAGAGCGCATGAAAGCGCTGATGAATGAATTAGAAAAAAATGATGACATCATTTTATTTATTGATGAAATTCACACCATTGTTGGTGCAGGAGGCGCTACTGGTTCTTTAGATGCTTCAAATATGTTAAAACCTGCCTTAGCACGTGGCGAAATTCAATGTATTGGAGCTACAACTTTAGATGAATACAGAACAAATATTGAAAAAGATGGCGCCTTAGAACGTCGTTTTCAAAAAATAATTGTTGAGCCTACAACAGTTGAAGAAACTATCCAAATTTTACACAATATTAAAGGTAAATACGAAACTCATCATCAAGTGTCATTTACCGATGAAGCTATCGAATCTTGTGTAAAATTAACCAATCGCTATATGACCGATCGTTTTTTACCTGACAAAGCTATTGATGCTTTAGATGAAGCTGGTTCTAGAATTCATATAACAAATATTGTTGTACCTCAACAAATTTTAGAACTAGAAGCTAAACTTGAAGAAATTCGAAAACATAAAACAACCGCAGTAAACGGACAAAAATACGAAGAAGCAGCAAAACTTCGTGATGATGAAAAAAACATTGAAACAGCTTTAGTATCTGCTGAAAATCAATGGGAAGAAGACTCTAAACTAAACCGTGAAATTGTTACTGAAGACAATGTTGCTGAGGTAGTTTCTATGATGACAGGAATTCCTGTAAACAGAGTTGCCGAAGCTGAAAGTCATCGTTTATCCGATTTACCAAACATGATTAAAGGTAAAGTTATTGGTCAAGATGAAGCAGTTACCAAAGTAGTAAAAGCAATTCAACGTAATCGTGTTGGTTTAAAAGACCCTAATAAACCTATTGGTTCATTTATTTTCTTAGGTTCTACAGGAGTCGGAAAAACACAACTAGCCAAAGTATTAGCGCGTGAATTATTTGATTCTGCCGATTCTTTAATTAGAATTGATATGAGTGAATACATGGAGAAATTTGCTATTTCTCGTTTAATAGGAGCACCTCCTGGATATGTAGGTTACGAAGAAGGGGGGCAATTAACTGAAAAAGTTCGTAGAAAACCCTATTCTGTAATTCTTTTAGATGAAATTGAAAAAGCACATCCTGATGTTTTTAACATGCTTTTACAGGTTTTAGATGACGGACATATTACCGATAGTTTAGGTCGTAAAATTGATTTTAGAAATACTATTATCATTATGACATCTAATATTGGTGCTCGTAAAGTAAAAGAATTTGGTAGCGGTGTTGGTTTTGGTACAGCATCTAAAAAAGACCAAGAAGATGCCCACGTAAAAAGCATTATTGAAGGAGCTTTAAAAAAATCGTTTGCTCCTGAATTTTTAAACAGAATTGATGATGTAATTATTTTTAACGCCCTAGAACGTGAAGATATTCATAAAATTATTGATATCGAATTAGAAAAATTATTAGCTCGTATTGCCGATTTAGGTTATAAATTAGTTTTAAGTGAAAAAGCAAAAGATTATATTGCTGATAAAGGTTTTGATAAAAAATACGGTGCACGTCCTTTAAAAAGAGCTATTCAGAAATACATTGAAGACGCTTTAGCAGAAGAAATTGTAAATTCTAAACTAGACGAAGGCGATACTATTTCGATGGATTTAGATGATGAAACTAATAAACTAATTATCTCTATTGATAAAGGCAAAAAACCTACAGAGTCGCGTACAGAAATATCTGAATAATAACAATTAAAATAAAAACTCCTAAGTATTTACTTGGGAGTTTTATTTTTTAAAACTATATTGAAGCCAATTTTATTTTTTCTTTGTATCTTTTGGTAAAATACTAAAAAAAAGTAACTTTGAAGCTTTAAAAACCCCAATTCATATAAACAGTAAACGATGAAAAAAATACTACTTTTAGCACTAATAGGAGTTAGCATTATTTCTTGTAAAGAAGAAAAACCTAAACCAGTAAAAGATTATCTTATTTTATCTGGAAAAATTGAAAATTTCAAAAAAAGAGAAATTACTTTAACAGGGTTTAACTTTGAACAAAAGATAAAAGTTAATAAAAAAACAGGAGCTTTTTCTGATACTGTAAGAATTGATAGAGATAACTACTATACACTTATACTTAAAGCTAAAAGAGCTAGTTTAAATTTATACCTTAACGACACTGTAGATGCAAATATAATTGCTGATTACAAAAATATTAACGATGTTAAATTTAAAGGAACAACAGCTAATATTAATAAATATTTAGCCGAAAAAAAGGTCAAATTTTCTGAAATTTTAGTAAACGCAAACCAGCTATTCTCCTTAGAAGAAACTGATTTCTTAAATAAAATGGATCAATATAAAGAAGCTCTAATTACACTTTCAATAGCAAATAATTTACCAACTAAATTTCTAAAAAAAGAAGTTAAGAATATTAATTATGAATATTTAAGAAATCTAAGTAATTATCAAAGTTATTATGGAATGTTATCTGAAAATGAAGAGTTTGTAGTTTCTCCTAATTTTCCCGATCCTCTTAAAAATTTTAACTACAGTAGCGATGAAGACTATCTTAGCTCTTATTCATATCGTAAAATGTTAGAAACTCAGTTAAAACTTTTAGCAAAAGAAAAAAATGAAGAAGGTAAATGTTATTATTTAACATATTTAAAAACCACACAAAAAGAAGTTAATAGTGCTGTTGCTAAAAATGATTTATTATATAAAAATGCCAAAAATGGAATTACTTTTACACCTCATTTAAAAGAATTTCATGATAAATTTATGTTGTACTCAACAAATGAAAAACATAAAAAAGAAATTTCTGATACTTATAATATATTAAAAGCGACTGCTAAAGGACAACCTGCTCCTAAATTTGTGAATTTTGAAAATTATAAAGGAGGAACAACTTCTTTAGATGATTTATTAAATAAAGGAAACTATTTATACATTGATGTTTGGGCTACTTGGTGTGCATATTGTAAAAGAGAAATTCCTTTATTAAAGAATTTAGAAGAAGAATATCACGGAAAAAAATTAACGTTTGTAAGTATTAGTGTTGATGATAAAAAACAACATGAAAAATGGAAGCAAACAATAATTGACAGAGAAATGACAGGTATTCAACTGTTTAGTGGTAAAAAACAAAACGAACTAGAATGGGCTCAAAAATTCTTAATTAAAGGGTTACCTAAGTTTATAATCATTGCACCTGATGGAACAATTGTAAGTCCAAATGCACCTGCACCTTCTCAAGGAGAAAAATTAACAAGTATATTTGATGAATTAGGAATATAGTCTAGTGTTTCAAAAACTCAAAAAAAACCGCAATTAGTTGCGGTTTTTTTTGATTAAAATTACAATATATATAATTAAATAACTTTTGATTTTACTTTTAAACTCCATTCAAATTCAAATTTTGACACCGAAATACCTTCATTATTAACCCCCTCTGAAGTTACTAAAACTGTTTGTCCTTCGCCTGTTTCAATCGATTTTTGAATCCCTTGTTTTATTAATAATCCATCATTACATGAAAACTGTATTTTTCCAGTTGCTTTTTTGGTAAAAGTTGCATTCATGTTAGTAACCAACATAGATACTTTTTCATTTGATGCCTCAATAGCTTGTATAACCAAAATACCTGTAGATAATTCTGCCGCCATTCCTTGAACTGCCCAAAACATACTGTTAAATGGATTCTGATTTATCCAACGATGTTTTACTACTACTGTTGATTTTTCTTCAAAAATCGACTTTACTCTAATTCCACAAATATATGCCGATGGTAATTTTAATAACGTAAATAGATTTATTTTTCTGGGTGTAAACTTCATTTTTTATGTTTTATATTTTTACTTATTTTTATTGTCTAAATCGTTTTCTTAAAGCCAAAATAAAAAATATTAAAAGAATCGATGAACTTATTTTTTGAAAATAATTCCATTTTAAATGTTGTGAGTTTTTATCCGATTTAAAAAAAGGAAAACTAGCGTCTATGGCTTCTTTCCAAGGTTTAAAATTACATTCACAATATTCTTGGAAAAAACAATAATCTGAATAGACCAACAAAAAAACAGTAAATAATAGTGAAAGCCATAAGAACGGTAGAATGTAATTTTGTGTATAACCTCCAAAAACTTTGTAAAAAATAAATAAAAACCAATTTATTAATCCTATAAATGCTTTTATCGGATGAAAACTCTTAATATTTATCAAAAATTCATTTTGATAAATTTTTCTACGCATTTCCATTTCACTAACGTAAGCTTTTCCTGATAACTCCCAATTTTTTGAGTTATCAAAATTTACCTTAAGTTGACGATATAAATCTTCTAGTTCTTTATAATTTGAATCATCTTCAAAACCGAGTCCTTTTTCATAATTTAAAATAATTCTACTACTATTTTCATTCCATATACAGTTTTTAAATTTTACCTCTGTAATATCTGATTGACCAAAAATTGCATTTTTTAAATTTACGCCTCTAAAAATAGTTTTATTCGTAAAATTAATACCCCAAAAACTACACTTTTCTAAAAAATTCGTACTAATGAAAGAAATATTTTCTAAGAAAAATGTAAATTGAAAATTAGTTGGAGCTAAAAATTTAGTTTTATTAAATTCAGCTTCTCCAGAAAATGTAACCTCACAAATATCAGTCTCACTTAAAAATTTAGAATAACTAAAAATACTTTTTCCTGAAAATTTAGAAAAAGAAAAATTAGCCTCCTTTGAAAATTTTGCTTCTTTAAAATTAGCCTTTTCAAAAAAGACAGCATTAAAACCTACTTTTTTTTTAAATAAAGTTCCACTAAAATCAGCTTCTCCTAAAAATTTAGTAGATGAAAACTCTACATCTTCTGAAAATTCTTTTGATTCTCCTCTATTCCAAAAATTTTTAGTAAATCTTGATGTACCATCTTTATTTTCTTTATAATCTGACTTTTCAAAATCAGGAAAAACAAATTTACTAAAATCAAATTTTTTATTTTCAATGCCAAATTTCATCGCATGTTCACGTATCAACATCCAAAATCTTGCAACTTTTGTTTTATCCCAAATCTTTTCTTTTCTGCCATTAATATCTTTTTCTTCATACCAATCATCTTTTGGTTGAGTAAAATAATTGTCTAAAAGAAATTGATATTGTTCAGCTCCAACATCTTCATATTTTGTTGTTAAAAAATATTTTAACATTTTTTCAGATAACATTCGCTATTTTATTTTTTTATCAATTTACAAATAATATTCGAACTGAATACCTTTTAAAGTGAACGAGACCAACAACTTCAGCTATTTTATACAGCTTCTATAAAAAATATTCATATAAGCTTTAAATGTTAATAAAACGTTAAATATAGTACTATGTAATACAAAGTACCTTTTAAAAGACATATATTTGTATTATCAAGTAGTATATAAAAATATAGCCATGCAAAACAACAACGAAAATACCAATGCATTTTTAATACACATTTGCGCATTTATAGGATATTTATTTCCTTTAGGAAGCATTATAACACCTTTAATATTGTGGCAAACTTTAAAAGATAGAAGTTTATTTTTAGATAAACATGGAAAAGAAGCTGTAAACTTTAATATCAGTTTTGGCTTGTATATTATAATTACAATCACACTGTTTTGCTTTCTTTTATTCGGTTTTTTATTCGGAGGTTTTTTTTACAATTATAATCAACCAACCTTTGATTTTGAAACTGATTTTATTTTTCAAAATAGTAGTACAATTATCGGTTTAGTTATTACAAGTATATTCTTTTGTTTGATTTCGATAAGTAAAATAGCGTTGATTATTATCGCTTCAATAAAAGCAAATAAAGGAGAAGAATACCACTACCCTTTTACAATTAATTTTATAAAATAACCTTATAAATCGCGGTATATGAAGATTGAAAATACAAAAGCACAAATGCGAAAAGGGGTTTTAGAATATTGCATTTTATCGATTTTACAAAATGGTGATGCTTATACCTCTGAAATACTATCAACATTAAAAAGTGCAGAAATGATTGTCGTTGAAGGAACAATTTATCCACTATTAACTCGCTTAAAAAATGCAGGTTTATTAAGCTACAGATGGGAAGAATCAACCTCTGGACCTCCAAGAAAATATTATGTTTTAACAGAAAATGGAGACTTATTTTTAAAAGAATTAAACAACACTTGGAGTAATTTAGTCAACGCAGTAAACCTAGTAACTACTAAAAAATCAACTAATAATGAATAAGACAATAAACATAAACTTAGGCGGGTTCTTCTTCCATATAGATGAAATTGCTTATCAGAAATTAAAACGTTATTTAGAAGCAATTGGGCGTTCTTTAAGCGATGACCCACAAGGAAAAGAGGAAATAATTTCAGATATTGAAGCGCGTATTAGTGAGCTTTTATCTGAAAAAATAACAGATGTACGTCAGGTTATTAATGAAAATGATATTGAAGAAATCATTACAATTATGGGACAACCTGAAGATTATTCCGACACACAAGACGATTATACCGATAATTATTCACCTAATTATAAAACAAAAAAAGGAACCGTTAAAAAATTATTTAGAGATGGTGATGACAAATTTTTAGGTGGAGTTTGTTCAGGTATTGCTCATTATTTTAATATTGATGTTATTTGGATTAGAATTACTTTTATCATTTTAGTTGCCTCTGGGTTTTCGCCTTTAGCCTATATTATTTTATGGGTTTTATTACCAGAAGCAAAAACAACTTCTGAAAAATTACAGATGCAAGGCGAACCAGTAAACATTGATAATATTGAAAAAAAAATTAGAGACGAATTTGAATCTTTATCTGAAAAATTAAAAGACGGAGCTAATGATATTACCGATAAAATTTCAAGTGCCGATTATGAAAAAATACGCTCACAAACAAACTCAAAATTACAAGATTTCATAGGTATTATAGGCGAAATTTTACGTACATTATTTAAAATATTTGGTAAATTTATAGGCGTATTTTTAATTTTCATTGCTGGTATTACTATTCTTTCGTTATTATTTGGAGCATTTTCAATCGGTAGTTTTGAAATTTTAAATGTTGACAATAACTTTGTACAATATCCTCCATTTTTTTATGATGCTATGCTACCTAAATGGTTATTGACTATTTCATTATTTTTATTAATTGGAATTCCAATGATGGTATTATTTATCTTAGGATTAAGAATACTTTCTCCTTCAATTAAAAAATTAAACACAACAACTGTTTTTACATTACTAGGAGTTTGGTTAATTTCATTGTTTACTATTAGTTTTTCAGGTATCGAATATGCTACGACTCATGCTTATAACGGTGTTAATGTGAGTAAACATAATATTACTTATACTAAAGAACAACCTTTAAAAATTCGAGTTGTTAATAATGATAATATTTATTATAATCACAATTTAAGCAATAGAAATAACGCTGAAGACGTAGTTATTAATGATGTTAAAATGAAATATTCTAACGATGTAAATATCGATGTTCGTAAAAGTGAAACAGGTAATGCTTATATCGAAATTAAAAGAACATCCGAAGGAAAAAAACGAAATAAAGCAAATGATAACGCCAAAGAAATTAACTACAATTTTAACATAACAAACAATACAATTATTTTTGATGCCTTCTTTTTAAGTGCCTATAAAAATATTTGGAAAGACGAAGAAATTAAAGCAACTGTTTATATTGCTGAAGGTACAACTATTTATTTTGAAAATTCTTCTCGTAAATTTATTGATGATATTAAAAATACTCAAGATATTTATGACCGTGATATGGCAAATCATCATTTTAAAATGACCTCAAAAGGTTTTGAATGTACAGATTGTAAATCTCCTAATAACTATAATAATGATAATAATAATTACGATAATGATAATGATGATAGCCTTCATTCTAACTCAGATTTATAGAATAACTCTATAACCAATATTTTTTTTACTAAGCCAAAGCAATAATGCTTTGGCTTTTTTAGCTCTAAAATTTTATATTTACATAAAAAATGAAACTCCCAAAAAAAGGCGCTCTTTCTTTAATTATAGCAACTATTGGAATGCTATTGTTAATAATTGGTATTAAAACCGAATTTTTAACACATACCGCTTGGCACATAGCACTTGCAGGTTTTGAAGCGGCTGTTGTTGGTGGCTGTGCCGATTGGTTTGCTGTAAAAGCATTATTTGCCGAAATCCCAATACCTTTTATAAAAAAACATACTAATATTATTGTAAAATCAAGAACTAAAATTTCTAACGGAATTGTTGATTTAGTTTCTAATGAATGGTTATCAAAAGAAAGTTTATCTGAAAAAATAAATTCAGTTGCTATTGCTGATAAAATATTAGATACTTTAAAAGATGATAAAAATGTTTCAAAAATCATTCATTTTTTACAAGATATACTTTTAAATATCTCAAAAAACACCAACTTTTCAGAACTTGCTCCTTATTTAGAAAAAATATTTAAAAAAGAATTAGACACTATTGAAATTGGAAAACCTTTGGGGGTTTGGCTACAAAAAGCACTAAAAAATAAAGAACATTCAAAATTATGGACAGTTGCTTTATCTAGTATTTCTAAAACTATTAATAATAATGAAACACGTGAAATGCTACTTAAAAATGTAACTAAACAATCTGAAAATATCAAAAAAGAAAGCACTTTTAAACTTTTAGCTGTAAATACAGCTCAAAAATTAGGCGGATTAAATAATGAATCTATAACTGATAAATTGATAAAATCAATAAATGATTTATTAACAGAAATAACTAAAGATAAACAACATCCGTTACGTAAAAAGTTAGATAATGAATTACTTCATTTTGCTAAAAAATTAGAAATTGGAAATCCAAATGCACTTGCTTCAATTAAAAATATACAAAAAAAATTAATCAGTAATATTGAATCAAAAAGTATTGTTGCTAAATTATTAAATTCAGCACAAAATAAATTTAAAAAAGATTTAAACAACAATGAAAGCGTTCTTATTGAATTTATCAAGAAAAAATCAATTCAAATTATAAGCGATATTTCTAATAATTCAGAAATTATTGAAAAAGCAAATCAAAATTTAAAATCAGGACTTATTTCGATAATTCATAAAAATCATCATTTAATAGCAAACACAGTTTCTGATAGTTTAGAAAAATTAAATAACGAAGATTTGGTTAAACAAATTGAAAATAAAGTTGGTGATGATTTACAATATATTCGACTTAATGGTGCAATTGTTGGAGGTGTCGTTGGAATGATATTATATATCATAAAAACAACTGTTTTAAGCCTGTAATTTTCACAACAAAACAAATTACTTATTTTTGCTTAATGAAACAACTATTTTATTTATTAGTATTTTGTTCTTTTATTGCTAACGCACAAAAAAAAACACTTATAAAAGAACAGCAAAAACTTCCTGAAAATTTTTCGTATTTAAAAGATATTGCTCCTACTATTCAAAAAGAACTTCGATATTGTGCTGATAATAATTTTTTAGGAGCATCTGTAAATGGTTATGATGAAAGCATTGTTATTTGCACCACAAAAACAGCAATAGCTTTAAAAAAAGTACAAGCAGAGTTATTAAAAAAAGAATTAAGTCTTAAAATATTTGATGCTTATCGTCCGCAAACTGCCGTAAATCATTTTGTAAAATGGGCACGTGTTATGAACGATACTTTAATGAAAGAAGAATATTATCCGAATATCAATAAAAGGCATTTGTTTAAAAAAGGATATATTTCTTCAAAATCGGGTCATTCTCGTGGTAGTACAGTCGATTTAACAATTATCGATTTAAAAACTGGAAACGAATTAGATATGGGAAGTCCTTTTGATTTCTTCGGAATTTCTTCGCATATTTCTTATCAAAAATTAACAAAAAAACAAAAACAAAATAGGCAGTTATTACAAACTGTAATGCGCAAATATAATTTTAGACCCTACTCTAAAGAATGGTGGCATTTTACTTTAAGATTTGAACCTTTTCCTAAAACTTATTTTAGTTTCCCTGTTAAATAATGGATATTATTAAAAAGTAAAGAACTATTTTAATTTTAAATTAATTACAAAAAAAAGTAAAAATGCCTAGCCCCGATTGTAGCAATTGTTTGAGCTCTTTTTTATTTTTTTCTTTTGAAAAATAAAAAAAGCGAGTGCGAAAAGCGGGAAATTGCTTCAAATAAATATGTTTTAACGATTTATTCAGAAATACAAAAAACAACGGCATTATATTTGTTCAGATTTCTTTTGATATGATAAAACAAACAATACACTTTTTTATAGTAGTTTTTGCAGTAAGTATAAGCTCAAATAGTTTTGCACAACTTGATGCTTCTTTTGGAAACACAAAAAATAACTCAGGCTCGTTTAATAGTATTCCTAATGCTACTAAAGAAGTTCAAAAACCAACATCTTTAGATTTTAAAAATAATAACGGTTTTAAAAACGCACACAGCAAACAACAACGAAAGTATAAAAAAAAACAAGCCGAAAAAGATTTTGAAAGCAAAGGGATTTTAACAAAAGCTAAAATTGCGGAAGAACAATATTTAAAAGCTTTTAAAAAAATAAACGGACGATATGTATACCCTATTATTGATCAAGATTTAGGGAGTTTTACCACTAAAGATAAAAGTATTACGATTATTTGTAGAGATTTTCAATATCCTGATGGCGATAAAGTTACTATTTTAGTAAACAATATTCCTGTGGTTACAAACTTAATTCTAAAAAAACGTTATCAATCTTTTAAAATATCTTTAAGTCAAGGCATTAACACCATAAATATTTTAGCCCTAAACCAAGGAACTTCAGGACCAAATACCGCCGGGTTTAAAATTTATAATAAAACAGGAACACTACTTTCTGCCAACCAATGGAACTTGGCTACAGGAGCAAAAGCAACTATTATTATTGCCAAAGAAAAACAATAATTTAAGTCCTTTTAATAATAAAAAAAACTGTGTGTAAATTTTAACAAGAACTTTTTTAAAATTACTAAAAACTACTTACTTTTGTAGATGCGTTTTAAGACATACGCAACAAACAAACTTTTAAATAAACAACTAATATATAATGAATAAAATCACTAAAGAAACCTATATCAACTGGTATAGAGACATGCTTTTCTGGAGAAAGTTTGAAGATAAGTTAGCCGCTGTTTACATTCAACAGAAAGTAAGAGGGTTTTTACACTTATATAACGGTCAAGAGGCTGTTTTAGCAGGTGCATTACACGCAATGGACTTATCTAAAGATAAAATGATTACCGCTTACCGTAACCACGTACAACCTATCGGTATGGGCGAAGACCCTAAACGTGTAATGGCAGAATTATATGGTAAAGCTACTGGTACCTCTAAAGGTATGGGGGGATCTATGCACATTTTTTCAAAAGAACACCGTTTTTATGGTGGACACGGAATTGTTGGTGGTCAAATTCCATTAGGAGCAGGGTTAGCTTTTGGTGATAAATATAAAGGAAATGATGCCGTAACATTATGTTGTTTTGGTGATGGTGCTGCTCGTCAGGGTTCATTACACGAAACTTTTAATATGGCTATGAACTGGAAATTACCAGTAGTATTTATTGTTGAAAACAATGGATACGCTATGGGAACTTCTGTTGAAAGAACTGCAAATCATACCGATGTTTGGAAACTTGGTTTAGGATACGAAATGCCTTGTGGACCTGTTGACGGAATGAATCCTATTAAAGTTGCCGAAGCGGTAGATGAAGCTATTCAAAGAGCTCGTCGTGGTGAAGGACCAACTTTCTTAGAGATGAAAACATACCGTTATAGAGGTCACTCAATGTCGGATGCTCAACATTATCGTACCAAAGATGAAGTTGCTGAATACCGTAAAATTGACCCTATTACCCAAGTATTAGATATCATTAAAGAAAATAAATATGCTTCTGATGATGAAATTGAAGCTATCAAAAAAGAAGTAAAAGAATCGGTAAGTGAATGTGAAAAATTTGCTGAAGATTCTCCATATCCTGAAGTAAGTCAATTACATGATATGGTATATGAACAAGAAGATTATCCATTTATAAAATCAAAATAAACCATGGCTACAATTATAAACATGCCTCGCTTAAGCGACACAATGGAAGAAGGAGTTGTTGCTTCTTGGTTAAAAAATGTAGGCGACAGAATTGAAGAAGGAGATATTTTAGCTGAAATTGAAACAGACAAAGCTACCATGGAATTTGAATCTTTTCACGAAGGTGTTTTATTACACATCGGGGTTCAGGAAGGTGAATCGGCTCCTGTTGATACTTTATTAGCTATTATCGGTGAACAAGGCGAAGATATTACTGCTTTATTAAACGGCGGTGCTGCTGCTCCTCAAATTGAAGAAGCTCCTAAAGCTGAAACAACTTCTAACGAAGAAGTGGCTGTAAAAAGTGAAGTAGTAGCAATGCCAGCAGGCGCTATTGTAATTAACATGCCACGTTTAAGTGATACCATGGAAGAAGGAACTGTTGCTTCTTGGTTAAAAAATGTAGGTGATAAAGTTGAAGAGGGTGATATTTTAGCTGAAATTGAAACAGATAAAGCTACAATGGAATTCGAATCTTTTAACGAAGGTGTTTTATTACACATTGGTGTACAAGAAGGAGAAGCTGCTCCTGTTGATACTTTACTTGCCATTATTGGTAAAGAAGGTACAGATGTTGCTACCGTACTTGATGCATTAAATTCAGGAAATACAGTTTCTACTGATACAAAATCAGAAGAAAAAATAGCTACTAAAAAAGAAGAAACTCCTAAAGAAGAAGTTAAAATAGCTACTACTGAAACAGTAACTACAATAACTTCTACTGGAAGAATATTTGCTTCTCCATTAGCTAAAAAAATAGCAAAAGATAAAGGAATTAAATTAACAGCAATTAAAGGTTCTGGTGAAAACGGACGTATTGTTAAAAAGGATGTAGAAAACTATACTCCTGCTGCTGCAAAAGTTGAAGCGCCTGTAGCTGTTAAAACAGAAGCTATTGCTAATTTTGCAATCGCTGGTGAAGAAAACACATCAGAAGTTAAAAATTCTCAAATGCGTAAGGCAATTGCGAAAGCTTTAAAAAATTCTAAATTTGATGCGCCTCACTTCTACTTAAATATTGAAGTAGATATGGACAACGCAATGGCTTCTCGTAAAATAATTAATGCCGTTCCTGATACAAAAGTATCATTTAACGACATGGTTGTAAAAGCCTGTGCGATGGCATTAAAAAAACATCCAAACGTAAATACTAGCTGGACTGATAATACGACATTATTCCACAGTCATATTCATATTGGTGTTGCCGTGGCTGTTGATGAAGGTTTAGTAGTGCCTGTTGTAAAACATACAGATGCTTTAAGTTTAACTCAAATTGGTGCTTCGGTACGTGATTTAGCTGGTAAAGCTAGAAACAAGAAAATTGCTCCTGCTGAAATGCAAGGAAGTACTTTTACAGTTTCTAACTTAGGAATGTTTGGTATTGAAAGTTTTACTTCTATTATCAATCAGCCGAATTCTGCTATTTTATCTGTTGGTGCAATTGTACAAAAACCAGTTGTTAAAGACGGTCAAATTGTTGTTGGAAATACGATGAAATTAACTTTAGCCTGCGACCACAGAACGGTTGATGGTGCAGTTGGTGCTCAGTTCTTACAAACATTAAAAACTTTTGTTGAAAACCCTGTTACTATGTTAGCATAAGTTTTTAACTTACATATTTTACTAAAAAAGCCCAAGCAATTTGCTCGGGCTTTTTTTATTTACAACTATTTTAAAATTCGTCATGCTGAATTTAGTTCAGCATCGCATAACTGTGAAAATCAAGATTATAAAACAAATATTAAACAGTTCTTGTTTTATTTATCAAATAGAAATCAGCTAAAACCAAGGCAGATAAAGCTTCTACAATTGGTACAGCTCTTGGTACAACACAAGGGTCATGACGACCTTTTCCTTTAATTTCGGTTAGTTCACCATCAGAATTTATAGTTTGCTGATTTGTCATAATCGTAGCTACGGGTTTAAAAGCTACACGAAAATACACATCCATTCCGTTTGAAATTCCTCCTTGAATTCCACCTGATAAATTAGATTGTGTTGTTCCATCTTCATTAAAAACATCATTGTGTTCAGAACCTTTCATTTTAGCACCACAAAATCCGCTACCAAATTCAAAACCTTTTACCGCATTTATTGAAAGCATTGCTTTTCCTAGTTCGGCGTGTAATTTATGAAAAATAGGCTCGCCTAATCCAACAGGCATATTTTGAATAACACAAGTTACCGTACCTCCAATAGTATCGCCAGCTTTTCGGATTTCATGAATTTTAGCAATCATTGTTTCTGCTGATTTTTCATCAGGACAACGAACAATATTACTTTCAATTTTAGATAAATCTAACTCTTGATATGGTTTATCAATAAAAATATCGCCTACCGATGAGGTAAAAGCATTAATATTTATGTGTTTTATGAGTTGTTTTGCCAATGCACCTGCAACCACCCAATTTGCAGTTTCACGAGCCGAGGTACGTCCTCCACCTCTATAATCTCTAATTCCGTATTTTTTATCGTAGGTATAATCGGCGTGAGATGGGCGATATACATTAGTATTATGATTGTAATCTTTACTTTTCTGATTGGTATTTTTAATTACAAAACCAATAGAAGCTCCTGTTGTTTTACCTTCAAAAATTCCAGATAAAAACTCAACGGTATCAGGTTCTTTACGCTGAGTTACAATTTTAGATTGCCCCGGTTTACGACGGTCTAACTCTTGTTGAATAGCCTCAAAATCTACGTCCATTCCTGCTGGAAAACCATCAATAACGCCACCTATTGCCGTTCCGTGTGATTCACCAAAAGTTGTTACTTTTAATATATTTCCAAATGAATTAAACATGCTTCTTAATTTTAAAACGAAAGTAATTTAAAAATTATAATTCTCTTAATGAAAACAGTAAAAACTAGTGAAATATGTATAAATATAACACTGATAGTCTCTTTTGTATATTATATCTATCTATTTTTTTTAAAACATTTTCACCCACATAACCTACTCATAAACAAAAACATAAAACACACAATAGTAAGTAATAATTTTTTTTAATTAAAAAAAACATTTTTTATTTTCTAGAACTAAAAAAAGATTGTATATTTGCAACCGCTAAAAGGATTTATTTTTAGTATGCCTGGAGAAATGGCAGAGTGGTCGAATGCGGCGGTCTTGAAAACCGTTGTCTGTTACAGGACCGGGGGTTCGAATCCCTCTTTCTCCGCAAAAACCGAAACAAATAATTGTTTCGGTTTTTTTTATGCTAAAAAAATAAAAACAATAAATGTTTTTGTAATTTAAAAAAAGGTTATATATTTGCAACCGCTAAAAGGAATTATTTTTAGCTTGTCTGGAGAAATGGCAGAGTGGTCGAATGCGGCGGTCTTGAAAACCGTTGTCTGTAACAGGACCGGGGGTTCGAATCCCTCTTTCTCCGCAAATCCTCATAATCTTTGATTGTGAGGATTTTTTTTGTGCCTATGTTATATAATAAGCTTTCATTTTTTAAGCCAAAAAAAAAACGCTATCAATATAATTGACAACGTTTTGTTTCTTTTTCAACTTCTTCTCTTTTTCAGAAATATTGCAAATTCCCCCCTTTTATTATTGGTTTATTCTTGTTCGTCCATTCCGTATAATCTTTTATACAGAAAAATATTCATTTTAATTCTCTTATTTTCTAATGCAAAATAATGAACAAGTGGTTTCAACAAAATAATTAAATAAGCTATAAAAATTCCTATTGTTAATCCTCCTTCTGAAATACTCACCAAAACAAATAACGTAAAGAATATTGCTAAAAAATAATTTATTCGATATAACATACGTCTTGGTTTTTTATTTTCCCAATCGTCAGGATTTTCTATAAATAATCGGTCTTCTTTACCTAAAAGATATGCCTTTAAAACTTGGCTTTTTGTTAAAAAATTCTCTTTTATAAATTTTTGTGTAAACATATTTTAAAATTCTAAAGTGCCTCCATTAAGTAAATCATCAACATCTTGATTGGTTACTTCTGTAATAGCATTTGGGTTATGAAATTCATTTATTTGATTGGCTAATTGCCCTAAAGACATATTATCAGCATTATTTTTTAAGGCTAAAAAATCTTCTTTATTTTTCTTGATTTCTTGCTTTAAATTTTCAAGTTTTTGGTCGTAATTTTTCAAAAACAAATCCATTACTTGTTTGTTTTGTTTTTGAAGAAAATTCTTTTTTCTAGTTAAATCGTATGTTTTGATAACATCCGACAAACAAGCCAATCCTGTTAAAGCAATTTTTTGTTTTATATGATCATCAACCTTGTTAAAACGCTTGTCTTTATCCATTTTACCGACAAGCGATTTAATTATTTTTTGATGATTATCAGCATTATTTAAGATTAATTCATCATAAATAGCGTGAATATTCTCTGTTAAAAAAACCTTATTTTCAACAGTACTCATTTGATTTACTGCTGTTTGTGTGATTAGTTGATTTTCCATATTTAAATAAGTTCTTTTGATATATTTACTTCAAGAACTCCTTTTGATGAAATTGTAAAATCTCTAATTTGAGTTAATAAATCTTTTAAAACGCTTTTATTTCCTGCTTGTTCGAAAACGGTTTTTATTTTTTGAGAATTTTGTTTTAACTCTTGTTCAACAGTGTTTTGTCTGTTGATTAATTGTTCAACAATAGTAATTTTTTCTTCTTTTATATTCGTTTCTTCAACAAGATTTGCTTGTAAATTTTTAAAATTTTCGATAAACGGTTTACAAAAAGATGTCCAATTTTCTATTGTATGATTGTACAATTTTTTTGATTTACTAGGAGATATTATTTTATAAAAAGGATTTGGTTCAACAGGCTGTAAAGACATTAAAAAATGACGTTCTCCTTGTTGATTTTTAATGGTTTCTTTTAAATATTCTTCTTCTTGTTCGTGAAGTTGAATTTGTTCATTTTGGTCGGCTAATTCTGCTTGAATCGTTCGACGTTCTGTCATTAAATTTTGGTTGCTGTCTCGTAATTTTTTTATTTCTGAATTTGAAATAATTTGTTTGTATAAAGGAGCAATATCATTGGTTAATTTCTTAACCGTTACCTGGCTGAATAATTCTAATTGAGGAATTAATTTATCTTTTAATTCTGAATAAAATCGCCCTAATTTTAGAATATCATCTAAAATTATTTGAACATCGCCTTGCATTCCTTCTTTTAGTTTTTCAATATCGAAATCTATTTGAGCAATTGTTTTTTTGGCTTCAGTTCTTGCTTTTGCGATAGATAAACCACCTTCTATTAAAAACCCAACTGCGGCAACTCCAGCAGCAGCTTTTATATCTTGAGATTTTAAAGTTCCTTTATTTGATAATTTAGTAGTTTGATTCATAAAACTATTAAATTGATTTTTTCCTGATTGAGAAATATCCGCCATATGTTGTTGATGAGAACCTTTAAAGGTTTCAACATTTTGGTCAATACAGGCAAAAAAAGTATCTAATTTGGCGTAGCTATCTTCAAAATTTTCCCAATTAATACCAGAAACATCAAATAATTCAGGTTCTGTTACCTTTATTTGGTCTCCGAATAAATCGATTAAAAGATTTAATAAATCTTCTCGAACTAATTTTAATTTGTTTCTAGTTTTATCAAAATCATCGACTAAATTTAGGTTAATATCTTTTACAACCTCATGAGTTTGGATAATTTTAGCATATTCTTTTCGGATATTAAAAGCGTGTTCTCTTCTTGCTTCAACTTTAAATTTTCCTGTTAAAGAAATTGTTCCTTTAGGTTTTAATGTTTCAATATTCGATTGAATAGCCTGAATATCGGAAGTTCCATCAAATTGTTTTACAAGTTCGGTTCCGTGTTCAATTAGTTTAAAATCATTTAAATCTATTTCAGGATTTTGAATATCTAAAGCAGTTACACGTTGTGCGACACGGTTAGGATTAAAAACTTTATTTCGTCCATCGTTATCGTAAATATTATTTACAATCGCATTTTGAATACTAGACGAATATGCTCCTTTTATATAAGCATCTTCTAAAAGTTGTTTAATATGAAGCCCTTCTTTTAAATTGATTTCTAATGTATAATTTAAATAATCAACAAGCATTCTTCTAGTAATAACCTCTGAATCTACATGTAATTTCTGCGCTTTTTTTATAATTGCATCTACTAATTTAGCGTGTAGGTTATCGATATTTGGTTTTATAATTTCTTTATGTGTCATCTATATTATATGTGTTTTAACTTTAATTTCGATAAACGCCTATTTTGAACTAAAACAGGCGTTAAAATTGCTTTCATTTTAAAGATTAACTGACGCTAAAAGTATTCATAGAAACATCGGCAAGTGAAATTGTAAGCCCATACATTCTACTAAAAGCGTTGATAATTTGTTGTTTTCCATCGGTTGTCCAAACGATTGTTCCAGGAGTTACCACGGTTACAGAAATTCCAGGTTCAACCCATTGTCGGTCGATGTATAATTTTTTCTTTAATGTAATTTGAAACGTTGCCATAATATTTAGATTTAATTAATTTTACTTGTTTTTGGTTTGATATTTATATAATTCGGGCTTATAGGTTGCTAATATTAAATACGCACTTTTATAATCCTTTTTTCCCATGTAATAATTATACGCTTGCCTGATAATCGTATTAATAGCCAATCCGCCAACAGTAATTTCCATATCAGTATTTTGATTTAGGAAAATTGTCAATGCTACTTTATCTGTTTTTTTCGATATCGTAAGAATTGAATGACGCAATACGGCTTGATATACTTTTATCATCTTTTTTAATTTATTGGCTCACCAAATAAGTTTAACTTCACATTTGAGTAGAATTTCAGAAAAAGATATATTCAAAATTTTACACCGTTTTTCGGAATCTAACTCAACTTTTATTGTTTAGAACTTTTGAATAATTCAACTGCTCCCCAAATAGCTAATCCAACACCAGCACTAATAGCTAGTGGTGCTGCTAAAGTTGTTCCTATCACAGCTGTTGCAACTGTTCCTACTGCTCCTACTACTCCCGTAACCGCTACTCCATTGTTCATTTTATTTTCTGCCATCTTTTTCAATTTAATTGTTTAACTTAAATTCATTCCTTCTTAATAACACAAAGATGCAACATACAAATACCTTGAAAACAATGTGTTCAGGGCTGAACAGAAAAAAATTGCACTTAAATTTGAGGTATAAAAAAACTCCTAAGTGTATTACTTAAGAGTTTTTCAAAATAGACAATCGTCATGCTGAATTTAGTTCAGCATCGCATCAATAAGAGAACTATGGTAAATTAATGACTATATTTAAGCTCAATAATAGCATTGTCAACAGTAAAATGACAATATTTATTACCCTCTATTTTTATTTTTTTCAGATGATTTTCAGCTAATTTAAAATCTTCTAAATTAGTGGCCGTTAATATATTGTCTTTCACCTTAAAATAATGCGGATTTACAAAACAAGATAATTTCTTTTTAACATTATTGTCTATAAAAATAGCTCCTTCAACTAAGCCATTTCTATTCAAGTATTTATTAGTAATACTTTTAATATAAAGTTCCTTGTCAAGTGCGGTTCTTAATGTTAAACAATAGTAATACTCTGAATTTTCAGTTAATTTTAAGGCATTTGTTATAACACCATTTTTGATAATAAAAGGATAGGCACTTTTACCCGAAATTAAAATAAAAGCAATATTTTGTATTTCTTGGTATTTATTTCCAGCAAATTTTCCGTCATCATTAACGCCTTCAATACTTCTATTATTGATTAATATATTAATGTTTTCGGTTTCTTTTTTAAGAATAACATCCGATTTAATTTTGTAATCTACTTTATAAACTTTGTTACAAAAATCTTTTAGAAAATCACACGATTTACTACAACTAACTGACGGCAATATATCGATATGTGAATTTAAAGAAATAATCGTATTTATTTCTTTAAAATATTTATGAAAATAGAAGTCAACAATCGCTGAAGTATCGGCTTGTATTTTAAGGGTAATTTGTTTGGTTTCTTCTTCAAAATAGAGTAAAAACTCACAATTATCGTGTGCGATAAAACAATAAATTCCGTTTATATATTTGGTAAAAAAAGGCATTTTAAAAAAATACTTAGAAAATTCATATTGAAGATGTTCGAGTATTATTCTTAATGGAAATTTATTTTCTTGCCATTTAACTTCGATAAATTCGTTTAAATCACTTGAATTATTTATTTTTTTTAATTTCGATACACTTAAAAATTCTTCATAATCATGATCAACAAGAAGATCAATACCTTCTAAAAAATACTGTACATTTTTCAAACAATTTGGATGTTCATAATCGTCAAAAAGTTCGAATGGAACTCCTTTTTTTTCATTATCAAGTAATTCTAAACTTTCTAAATTCGGAAATATTTCTAAAATTAAATGCAATATCGATGCTGTAATAATTAATTCATTATTACTTAATAGTAAGTATTTTAAATTTTCATGAATTGCCTTTTGATTAAAAAAATCGTTAGTAATTAAATTATTTGACAGCTCTAAATATTCTAAATCCTCAGGTAATTCATTAATATCAAAATATTTAATTAGATTATTACTTACATCTAAACCTTCAAGAGTGCTTGGAAAAGTATGTAAAGTATCTAATGTATTAAGTGCATTTCCGCTTACATTTAAGTCAATTAAGTTTGGAAGATTAAGGTTTATTTCAGATAATTTTTGAATTGTAGTTCCAAATATTTGTAGATCCTTCAAGTTTTTTGGCAAGTATTTTATGGCATCATTATAACAATATAAAATACTTAAACTTTCCAATTGGTTTAATTTTGAAAGTATTTTAAAATCCAATTCTGAAAAATACGCCCAACCAATTGTAAACTTGGTAATGTTGGATGCTTCTATTTTCTGAAATAATGTTGTCAGCCCAAAATCAGCAATATGTGAGGGAAGTTTTGTGTATAGTTTTCTGATTTCATTTTCCATCAAAATCCTTTCTGAAAAATTTTCATTAAAAGGATATAATCGGATATAATTCATTATCGTTTTCCACAAAGCATCTCCTTCGGGGGTTTTCCCCATTTGCAAAGGCATTAAATCTCCGCCTTCAAATATTAAAACAGCAACTTTTTCAGGAAGTTTTATGTTCGCAATTAACTCCATAGGAACGCCTGTAAAACTAACAACTTCTGCGGTAGTATCTATTTTAAAATTTTCAGGATTTAAGTTTTTATCTAGTTTTTTTTTTCTGATACATCATATAAATAATAATGATCTTTATCTTTTAGCGGATATATAAATTTTTCAGTAGATAAAATATCTTCTAATACATCTTGATTTTCTTCAATATCCATCTGAAAAGCATAGTGAAATGTTGCTTTATGAATAGAAATATTTTTTAACATGCAATGTTTTTTTTATTGATAGCAATTATCCTTCAAATATAACTAAATAAATTTTTGATAATTGAGTTTACTTTCTAACATCTTTTAAAACACTACGAACGTTAAATAAAAAACCAAAACTATTTATTAGCCCCTTATTTTCTTTACTTTAGATACTCTAAATATTTATATTATGTCATTTTTACTAATTATTTTCTTATTATTTATAATATTTCTCTTTTTTGCTATTAAATTAAAAGCATCAGCAGGTAGTATTATTAGTGCTATCATTCATTTAATTGCTTTTATTCCTTTTTCGTTTTGCTTGCTAGTTAGTGCTGAACACAACATAGCCATAGACCCAATAGACCAAGGCTATACTCCACTGGGGCAAAAACATATGCTCACTGTTTTTGTTTTTTACATCTTATATGTTGTTTCTAAAATTTTAATTTGGAAAAAAAGCAACACACTACCACCACTTACATGGATTATTGCAACTATTTTTGTAGTTATTGGTGTTATTTTAAACGTTTTTATCATCCTTCAAACATCGTATTCAAATGATATGTTTGAATTCAATTCCGCCTCGCTTATTAATACCTCAACAAACAATAATGCAATAACATTTTTTTTATTTTATCCGCTAATATCTAGTATTAGTGCTATTTACATATTGGCTAAAAGCTTTAATATTGTTGCTAATCATTTTAATGAGTATCAATACAAAAACTCCACATTAAATTACTTACATAAAATACTTTTCAAAATAAAATCATACCCTTTACTAATACTATTATTAATTTTCCCTGTTTTTTGTGTGATAACTATCATTTTAATGCTATTTGGACAAGATGCTGACAGTATGATAAAAGTATTTACTGATACTACAACTTGGCGTTTTTCTCAACAATCACATCCACCAGCATTAGACCATAAAGGACACTATTTATGTACTGTTGCAGCATGCGGAAATCCAACTATTGTAAAACCGATAAGAATAGGAAAAAGACATGGAAAACCAATTGTAATAAATAGGCAATTAATGATTGCAAATGCTTTTGAAGATGTTATTCAGGTTCACTATCCGAAAACACATCATTTTATTCGTAAAAATTATGACACTTATGGTTATAACTTATCGAAAGTTATAAATACAACTTTCAAATCTGATATAACTTATATATTAATGAAACCACTAGAATGGTTATTTATTATTTTTCTATATCTATTTTGCACAAAACCAGAAGAATTAATCAAAAGACAATACAGATAAACTTTCTAAAAAATGAGTACTTTTACACACTAATTATCAATAACTTAATATGAAAACATACATAAAATTAACTTTTCACATATCATTAATAGCTATTTTATATAGTTGTAAAACCACAAAACCAATAGTAAAAGAAATACCAAAAAATGAATATATTGAAACTAATATTACATTTAATAACTCATTAAATATTTCGCTTAAAAACTCAAAAAATCAATTAATAATAGAAAATTCTATTATTAATAAATTATCTGAAGAATTGATATTTAAAGATATTGCTCCAAGTTATTATATGAATATTGAAGGTATTTATACTATTCCTAAAAATATTAAGCAGATTACAAGTTCAACAACATATGATTTATACGATTACTACTTTGATAAAAAAGGCAGATTAGACTCTTTATATTCTAAAAGAAATGGCTCGTATAAAATTAATTATAATCAGAATGGTTTAATTGACTACATTAAAAATACTAAAGCCTACAAGAACTCTAAAAAGATAAAATCAACAAAATATTTAACATACTTTGCTACAGATAAAAATACGATTACAAAATATGAAACTAATAATAAGAACTTAATAGTATCTAATAATACATTTAGTCATAAATTTATTTATAATAATCAAGGAGAAATTATTAAAACAAATTATAATAAACCTATTGATAGTAACTTTATTGAATATTATACATTTAATAAAAATCTGTCAACTATAAAATTAATAAAAGCAATAGCTGGTACTTATTTTTTTATCAAAGGATATAAATTAGATAATAATGGTAAAATTATAAATACTTATTTTACAAATTATGGTATGGATTTAAATTCCAATTCGGTAAAACTAGATGAAATTTTATACAAAGATGACACTCCTGCTTTACTAACTAAATACGATAAAAACAAACGTGTTGTAGTAATTGAAAATGACAAAATCAAACATTTATATAAATATTATTAATCATTTATTCTTTCAAAAAACATAAAATAAAAAAGCTACATTACCTAGGTAATATAGCTTTTAAAATAAATGATACTTTTGGGTCACTGCTTACTTCTTAAAAAGTTTAGCCGTCCCTTTAAAGCCTTTTAATTCTATTGTAGGTTCGCCATATATTGCTACTTCACTTTTACCTTGGGCATATAAAATTAACTTTTTTCCTGCATATATAGAAGCATCTGCACTCCCTGAAGTATATATATCTACCTCCGAAATTTTCATTTCCTTTGCTTTCATATCAGCAGCTTCTTTTAAACTGAATGTTGCTTTTTTAGCTTCTCCTTCTAAATTTAAATCGGCTGAATTTATTAATTTAGCGGTAACATTATCGGCTAAAACATGAGCCTCTAACCTTGCTTTGTCCGACATTAAAAAAGTGGTGTTTGTTCCTTTTATTTTTAACGTTCCTTTTGATTTTCCAAGCATATTTACAATAACTTTTTCCGCTTTTAAATCTAATTCAAACTCACTTGAGTTATAGCAATCAATATGCATTACTTTTGAATTGAATATTCCGTCTCCTTTTATTTTAGCCCCATTTTTTAAGGTAATTTTTTCAAGTTTTACAAAATCTAATGCTATTTTAAGTTTTTTACTCCTTGCTATTTTATGCGTTGTTGCAATTTTAAGAACACTGTCTATTACCTCAAAATTAATAACTTCATGTAAATTTTTGTCGGTAGTTAATACATAACTGTTTTTATCAGCATGATTTATACTTAGCTCTAAAGCATCGTCAATTTCAATTTTATAAAACGCTTTATCAATAGATTTACTCGTTGTTATTACCTGTTTATTTCCTTTAATTTTCTGTTTATCCTGAGCAAGTATTACGCTACTAATCATTACTGAAAATACGACTAAAATTATTTTTTTCATGGTATTAATTTTAAATTATAGTTAACGGTTATTAAACCATATTTAAGACCCCTAAACCATCATTAAGTCACTAGTTATATATTTTAATCCTCATAAAAAAACCTAGTGCTTTTACACACTAGGTTTATATTGACTTTAAATATTTTTTACGCTTTCAAAAACAATTTTACCTTCTCCTTTTTTTATTTTTAGGTGTGCTATATTTTTTAGTTTCTTTCGCATCCGTTTTAGAACCACCCTTATTTTGGCTTTCTTTTGCGTTTACTCTAGGTGCTCTATAATTTTTATTTTTTCGTTGATTAAAAGGTACTTTTTCATCCAATTGATTCTTAGCACTTTTTGTATCTCTTCTATTTTTTATAGCTGTTTTAGGCGATCGGTAATTTTTACTTTTTCGCTTGTTAAAAGGAACCGCATCGTCAAAGGTATTTTTAGCATCTTTTGCTCCTGTATTCTTTTTCCACGAATTATTTTCAGGCAATAATTTTTTAAGTAAATCTGTTCGCCCTACCTTATTTAGTGTGTTACGAATCCAATCTTTATTTTCTTTTTTATACCAAAAGAAAAATTTATGCTGATCTTCTTTTTCCTTCGCTGTTTTAGGTGTTTTTGTCGGTTTTAAAGTATAAGGATGATATCCACTATAATAAATTACCGTAGCCACTGTCATTGGCGTAGGTGTAAACCCTTGCACTTGCTCTAGTTGAAACCCCATGTCTTTTGTTTCGGCAGCCAAGTTTGCCATATCTTCTTTTTCACAGGCTGGGTGATTCGATATAAAATAAGGAATTAACTGAAGCTTTAATTTCTTTTTAATGTTAATACGGTCAAACCTATCTTTAAACATATGAAAATATTTAAATGACGGCTTACGCATTAATTTTAAAACAGGGTCAGATGTATGTTCTGGTGCTACTTTTAATCGCCCAGAAACATGATTTGTCATCACCTCTTCTGTATAAGCATCTAACTCTTTTGGGTCGGCATTTTTATTAAATTCAGGTACTAACATATCATGCCTGATACCACTTCCAATAAATGATTTTTTTATCTTCGGATGCGCATCAACAGCTTTATAAAGGTCTGTTAATGGCTTGTGCGAAGTATCTAAATTACTACAAATTACAGGCGATATACAAGAAGGTGCAACACATTTATCACAAATAGATTGGATTTTTCCTTTCATCTGATACATATTCGCAGAAGGTCCACCAACATCAGATAAATACCCTTTAAAATCGTCCATTTTAGTAACGGTATCGACTTCTTTTAATACCGATTCTTGACTTCTACTAGCAATAAATTTTCCTTGATGTGCTGATATTGTACAAAAACTACATCCTCCAAAGCATCCACGGTGAATATTTATCGAAAATTTAATCATTTCAAACGCAGGAATAGGTCCACGCTTGTCATATTTTGGATGCGGTAATCGTGTAAAAGGCAAATCAAAAGAAGCATCAATTTCTCCTTCGGTCATTGTTGCACAAGGCGGATTAATCATCAGTTTTTTATTACCAACCTTTTGAAAAATACGACGTGCATATAATTTATTCGACTCCTGCTCTATTACTTTAAAGTTCGATGCAAATGTTTTTTTATCCTTTAAACAAGCCTCGTGAGAATTAATTTCTACATCCTGCCAATTTTTATTCTTCGGAACATTTTCATTTTCATCAATAAGAACAGCGGTTTGTTTTATCGTTTTTAAACTCGAAAACGGCACACCTTTTTGCAACAACTCTACAATTTCTCGTAAAGGCTGCTCACCCATTCCATACACCAACATATCTGCTTTAGATGTTTCTAAAATAGTTGGTAATAATTTATCAGACCAATAATCGTAATGGGTGACACGACGCAATGAAGCCTCGATACCTCCAATTAAAACTGGAGTGTCAGGAAATTTTTCTTTTAATATTTTTGAATATACCGATGTTGCGTAATCAGGTCTAAACCCTTTATCACCATTTGGTGTATATGCGTCTTTATCACGACGACGTTTACTTGCCGTATAATTACTCACCATCGGATCCATACATCCGCCCGTTACTCCGAAGAATAAGCGGGGTTTTCCTAATTTCTCAAAATCTTGTAAATTATCATTTACACTAGGTTGTGGTACAATTGCTACTCGCAAACCATAACTTTCTAGTATTCGTCCTATTACTGCCGGACCAAATGATGGGTGATCTACATATGCATCTCCACTGAAGAGAATTACATCTAATTCTTCCCATCCTCTTAACTTAACCTCCTTATTTGTAGTCGGTAACCAATCTGAAACTCGTCTTATTCCCATGCCGCTGCAAAGGTACAACGTTTTAGTTGATATTACCAAGCTTAAAAAAAGATGTTAAATTTAGTAATAAAAAATGTAACTTATCCTATTTTTAGGATACTAATTATATATAACAAAACATTATCATGAAAAAAATTATACTTGGAATCGTTTCCTTAGCTTTATTCGCTAGCTGTTCTACCTATAAATCGGTGCAAAAAAACAACCAAACTATTGCTGTAAATATCGATTTAAATACGGTTGTTGATGATAAAATAATGGTCGCTATAAATCCACAGAAAATAAAAGAAGAAACTATAATTTATAATATTCCTGCAATTGTTCCAGGAACCTATACCATGAGTAATTATGGGAAGTTTGTTTCAAATTTTAAAGCTTTTGATTATAACGGAAAAGAATTAGCGATTAAAAAACTAAACGAAAACTCTTGGCAAATTAACAATGCTAAAAACATGGATAAAATATCGTATTGGGTTGATGATACTTTCGATTCAAAAAAAGACCATAACATCTATGTAATGGCGGGTACGAATATTGAAGAAGACAAAAATTTCTTATTAAATTTACCTGGTTTTATCGGTTATTTTAATGATAAAAAAGAGTTGCCGTATCAAATTTCAATAACGCATCCTACCCATTTATACGAAACCTCATCATTAATCAATAAAAACACCTCAAAAACTGATAACAGTAAAGATGTGTTTTTAGCACCTCGATATGATGAAATTTCAGACAATCCGATTATGTATGCGCCACTTAATAACGTGAGTTTTACGGTGAACGGAATTGAAGTAAATTTAGCTATTTATTCGCCTAACAACGCACACAAAGCAACCGATTTAAAGGACGCTTTAAAAACAATGATGACCGCTCAAACCAACTTTTTAAAAGGTTTTGAAACTACAAATGAATACAATGTTTTAGTCTATTTATTTGATCCTGAAATGTATAAATTTCAAGGATATGGCGCTTTAGAACACAGGTCATCAACAACAGTAGTGTATCCTGAAACCATGAGCAAAAAACAATTTGCAAGTAATATGATTAACGGAACGGTATCCCACGAATTTTTCCATATTGTTTCTCCGTTATCTGTACATTCTGAAGAAATTCATTCTTTTGATTTTAACCAAGCAGAAATGTCAGAACATTTATGGATGTACGAAGGAATGACAGAATATTTTGCAAATCTTTTTCAGGTGAATCAAGGTTTAATTTCTGAAGATGAATTTATCAATGAAATGAATTCAAAAATTGCTGGATCATTAAATTATAACGATGCCATCTCTTTTACCAAAATGAGTAAAAACATTTTAGAACCTAAATATGCTAAAAACTACAATAATGTATATCAGAAAGGCGCATTAATTGGTATGTGTTTAGATATTATTTTAAGAGAAGAAAGCAACGGAACCTACGGAGTTCGAAACTTAATGCTTGATTTATCTAAAAAATACGGAAAAAACAAGGCTTTTAAAGATGAAAATATTATTGCTGAAATCGTAAAAATGACTTATCCTTCGGTTGGCGAATTTTTCAAAAATCATGTAGAAGGAGCTACGCCTATTAACTACGGTACTTATTTTGAAAAAGTGGGGGTTAAAAACCAAACAAAAACAGAAAATTCAGCCTATTTTATCGATTCAAAAGGACAGCCTTTTATTTCTGTAAATAGTAATAAAAAAGTATTTTTTACCATCAGAACAAACTCAGCATTAACTGCTTTAGGTATTAAAGCTGGCGATATTTTAGAAAGTGTTAATAATGAAAAAATATCATTAGAAAACATCCGTCCTATTTTAGGAAAAACAATGCAATGGAAACAAGGCGATATTATAAAAATGGACGTTACTAGAAACGGAAAACTTTTAAAATTATCAGCAAATTACACACAGCCAACTACTAAAAGTACTGGTTTGGTTCTTGAAAAATTATCTGCAGATAACAAAAAAGTAGTTTTAAGAAACGCTTGGTTAAAAAACTAACAAAAGCGATTTCACTATTCTATAATTCACAAAAAAGACAGCTAATTAGCTGTCTTTTTTATTTAAAATACCATTTACTTTAACATTTAATTAATATTTTACAAACAGCAATTTAATAATTTCGATAAATTTTTTTAAAACCCTTTATTTATGATAAAAAAAATATTCTTCCAGCTACTTCTTGTAGTTTTTTGCATCAGCTTTTCATCCAAAGCAAATGCACAATGGTTCAAAAAGAAAAAAAACAAGAAAGAAATAAGCAAGGCAAAACCGAAGCCCGATAAAAATACTATAAAACCCTATAACAAAGTGGTTACTGAAAAATTCAGTACCGACAACGGGCTATTTAAAGTACATCAAAAAGAACAGCAATTTTTATTTGAAATCCCTGATTCGTTACTTAATCGTGAAATGCTAATGGTTACTAGAATTGCTAAAACAGCCAGCGGTGTTGGTTTTGGTGGTGGAAAACAAAACACACAAGTATTACGTTGGCAAAAAAAGCAAAAAAATATTTTACTAAAAGTAGTTTCTTATAATGTGGTTGCCGACAGCCTGCTTCCTGTTCATAAAGCTGTGGTAAACTCTAACTTTGAGCCAATTTTATACTCTTTTCCTATAAAAGCATTTAGCAAAGATTCAACCGCTACGGTAATCGATGTTTCTTCTTTATTTAAAACCGATGTAAAAGCGATTGGCTTCCCTCAAAGAAGCAGAAAAGAATACAAAATTTCTAAAATGGATGCAAAGCGCTCTTATATTGAACGCATTAGCAGTTATCCTAAAAACATTGAAGTTCGACACGTAAAAACCTATGTTTCTAGCGCAGCACCTGCTAATAAAAGTGTTGGTGCTATTTCAATGGAATTGAGTAATTCAATGATTTTATTACCTAAAAAACCAATGAAACGCCGTTATTTTGATCAGCGTGTAGGATGGTTTGCCAGGTCGCAAACTGATTACGGTTTAGACGCTCAAAAAAGTAAATCTGTAAAATATCTTGACAGATGGCGCTTAGAAGTTAAAGAACAAGACCTTGAAAAATTCAACAACGGAGAATTGGTTGAACCTAAAAAACAAATTGTTTATTATATTGATGATGCCACTCCAAAACAATGGCGAAAATACATCAAACAAGGAATTAATGATTGGCAAGTAGCCTTTGAAGCCGCTGGTTTTAAAAATGCAATTATCGCAAAAGATGCGCCTACAAAGCAAGAAAACCCTGATTGGAGCCCTGAAGATGTACGTTATTCTGTGGTGCGTTATTTAGCATCGCCAATTCCGAATGCCAACGGTCCTCATGTAAGCGACCCTCGTTCTGGTGAAATTTTAGAATCGGATATTAACTGGTATCATAATGTAATGACTTTATTGCACGATTGGTATTTTATTCAAACTGCCGCTATAAATCCTGATGCTAGAAGCATGGAATTTAAAGAAGAAACTATGGGGCGTTTAATTCGTTTTGTTTCGTCTCACGAAGTTGGGCACACCCTTGGATTGCCTCATAATATGGGAAGTTCAGTAGCCTATCCTGTTGATTCTTTGCGTTCGGCAAGCTTTACCAAAAAATACGGAACAGCGCCATCAATTATGGATTATGCTCGTTTTAATTACATCGCGCAGCCTGAAGATAAAGGCGTTGCTTTAATGCCAAATATTGGGCTTTACGATAAATATGCCATCAGTTGGGGATATCGTCCAATATTAAATACATCAGCAAAAGACGAAAAGAAAACCTTAAATAAATGGATTCTTGACAAAGCAGATAATCCTATTTATAGATTCGGACATCAGCAAGTTGTAAATGTTATCGACCCGAGTTCACAAACGGAAGATTTAGGTGATAATGCTATAAAAGCAAGTGCGTACGGAATTAAAAACCTACAGCGTATTTTACCAAATTTAGAAAAATGGACGACTAAAGATGGCGAAAATTACGACGAATTAAAAACCATGTATGGGCAATTACTAGGGCAATTTAATCGCTATATGGGACATGTAAGTTCTAATATTGGTGGTGTTTACGAAAATTACAAAACCGCAAATCAAAATGGCGCTGTATATACACATGTTTCTAAAAATCATCAGAAAAATGCCTTGAAATTTGTAAACGAGCAATTATTTAACACGCCAAACTGGTTATTAGATAAAAATATTTTTGATAAAATACAATTTTCAGGTGCTGATCAACGTATTAGAAAATTACAAACAAGAACCTTAAATCGTATTTTAAAAACTGGTAGAATGACGCGTTTAATTGAAAACGAAACCTTAAACGGTGCAAAAGCCTACACCCTTGTAAATATGATGCAAGATTTGCGTAAAGGAATTTGGAGCGAATTATACAGCCGTAAAACCATTGATGCGTACCGCAGAAATTTACAACGTGCCCATTTAGATCGTTTAGATTTTTTATTAAACAAAGCTAAAAATCAAAAAGGACATAATAACGGCGGATATTTTAAGCAAACCGCAGTAAATATTAGCCAATCGGATATTAAATCGGTTGTTAGAGGCGAATTAAAACGTTTAAAAACAGATAGTAAAAGAGCGTTAAGTATTGCTAAAAACAATATTTCTCGTTATCATTTACAAGATGTTTTAGATAGAATAAATACTATTTTAGATCCTAAATAAGCTGTTTTTATCTTTTAAAATTATTTGAAGCTATTTCCCGCTTTCCGCACTCGCTTTTTTTGTTTTTTTAAAAAGAAAAAACAAAAAAGAGCTCAAACAATTGCTCAATCGGGGCTAGGAATTTTTAGATATTTTTAAAATATAAAAGATAATATATAAAGTTTTTAGAGCCTATTTTAATTTTATTGCAAAAATCAATAAAGACACTGTCAGTTCGAGTGATTTTTTTCCTTTTAGTTATTAAAATCACTCGAATTGACAATAATCATCAAAAAAAAGCTAAAAAACACGGCAAATCAGGATGCGAACCTGAACTAAATTCAGGTTGACAAATGCGATTCCTTATTTTTCTGTGATATTTTTTTCAGATGAATTAAACAGGTTCTAAAACCTTTCCTAGAAGTTGTATCGAAACTGATTTTTAATATCGGTTTCAATACAACTTCTTTTATTTATATTTACTCCCTAAATAATTAAACCGCATGAAATTACTTCTTAAATTTTCACTATTTCTTCTACTTGTAATAAGTAGTTGTACACCAAAAAGTACCACTAAAATATCCGAAGAAAAAAAAGCTGTAAAAAGCACTTATGTAAAAGATAACTTCACTAAAAAAGAAGTAAAAATAACTATGAGAGATGGTGCAAAACTACACACTACTATTTACTCACCAAAAGACACATCAAAAACATATCCTATTTTATTACAACGAACTCCGTATAGTTGTCGACCTTACGGAAAAGATGCTTTCAAAACTAAAATAGCTCCTAACCCTATTTTAATGAAAGAAGGAAATATTATTGTGTATCAAGATGTTCGTGGTCGTTGGATGAGCGAAGGTGTTTACGACAATATGCGTGCTTACATCCCTAATAAAACAGCTAAACAAACCGATGAAACAAGCGATACTTTTGATACGATTGATTGGTTAGTTAAAAACACGCCAAACAATAATGGAAATGTTGGAACTTGGGGAACTTCATACCCTGGACATTATGCAACTATTTCAGCAATTGATGCACATCCTGCTTTAAAGGCTGCATCTCCACAAGCTTGTATTGGCGATTTCTTTTTTGATGATTTTCATCATAATGGTGCATTTTTACTAAGTTATTTTAACGCAATTCCATTATTCGGAACTTATAAAGACCAACCTACAGATTCTTCTTGGTATTCTTTTCCGAAGATGAAAACAAAAGACCAATATCAGTTTTTTTTAGACAAAGGTCCTTTAAAAAACTTAAACGAATATTTTCAATATGATAAATTAGATACTAAAATCGCTTCTGATAAAAACAAGAATACCGATAAAATTGATGATTTTTTCTGGAAAGAAATCGTTGAACATCCTAATTACGATAGCGTTTGGCAAAGCAAAGGAATTATTCAACATTTAAACAAAGTTCCTTCAACAGTAGCAACTATGATTGTTGGTGGATGGTTTGATGCCGAAGATTTATACGGTCCTTTAGAAACGTATAAAAACATCGAAAAGCATCAACCAAATAATTATAATACGTTGGTTTTTGGTCCTTGGGACCACGGTGGATGGTCTAGAAGTAAAGTAGCTAGTACAGTTGGAAATTATTATTTTGGAGATTCTATTTCATTAAATTTTCAAAAAAATATTGAAACTAAATTCTTCAATCATTTCTTAAAAGAAAACGGTTCAAAAAATAGCGGATTACCAGAAGCTTATGTTTTCGATACAGGAAAAAAAGAATGGAAATCATACGATGTTTGGCCTCCTAAAAGCGTAAAAAAACAATCTTTTTTCTTATCAGAAAATCAAGAATTAACTACGGATAAAAAAGGAACTTCAAAAGTACAATTTGTAAGTGATGTTAAACATCCTGTTCCTTATTCTGAAGATATAAAAACTGTTTTCACACCAAGAAAATACATGACTGATGACCAGCGTTTTGCTGCCCGAAGACCTGATGTTTTGGTTTATCAAACAGAAATTTTATCCGAAGATTTTACTTTAGCAGGAGATATTTTAGCAAAATTAAACGTAGCAACAACAGGTTCATCTGCCGATTGGATTGTAAAAGTTATTGATGTACATCCTTCTGATATCAAAAATGATAATAAAGATATGCAAACGCACTTAAAATTAAGTAATTATCATATGATGGTTCGTAGTGAAGTGATGCGTGGGCGTTTTAGAAACAGTTTTTCAAAACCTGAACCGTTTACGCCAAACAAGAAAACAGCTGTAAATATTAAATTACAAGATGTTTTTCACACCTTTAAAAAAGGACATAAATTACAAATTCAAGTGCAAAGTACGTGGTTTCCTTTAATTGATTTGAATCCTCAAACGTATGTTGACAACATTTTTAAAGCCGATGAAAAAGATTTCAAAAACCAAACACATACTGTTTTTTCAGATTCTAGTATTGAGTTTTCTGTTTTGGAATAATAACTTTTTTTGATATAATTTTAATATAAAAAAACCTCGTGATTTTTATTGCGAGGTTTTTTAATTCAAGCTAAATTTATCCGCTCAAAAAATACTAGATTCACTATAAATAACATTATTTAAAATAAAAAATGCTTTGAAAAAATGAAATATCTACCTTTATTAATCTTATTATTTACATGTAAAATAACCTTGTATGGGCAAGTTAAAGTTAAGTATAAAAATAAAAAATCAAATATAAATATATCTTCAATAGATATTGCTAAATTTAAAGCTAATAGATTTGTACATTATAGCGACTTTGGTGCTATAGGAGATGGTAAAACAGATGATATAAATAATATTTCAGCAACTCATAAATTTGCTAATAAGCATAATCTTACAGTTAAAGCTGATGATGGAGCAACATATTATATTTCAGGAAAAAAACAGCCTATAAATATTTTAACTGATACTGATTTTGGAACAGCTAATTTTATTATTGATGATACAGAAGTTAAAGATATTAAATCATCTATTTTTCTAGTTAGTTCTAAACAAAAACGTTTTAAAATTGAAGGAATATCTTCACTTAAAAAAAATCAGAAAAAAATTAAGGCTAACCTACCTAAAAACTGTTTAGTTACTATTAAAAATTCAAATATAAAACGCTACATCAGATATGGAGCCAATAAAAACAATGGAGCTTCTCAAACAGATATTCTTCTTGTAGATAAAAATGGAAATATAGATACTCCCGTAATATGGAATTTTGATAAAATAACAAAAATAACCGCTTTACCTATAGATGAAAAACCTTTAAAAATAACAGGAGGTTGTTTTACAACAATTGCAAATAAAGCTCCATCTAAATACACTTACTATAGTAGAAACATTATAATTAAACGGTCTAATGTTATTGTAGATGGTCTTGAACATAAAATTATAGGTGAAGGAAGTCATGGTGCGCCTTATGCAGGCTTTATTAGTATTCGTGACTGTGCTAATGTAACTGTAAAAAACACAGTTCTATCTGGACACAAAAAATATGTAACTATTAACTCAAATGGAAAACATAGTTCAATGGGCTCTTATGATATTTTAATAACACGTGCTGTTAATATATCATTTATAAATTGTACCCAAACAAATGATATTAATGATAAAAAGTACTGGGGAATTATGGGAGCTAACTATTGTAAAAATATTATTTATGATAATTGTACTCTTTCTCGATTTGATGCTCATATGGGAGTTGCTAATGCCACTATACAAAACTCAACACTCGGACATATGGGAATTAGTGTTATTGGTACTGGAATTTTAACTATTAAAAATTCTACTATTTACGGAAACAACCTTGTAAATTTACGTTCTGACTACGGTAGTACATGGCAAGGTGATATCATTATTAATGATGTAATTTTCTCACCTAGTAAAAGAAAATCTAATAATATTAATTTAATTGGAGGGGAAAATTATGGAAGACACAATTTTGGTTATACCTGCTATATGCCTAAGCGAATCACTATAGAAAATCTTTATATTGATGATTCAAAATACCCAAAAAATTATGAAGGCATTAATATTTTTTCAGATTTCAATCCAAAAATATCTAACCTTTTTTTCGATGAAGAATTTCACTATATCACAACAAAAAAGGTATTTCTAAAAAATGTAACTACAGCATCAGGAAAACCTCTAAACGTTAGTGATAACAAAACGATGTTCAAAAAAGTAAAAATAAAATATAGGAAATAATAACTATAACAACTCCAAAAAATCATTCCTATCAATTTCACGAGCACCTAAACTCTCTAGGTGTTCGTTATAAACTTGGCAATCTATTAATTTATATCCACAGTTTTTAGCCAAATGAATAAACGCCACTTTACTCATATTACTAGCCTTGCTAAACATACTTTCGCCACAAAAAACACCATTTTTTAAATCGATACCATACAAGCCAGCTACTAATTTATCATCTTGCCAAACTTCTATCGATTTTGCAATTCCTTTATCGTGTAAATTAATATAAGCATCTTCCATATCATCAGTAATCCAAGTTCCTAACTGGTCATTTCTGTTAATATGTCTACAATTAAAAATAACATCATTAAAAGCTTTATTCTCTGTAATTACAAAATTATCTTTTCGCAAAACCTGTTTCATAGATTTTGAAACTTTTACCTCATCAGGAAATAAAACCATACGCTGTGGTGGCGCATACCAAACAATTGGCTCTCCCTCATTAAACCACGGAAAAATTCCATTTTTATAAGCAAACTCTAAACGTTCTGCCGATAAATCGCCGCCAAATGCCAAAACTCCTTCTTCATTTGCAAATTCATGTGGTGGAAATACTATTTCTTCAGGTAACCAAATCATCTAAAAAACACTTATAAATATTAATAAATATCACAAATATAATCACAAAAAAATACATCAATAATTCTTATCAAAATAAAGAGCTATCTAATCAAATCTATATTATTTTGCATAATTTTGCAAAATGGTAAAAGAACTTCAACTACGCGTTAATTTAATAGAAGAAAAGAAAGCTGATATTTTAAAAAAGAAAGCTTCTATAAAATTAGGAATCGCTATTTCAGACATAACTACGGTAAAAGTATTACGTAAATCGATTGATGCACGTAAAAAAGATGTGATTTTTAATTATAAAGTAGCTGTTTATATAAATGAACCTTTGCCTGATACACCTGATTATATCTTTAATTATCAAGATGTTTCAAATGCAAAAGAAATTCATATTATTGGGTTTGGCCCTGCGGGAATGTACGCTGCACTTCGTTGTATTGAACTAGGTTATAAACCGATTGTTTTAGAACGTGGAAAAAATGTACAAGACCGTCGTAGAGATTTACGTGCTATTAATCAAGAGCATTTTGTAAATGAAGATTCTAACTACTGTTTTGGTGAAGGTGGTGCAGGAACGTATTCTGATGGAAAATTATATACTCGAAGTTTAAAACGTGGTGATGTTCGTCGAATATTTGAAAATTTAGTATATCATGGAGCTACAGAAGATATTTTAATTGATGCACATCCACATATTGGAACTAATAAATTACCTAAAATTATTCAGAATATCCGTGAGAATATTATAAAATATGGTGGAGAAGTTCATTTTGATACTCGTGTTACCGATTTTGTTATAAAAAGTAGCAAAATACAAGCATTACGATTAAATAATGGTAACGAAATGACTGTTAATTCTGTAATTTTAGCAACTGGTCATTCTGCTAGAGATATTTACGAATTATTAAACCGAAAAAATATTTTATTAAAAGCAAAATCATTTGCAATGGGAGTTCGTGTAGAACATCCTCAAGAAATTATTGACCAAATTCAATATAGTTGTGATGGTCAAAGAGATGAATTATTACCTGCCGCAGCTTATAGTTTAGTACAACAAGTAAATAACAGAGGAGTTTATTCATTTTGTATGTGTCCTGGTGGATTTATTGTACCAGCTGCAACTGCGAATGGTGAAGTTGTTGTAAATGGAATGTCTCCATCTCGAAGAAATAATAAATTTGCAAACTCAGGAATTGTTGTTGAATTAAATATTGATAAAGATTTTAGAAAATACGAACATTTTGGTGCTTTAAAAGGATTAGAATTTCAAAAAGATTTAGAAAAATTAGCTTTTAATGCAGGAGGTAAAAGCCAAGTTGCACCAGCACAACGTTTAACTGATTTTGTGGAAGGTAATTTATCATCATCATTAAATGAAACTTCTTATCAACCTGGATTAAAATCATCGCCATTACACTCATTACTTCCAAAAATAATTGGCGGTAGATTACGTAAAGGTTTTGATGCTTTTGGTAAAAAAATGCACGGATATTATACATCCGAAGCAAATATTATAGGGGTTGAATCTCGTACCTCATCACCTGTAAATATCCCTAGAAAAGAAAACCTAGAACACCCACAATTAGAAGGTTTATACCCTTGTGGTGAAGGTGGTGGTTATGCTGGTGGAATTATCTCAGCAGCTATGGATGGCGAGCGTTGTGCTGAAGCTGCTATCGCTAACTTATAATTAACAATATTTGTGTTGATTTATCTGTAATTACCTCGTATTTTTGTAATCTAAAAAGGCTTAGATAATTAAGTAACTATAAAGTGAAGAAAAAAAGAATCATAAAAAATAAAAAACCACACGTAAAGCGTTTGCATATTTATTATCAACGCACTGGTTTTTACATGTTTATTTGGGAAAGTTTAAAAGCAGCTTTTTTACCAATAGTACTTGCTGTTGTAGGTGTATTTTTATTTAATAGATATGTTTATAATATTAACGATGGCTTACAAATAGTAACAGAAACATTTTCTAGACTTGGTATTTTAGCTACTTTTTTTATCTCTGAAACAATTTTAGGGTTAATTCCGCCTGAAATTTTTATTGCTTGGTCAAAGAAAACAGCCGACCCACTATTAAACTTATCACTTTTAGCAACCTTATCATATCTAGGAGGATTAACGGCGTATTTTATAGGAAGATCTGCTTTAAAAATTAAGTCAATAAAAAATTATCTGGAAGTTAAAATGGCTAAAAACCTTAAAAATACCAGTAAATGGGGAGGTATTTTAATTTTAGTAGGCGCATTATTACCATTGCCGTTTGCTATTAGCTGTTTAACAGCAGGTATGATTAAGTATCCGTTTAAAAAAGTGGTCTTTTTTGGACTATTTCGTTTTTTACGTTTTGCTATTTATGCTTGGGCTATTTTCAGTATGGTTAATTAAATTAATATTATTAAAAACAAAATTATGGGAGGCTTATCAAACAACGATATATTTAAAAAATTAAGAGTAGCACACAAATTACGTGATACTGATATTGTTGACATTTGTGCTTTAGTAGATTTTAAAGTTTCTAAAGGAGAATTGGGAGCATTTTTTAGAAATGAGGAACATCCTAAATACATGGAATGTGGTGACCAAATTCTTAGAAATTTTTTAAATGGATTAGTCATTCATTTAAGAGGCCCAATGCCACCTAAGAAAAAAGTTGAACCAAAAAAATAATTTATAATAAAAACCTTCTAATAATTTAGAAGGTTTTTTATTATATAAGTTAAGCAACTTTTTTATCTCTTATAGAAATGGTAGAATTATCATCATGATAAATCATTTCAAAATCAGAAGTTAAAGCACTAAACATTTTATTAAAATTTTTATATCCATATGTTTTTGAATCAAAATTAGCATCTAATCGATTAATTGATTCTGCTAACTGACTTAGTAAAACCTCCTCATTTTCTTGCTTAACTGCCAATAAAGCACGTCTAAGAAAAGAAATATCAATTTTCAGTATGTTTTTTAATTTCTTCTTCTTTGACTTTTTTTTGTTCTTTTTTGATTTTGATTCTATTATTTTTTCTTCGGATGCTTTTACCTGTTTTTTTTCAGATACTTCTTCGGATACTTTTACTTTAAATTTTTCGGTAAACATAAAAATATCACAAGCGTTTACAAATGATTTTGGCGTTTGTTCTTTACCAATTCCCATTACACTTAAACCACTTTCTCGTATTCTATTAGCTATTCCTGTAAAATCACTATCGCTTGAAACAAGACAAAAAACATCTATTTTTTCTCGATATAAAATATCCATTGCATCAATAACAAGTGCAATATCAGTAGCATTTTTACCCGTTGTATATGCAAATTCTTGAATTGGTTTAATGGCGTAAGTACCCAATTGTTCTTTCCATTTTTTCATACGATTTCCCGACCAATCACCATAAATTCTTTTAATTGTTATTCTACCATATTTTGATACTTCTTCTAGTATATTTTGTAAATATTTAGCCTGTGCATTGTCACCATCTATTAATATGGCTATGTTCTTATTTTTCTTTTTCATAAACTTATTTCATCATATTTGTATTGATTTTTTTAAATTACAATACTTATTTAAAAATAAAAAAGAAATAATTAAAAAAGATCTTATTAGCACAAAAAAAGAGCGCATATAGCGCTCTTTTATCCTATTTATAAACCTTTAATTAAAAAGGTAAATCATCTGGCTCATTTGCCGATAAGTCTGGTGCTTGCTGAAAACTATCAACAGGTGGTACATTTTGAGGTGCCGCTTGTGCTAAGCTTTCAATTCTCCATCCTTGAATAGCATTGAAGTATTTTGCAACACCTTCTGGATTAATCCACTCTCGACCTCTTAAATTAATAGATACTTTTACCTCTTGTCCTACTGAATAATTGTTTAAAAGATCACATTTATCTTGTACAAATTCAATCAAAATCATTTGAGGATACTGCTCATCTGTAGTTACCACTAATTCACGTTTTCTAAATCCGCTAGCTCCAAATGTTTGCGCTTCGTTAATTAATTTAATCTTTCCAATAACTTCCATATTCTTATCTATTTAATTAAAAGTACTTTCCAAGCACTTTCTACATCATTATTCTTTAAATACTGCTGTGCAAATGTATGTTTTTTTTCAATTGTAAGCGAAAAATATTTGGGATGTTCTTGCGCAAAGTTATTAACAGCTTCCTGATTAGGCAATTGTACTACGTTGGCTAACATTCCTAAATTATTTCCTGTTAAAACAGTGCTATTTCTAATTTCTGTAGGTATTTTATCAACTCCAATTCCTACTTCCGAAATTGGCTTAGGTATTTCAAAAAAGCCATCTCTAGCACGGGTATAATAGCTTCCTCCTGCCCTAGCTACCACATCTATTTTATGCTGATCGATACTTCCATCATCGGCTAATACATTTTCATTAATATGTAATTTAACAACTTCACAAATAATTAAATTTCCTGCGCCACCTTGCGTTCCTGTTTCAATAATATCGGTTACTTTACACTCAAATTGCACGGGTGATTCGGCAACCCTAAAAGGTGCTATTTTATCCGAAGATAACATTGTAAAACCTGCTTTTTCAAACTCATTAACACCTTTAGGATACATGGCACTACTTAACGACATTTGTTGTACAATATCATAATTAACCACATTTATAACCACTTCTTTTGTTTGTTCGGCATTTTCTAAGGTATGTTTTTTCGTATTATCTCTTACACTTCTTGCTGGAGAAAAAATTAACATCGGCGGATTTGCTCCAAAAACATTAAAAAAACTAAAAGGCGATAAGTTAGGCTTTCCATCGGCATCTACAGTACTTGCAAAAGCAATTGGTCGGGGCGCTATGGCTCCTAATAAATAACTATGTAATTTTGCTACGGGCAATTCTTTAGGATCTAATGACAACATATTTGATTTATTTTTTACTGTAAATATACTACGCTTTCACAAATGAAGTTATTCTCTTATAATATTTTATGAATAGTTTATATTTTAACCATGATTTTTTTTAAAAACACCTATTGGGCAAAACGAATTAGCGTTTTTATATCTTTATTAATTGTCTCTTTTATCCTATGGAATACCTACATTTTTTTCCAAAAATTTAAAGAAGAAGAACGTGGTAAAATTGAAATATTTGCGGCTGCTTTTAAAGAACTAACAGCAAATCCTGATTTAAACGAAAACACCAATTTAATTAATAAAATATACCAAACTATTGATGATATTCCTACTATTTTGGTCAATAAAAATGGTGATATTGATTTGTATCGAAATTTAGATACACTAAAATCTAAAAAACCCGAATATCTAAAAGCTCAATTAGCAATTATGAAAGGACAAAACTCCCCTATTATGATTGAATATTTTGGAATTACACAATATCTTTATTATCGAAATTCAGATTTATTATACAAACTAAAATACTATCCTTTAGCCTTATTATTAATTTTAGGATTATTTTTAACCATTGTATTTATGGTTTATAAATCTAGTAAAGTTGCCGAACAAAATAAACTTTGGACAGGTATGGCAAAGGAAACTGCACATCAAATAGGTACGCCTTTATCTTCATTATTAGGTTGGATAGCTATTTTAAGGTCTGAAAATGTTAATGAAGAATATATTGTTGAAATTGAAAAAGATGTTGACCGATTAAATACGATTGCAAATCGTTTTTCTAAAATTGGTTCTTTACCTAAATTAAAAAAATACAATATTGTTTCAGAAACAGAAAAAGCCTTTAATTACTTAAAATCAAGAAGTTCTAAACAAATTAATTTTTCTTTTTCTTCGGATAAAAAAGAACTTTTCGCACAATTAAATATAGAATTATATGGTTGGGTTATAGAAAACTTAATTAAAAATGCTATTGATGCTATGCAAGGAAAAGGTAGTATATCTTTAAAAATTAAAGACACTCCTAAATATATAAAAATTACAGTTACAGATTCTGGTAAAGGAATTCAAAAATCAGAATTTAAACAAATATTCACCCCAGGTTTTACAACAAAAAAACGTGGTTGGGGCTTAGGTTTATCGCTCTCAAAACGTATTATTGAAGATTATCACAAAGGGAGAATAGCTGTTCAAAATTCAGAAATAAATAAAGGTACAACCTTTAAAATTTCATTAATTAAGGTTTAATAATCCTTTATTTTTTACTCAAAATTACTAGCGATACTTTCAGATAATGCTAAAAATTCTTGTTCAGATAATTTTACTTTTTCAATAAATTGAATATCTGACATAGCATTTAAAGGAATTAAATGTACATGAACATGTGGTACTTCTAAACCAATTACACTCATTCCTACACGTTTACAAGGAATCGATTTTTCAATCGCTTTTGCTACACGGTAAGAGAAATCCATTAAATTAGTATATTCTTCTTTCGATAAATCAAAAAGCTTGTTTTCTTCTTTTTTAGGTACAACTAAAGTGTGTCCTTTTGCATTCGGATTGATATCTAAAAAAGCAATAAAATTTTCATCCTCTGCAATTTTATATGAAGGAATTTCTCCTGAAATTATTTTGGTAAAAATACTTGCCATCTGTTATATTATTTTAATGTTTAGTGTTTTGTAAAAATAAAAAAAGCATTGCAGATGCAATACTTTTATTAAAAAATATTATGTATGTATTATTATCTAGAAATTTCCATAATCTCAAATTTCATAATACCACTAGGTACTTTAATTTCGGCAATATCGCCTAATTTTTTCCCTAACAATCCTTTTCCTATAGGTGAATTTACTGATAATTTACCTTTCTTAATATCAGTTTCAGAATCTGCAACTAAAGTGTATGTAAACTCCATACCGTTAGTTGTATTTTTTAATTTTACGATAGAATGAATCAATATTTTAGATAAATCTAACTGACTCTCATCAATAATACGAGCATTCGCAACTACATTTTTAAGCTTCGCAATTTTAGTTTCTAATAAAGACTGCTCTTCTTTTGCAGCATGATACTCTGCATTTTCACTTAAATCTCCTTTATCTATGGCATCACCAATTTCTTGAGAAACTCTTGGTCTTTCAACATGCTCTAGTTGTGATAACTCGTCTTTTAATTTTTTTAATCCTTCTGCACTATAATATGATACTTCACTCATAATTTTTAATTTAAAAATCTCATACCGATAGGAATGAGATTGCTTTACAAATATACAAAATATTTGTAAATTCGTAACTTTCCTTAATAAACTCAATTTTTAAATAATGAAAAAAATATTTTACCTTTTTATTTTAATAATTACCATCAGCTGTTCTGATAATGTACCTGTTAATAATTGTTTTACAAGTATAGAAATGAATACAATTATCGATTTAACATTACCAGAATTTCAAGGATTATTAGTTCCTAATGGTAGCTCTCAAAATAAAATTCAAGGTCGTAATATTTTTATTTTTAGAACAGGAACTAACGGTTATAAAGCTTTTGACCAACAATGTCCTGAAAATAATTGTGCTGATTTAATGTCTTTTGATGGAGTTCATATTAAATGTCCTTGTGATAATAAAAAATACAATTATTTAACTAACGGAGCACCTATTGATAACCAAGGATGTAGTGCTTTAATGTATTTTGTAACACCTATTAATAGCTCACAATTAAGATTATCTCGTTAATTTTATTTATACTAGACTTAAGATTCTTATTTTTGCGGTAACAACAACATATTAAAATATTTATCCTTGAAAAATTATTTTTCTTCAGACTTTAAACTGGGTGTTCTCGGTGGCGGTCAATTAGGTAGAATGCTACTTACCGAAACACAAAAATTTGATATTTACACCGTTATTTTAGGTGATAACAACGAAGCGCCTTGTGCACAAATTTGTAATGAATTTCATCAAGGTGACTTATTTGATTTTGATACCGTTTACAATTTCGGTAAAAAAGTAGATGTATTAACTATTGAAATAGAAAATGTTAATATTGATGCACTTGATAAGTTAGAAGCTGAAGGTTTAACTATTTTTCCAAAACCTGCTAACTTAAGAATTATTCAAAATAAAGCACGTCAGAAAACTTTTTATAAAGAAAACCAAATTCCTACGGCTGATTTTTCTCGTTTTGCTTTTGTTGATGAATTAAAAAAAGCATACGAAAACAAACTTATTGAATTTCCTTTTGTTTGGAAAGCAGCACAATTTGGTTATGATGGTACAGGTGTAAAAGTTGTTCGTAATTCTGATGATTTACAATCTTTACCTGAAGGTGAATGTATTGCTGAAAAATTAGTCCCTTTTAAAAACGAATTAGCTGTTATAGTTGCTAGAAATTCTGATGGCGATATCAAAACATATCCTGTCGTTGAAATGGAATTTCATCCAGAAGCAAATCAGGTTGAATATGTTATTTGTCCTGCTAGAATAGATGAATCAGTAGCTAAAAAAGCACAAGAAGTTGCTTTAAAAGTTGCTAAAACTTTAGACTTCGTCGGATTATTAGCTGTTGAAATGTTTCAAACTTCAACTGATGAAATTTTAGTAAATGAAGTAGCTCCACGTACTCATAATTCTGGACATTATTCAATTGAAGCAAGTTATACCAATCAATTTGAACAACATTTACGTAGTATTTTAAACCTTCCTTTAGGAAATACCGATAGTAAAGTTGCCGGAATTATGGTAAATTTAGTTGGTGAAGAAGGATATACAGGTGATGTTGTGTATGAAAACATGAGTACAATTTTAAAAATTGATGGTGTTACTCCACATATTTACGGAAAAAAGACTACAAAACCTTTCCGAAAAATGGGACACGTAACAATTGTTAATGAAGATATTGATATCGCAAGACAAGTTGCACAACAAGTAAAAGAAACAATTAGAGTTATTAGTAAATAATATTTTTATTCAACTCCAAAAATGAAGATTTCAAAATTAAAAATAGCACAGTATAAACACCTAGAAAATCTAGATTTTGATTTTACCTATCAAAGTGGAGAACGAAAAGGTGAGCCTTTAGATAAAATTTGTTTTATTGGGCAAAGTGCTACTGGAAAAACTAATTTACTGGAGTTGTTATTTTCGAAAATAGAACAAGCTTTAAATCAAGAGGTAATTGATGAAACTCTTTATTCTATAAATAATTTTACAAAACAATTAAAAGGTGAATTGATTATAAATTTCAAAAATGATATTTATAAAATTAAAAATGAAGTAACTACTTATAAAGAGCTTGAATATAAACAGATGATGGGAAATGGAGGTGGAATGGTAGGTCATTTAATTCCTTATAGCCATAAATCAAATCTCTTATTTTTCAAAGCAAATATTATTTCAGATGAAAATATTGAAGTATTTACAGAAAACCCTATAAATTTAATTGAAAAATATCCTAGTATAACCAATGATGATGCCGATAAATTAATTCACATTTTTGATAATAAGGTTTCAAAAGAAATATTGTTATCACTTATAAAAGACATTCTTGAGTACAGGAAAAAGTTTACTCAAAAAATGTCGGAACTGATTCATAAAGGTTTATTAAATGACCAAAAAAAATTAAGTATTGAGTTTTCAAAATGGCAAAAAGAAAACCCTAATAAATTAATGGAATTTGCTGATAAATTTAATCCGTTATTAGAAAAATTAAATTTAGAAGTTGACTTAGTTAATACCGAATATTCCATTCCTATCATCAATAAAAGAAATGAAGAAATAATTCCGATACAACACACAAGTACTGGAACTAAAGGATTATTACTTTCTTTTTTGCCGTTATTCAAATTAAATACCAAAGATGCAATTATATTAATGGATGAACCTGAGCGTTCTTTATATCCTGATATGCAAATGTCTTTGATGGAAAATTATCAAAACCTTGCTCCAGATGCGCAGTTTATTGTAGCCACACATTCTCCTTTTATTGCTGCTTCTTTTGAACCTGAAGAACGCTTTATTTTATATTTTGATACCGATGGAAAAGTTGCTGTTAAAAGAGGAAGTTCTCCTATTGGCGATGACCCAAACGATATGTTAAAAAATGATTTTGGAATTAATTATTACAATAAACACGGGCAAAATGCTTACAAAAAATACCTGAATTTAAAACAGGCTATTCCAAAGGAAAAAGATACTGAAAAGAAGAAAAAGATGCTTTTTGAATTTATGAAACTAGGAGATACTTATAATTTTTAGGTATGAAAAGAAGCATAAAAAAAGAGGATTCTAAAATTCTAAAAGAAAACTTAAATTATATTGTTGGAAATTCTGCAAATAATAAAAAAATTTCTAATATTTTATACAAAGAGCAAAAAGGATTTTGTGCTTATACAGAAAAATATATTGGCAGAACAGATGCGAAAGATATCGAGCATTTTAACCCAACATTAAAAGGAAAAGAAGCTGATTCTTATCAAAATTGGTTTTTAGTAAAACATCAATGGAATAAAGAAAAATCTTCTAAATGGGAGAAATTTCAACCTATTTTACATCCAACAGATGCCACTTTTGAAGATAGAATTTTATACCAAGATGGTCATTATTTTTTAGCAGATGCAAACGATATTGAAGCTAAAAATCTTATTGATTTACTTCAATTAGATGACCTTCTTTTAGCAGAGGAAAGAAAAAAATATATAAAGAGAAAAGAAGTATATATTAAACTTTCTGGTAAATCTGCAACTATTTTCTTTGAAACATTAATTAATGACGATATTAATGCTGTTAATTATTTAAGAGCTATCAACGAAGAATTTAATATCAATATTTGGGAATTACTTCCTGAAATTCAATAAAAAAACAACACAAAAACATAAAATTATGGTAGGTATTATAATGGGAAGCGATTCAGATCTTCCAATCATGCAAGAAGCAATCGATATTTTAGAAAGCTTTGATATCAAAATAGAAGTAGATATTGTTTCTGCTCACAGAACTCCTGAAAAATTAGTTGATTATTCTAAAAATGCCCACAAACGTGGAATTCAAGTAATTATTGCAGGTGCAGGTGGAGCGGCTCATTTACCAGGAATGGTAGCATCTATGAGTCCGTTACCAATTATTGGAGTTCCTGTAAAAAGCAGAAATTCTATTGATGGATGGGATTCTGTTTTATCAATATTACAAATGCCAGGAGGCGTACCAGTTGCAACTGTTGCTTTAGATGGTGCTAAAAATGCAGGTATTTTAGCAGCTCAAATTATTGGTGCTTCGGATGCTACAATTTTAGATAAAATTATCGCTTATAAAGAAGAATTAAAACTAAAGGTTGAAAAAGCGTCTGAAAGAGTACGTAAATAAAAAGTAAATCTTTATAAATATCAAACCTCATCAATTTTAAAAATTGGTGAGGTTTTTTACTTAGCGGTAATGATAACGACAAGCTGCTATTAATAGTTGTTCATTTTCGTATTTATAAACCAATCGATGTTCTGATGTTATACGCCTTGACCAGTAACCTTGTAAATCACCTTTTAAAGCTTCAGGTTTTCCGATACCTTCAAAAGGTGTTCGCATACAGTTTTTAATAAGTTCATTAATTCGCTTTACTATTTTCTTATCGACTTTCTGCCAAAATAAATAATCTTCCCAAGAAGAAGTAGACCACGTTAATTTCATCTACTCGATTAAGTTTTTTTGAACACCTTTGTATTGCTCAAGTTCTTTGATAGAATTTAACAAAATATCTCTGTTTTTTCCTGTTAACAAATAGGTCGTTTCCTTTAATGAGTTATATTCATCCAATGATATTAAAACTAAATCTTTACCGTTTTTACGCTTGATAATGATATCACTTACATCATTGACTACTTTATCAAACCAAAATTTTAAATTTGAACGAAAGTCTGTATAATTTACTATTTCCATAGTACAAATATACAAAAAAGTACTTAAAAAGGTACTTTTTTAAAAAACTTACGCAACAATACATTATTTACTACAAGTAAATTTCATTATTTTTACTTTTTTATTCATTTTAAAACGCACTTATTTAATGAATCCTTTATTACAAGATTTTAAAACACCTCCTTTTTCTCAAATAGAAGAAAAACACTATAAACCAGCTATTGAAAAAGCAATCGAATTAGCAAAAGAAGAAATTAACACAATTGTTAAAAATTCTGATGTTCCATCATTTGAAAATACAACTGTTGCTTTAGATTTTACAGGGGAAAAATTAAATAAAATTACATCAATTTTTTTCAATTTAAATTCTGCTGAAACTAATGATGAAATTCAAAAAATAGCAAAAGATATTTCACCTTTATTAAGTGAGTTTAGAAATGACATTACTTTAAATCAAGCTCTTTTTAATAGAGTTAAAAGTGTTTATCAAACTAAAGATTCTTTAAATTTAACACCAGAGCAACAAACGTTATTAGACAAGCAATACAAGAGTTTTGCTAGAAATGGTGCTAATTTAAACGATGCTGATAAAACAGAATTACGTAAAATTGATGCAGAATTATCTAAATTATCATTACAATTTGGTGAAAATGTTTTAGCAGAAACCAATGCTTTTCAAATGCATTTAACTGATGAAAATGATTTATCAGGATTACCAGAAAGTGTAAAAGAAGCAGCTGCAGAAATTGCAAAATCAAAAGAAAAAGAAGGTTGGATTTTTACCTTAGATTATCCAAGTTATATTCCTTTTATGACTTATGCTGATAACCGAGAATTACGTAAAAAATTCGCTATTTCAGCTGGTAAAAAAGCTTTTCAAGATAATAAATACAATAATGAACAAGTCGTTTTAGATATTGTAAATCTTCGTTATAAAAGAGCTAATTTATTAGGTTATAAAACCCATGCTCATTTTGTTTTAGAAGAAAGAATGGCGGAAAATCCTGAAAAAGTTTTATCATTTTCTAATGACTTATTGAAAAAAGCAAAACCTGCTGCAAAACGTGAATTTGATAATTTAGAAGCCTACGCTAAAAAATTAGACGGTATCGATGAGCTTCAAAAATGGGATGGCGCTTATTATTCTGAAAAATTAAAGAAAGAACTTTTTTCTTTAGATCAAGAATTATTGAAGCCTTATTTCAAATTAGAAAATGTAATTGATGGTGCTTTTGAAATAGCAAATAGATTATTCGATTTAAAATTTGAAGAAATTACATCAATAGATAAATATCACGAAGACGTAAAAACATACAATGTTACCGATACTAACGGAAATTTTGTATCACATTTTTATGCTGATTTTCACCCAAGAAAAGGAAAAAGAAACGGTGCTTGGATGACTTCTTATAAATCGCAACAAATTAAAAATGATATTAACGAGCGTCCGCAAGTTTCTATTGTTTGTAATTTTACCAAACCAACCGAAACAAAACCTTCTTTATTAACTTTTAACGAAGTCACTACCCTATTCCATGAATTTGGACACGCACTTCATGGAATGCTTGCTAATACAACGTACACAAGTTTATCAGGAACTTCGGTTTCTTGGGATTTTGTAGAATTGCCAAGTCAGGTTTTAGAAAATTGGTGTTACGAAAAAGATGCTTTAGAATTATTTGCAAAGCATTATGAAACTGGAGAAACAATTCCGATGGAATATGTTGATAAAATTAAAGAATCGGCTAGTTTTCATGAAGGAATGCAAACTTTACGTCAATTAAGTTTCGGATTATTAGATATGCAATGGCACGGTAACGAATCACCAGAAACAATTAAATCAGTTAAAGAATTTGAAAATAATGCTTTTGCTGATACTAAATTATATCCTGAAGTTGCCGAAAATTGTATGAGTACCGCTTTTTCTCATATTTTTCAAGGAGGATATTCTGCTGGATATTACTCGTATAAATGGGCGGAAGTTTTAGATGCTGATGCTTTTGAGTATTTCCTAGAAAAAGGAATTTTCAACAAAGAAGTTGCTACTAAATTTAAAGAAAATGTACTTTCAAAAGGTGGAACTGAAAAACCAATGGAATTATACAAACGCTTTAGAGGAAAAGAACCAAAACCAGATGCACTTTTAAAACGTGCTGGATTAATTTCATAAAAAATAAACAATCAATAATTACGGATTATAAAATTATAATCCGTAATTATTGATTTTACATATCTCGTAAAAAAACACAAATTTTAACAGAACTATTTACTCCTTATTTAATTTATAACTTACCTTTGCTTTTTTTAATAAATAAATGGTCGTAAAACAAAATAGTTTCTTAAGTAAAATCACCGCTATATTTTTGGTGTTTCTTCTTATGCTTCCTAGTATTGTTAAAGCAAGCCATCATCATGAAAATGATGAGCACCATAATTGTAAAGAAAAATTAACACACTTACACGAGTCTGTAAACGATCATTGTGATGTATGTTACTTTGCGTTTTCTTCGTTTAATTTTTCATCGAATATTTTTACCGAAGCAGTAACTTTTACTGCTAATAAAATTGTTATTGAAAATTATAAATCAATAACCTTATCTTTTTGTTATTCTTCCATTAAAAGATTAAGAGCACCGCCTACTATTGCTTAAATATTTATGCTTTTTATTTAGCTATTATACAATAATCAACCTAAATTAGTTGATGATGTTTTTGTGTGATTTATTTATCGGTATAAATATCTATTCTTCAATCTGTTTCAGCATTAAATACCCGTTTAAAAAACCTCTATTCAACTGTAAAACAACCACTTACTTTTTATTATTTTTTAGATCATTATGACAAAACAAAGCTTCAGCGCTTTATTTTGTGTATTGTTTCATCTTTTATTTTTTAGTCAAAAAATGCTTTCTCAAAAAAAGCAGGATCTTACTATAACTATAATTGATAAAACAACACATAAAGTGCTACCTAATGCTCATGTGAGCATCGGGAGGAAACACACCTATACAAACCTTAACGGAAATGCTATATTTCATCAAATATCTGATGAAATATCCGAAGAAAAAAGCCCTAAAAAACTGCTAAGAATTACGCACGTAGGCTATGTTAATTATCAAAAAACAGTTGGTTTTTCTAAAAAAAATGCCCTACTAATCATTCCGCTTACACCAGATAACGCCATATTAAACGAGGTTACTATTACACAAAAACCTGTGAAAAGTTTTATTAAATACAGTGGCAATAAGCAAAAAATTAACACGGAATTTTTAGCTCAAAATAGGGATAATAGCCTAATGCAAACACTTCAAAATATACCAGGAGTTAGTGCGATAACTATTGGTTCGGGGCAGTCAAAACCTACTATAAGAGGGCTTGGTTTTAACAGGGTTGTGGTGGTTGAAAATGGTATAAAACATGAAGCGCAACAATGGGGTGCCGATCATGGTTTAGAAATTGATCAATACAATGTTGAAAGTATTGAAATTACCAAAGGAGCAGCTTCGTTAACGTACGGTTCTGATGCTATTGCGGGGGTCATTAATATCAAAAATAATACCCTACCCGATGTAAATTCTTTAGCAGGAGAAGTGAATATCACTCATAAAAATAACAATAATTTATACGGAATTTCATTCGGTGTAAAGCAACGCTACAAACATTGGTATTATAAAACTCGAATTACGCATCAGCAATATGGCGATTACAAAGTGCCTGTTGATAAAATAACGTATGACAATTATATTTTTGATTTACATCAAAATTATTTGCGAAATACCGCAGGGAAAAATCATAATATCGGTTTTAGTTTAGGATATACCGATGATGCCCTGAACTCCACCACTTACATTAGCAATGTTGATGCTAAAAACGGTTTTTTTGCCAATGCTCACGGGCTAGAAGTGCGAACTTCTAAAATTGATTACGATAAAAGTAGCAACGATATTGATTTACCACTTCATAAAGTAAATCATTTTAAAATAAATAACAATACCCATTTTACGTTTAAAAACAACATGCTAGATATCGAAATTGGTTTTCAAAAAAATGATAGAGAAGAACATTCTGAGCCTATTGCACACGGATATATGTCAAAACCGACAAGCACTATGGAACGCCGTTTTAATAAAAATACCTATAATTTTAATATCAAAAATGAGAATTATTATTTTGATAATTATAAAATAGCAATAGGAATTAATGTAGAATATCAGCATAATAAAATTGCTGGTTGGGGCTTTCTTATTCCTGAATATACCCGTTTTACTATGGGAGCTTTTGTATATAATCAACTAAAAATTAATACCAATTTACATATTGATGCTGGTATTCGTTACGATTACGGAAACCTAAAAACACAACCCTATTACGAATCATTTGTATCTCCTGTTAATAAAAATGGTGTTATTTCGATGCAAAAACTACAGCGTTCCACAAAAAACAACTTGCATTTTGATAATTTTAGTGCATCCGCAGGAATTAGTTATTTGTTAAAAAATACGCTTTATAAAATAAATATTGGTAAAAGTTTTCGAATTCCGCTAGCCAATGAGCTTGCTTCTAATGGCGTAAATTATCATATGTATCGATATGAGCAAGGAAAAATTGATTTAAAACCCGAAAGCTCGTATCAAATAGATACAGAATTTAAAGCTGATTTTTCTAAATTTAATAATTTTAAAAAAGCAAGTATTCAACTAACGCCTTTTGCTAATTATTTTGATAATTATATTTATTTAACCCCAACTTCTGGCTATTATGAAACGCTTCAGAAATATAAATATACTCAAAATAAGGTTTTTAGATATGGTGGCGAAATTACCTTAGAATATACTCCTATTAAAAAAATAGCCTTTACTGCTTCTTTAGAATACGTAAAATCGAGACAATTAAACGGTGAAAAGAAGAATTTTGCACTGCCGTTTTCGCCGCCATTAACAGGTGTTTTTTCTTTTGAATACACCTTTAAGGATTGGGCATTTTTTGAAAAAACTAAATTTTTCTCGAATCTAAGAAGCACAGTAAATCAACATGATATTGTTCCTCCTGAAAAACCAACCAATGGAGCTACCGTAATTAATGCAGGATTACACTCTAATATTTCAGTTTTTTCGAAAAAAAATCCGCTAAAAATTCAAGGGAAATTAAATAATATTTTCAATAAAACAGTTTTTAACCACACCAGTTTTTATCGATTAATTGAAGTTCCTGAACCTAATAGAAATTTTTCAATAAGTATTATACAAACATTTTAAACAACTTAATTATAATCACTTTTTTATTCAAACATTTTAATTTTTACACCATGAAAAACACATTTAAAACATTGTTTTTACTAGTAACTTCTTTTTTTATTATATCGTGTAATAACGAAGATCCAACGCCTGATAGTTTTGAAGAAAATATCAATCAAGAGAGATTTAAAGGCTTAGAAATTGGTAATTCTGATTTTATTTTGCCACAATCAAACGTAGATATTCATATTGAATTTGACTATTTAGGAACAAGTAAAGTAACTAAAATTTATTTCGATGTTGAAGATTATAACACATCCAAAGCCAATAAAGGCGAAGTAATTTGGGGCTTGAAAAATCATGTAGTTCCTGTTAAAAATTATGAAAATCAATTAAATCCACACATTCATTATCATTTATATTTTGATGAAGAAAACAAGCAAAACCCTTCATTTAAAGCTGCTACAGGCATTTATAACTTTAAAATTACCGTTGAACATGAAGACGGAACAAAAAGTGTTATCACTAAAAAATTAAGTATTCTTCAAAAATTTAAACACTTAGAAATTGGCGAAAATAATACTGTAAATTTTGGTGAAGATGAACTACATACTGAATTTGAATATATTTCTGAACCAAATACGGTAACACAAATTAAGTATGAATTATGGTTTAAAGAATGGAGAGCTAACCAAAAAGTAGCCATCGGAAAATGGAATAGCGTAGTAACCATACTTCCTAAAAATTTATATGAAGGAATTAAAAATCCGCACATACATTATCATTATGATTTATTAGCAGAATCACCAAAACAAGAATATTGGCTAAACATTTATGTACAAGAAAAAGGTGAAAAAGAAATGGTAAAACTATCTGTTCTTTTTAACATAAAATAATCGCAATAATCAAAATTAATAATAACCAAAATCAATAATAAAACCAATTAAAATGAATTACAAAAAAATTTTAAACATCTTTATTTTAGCAACTGTATTTGCAATAACCATGATTTCTTGTACAAAAGAAGAAATTATAGTAGCACCCGCTTTAGGAATTATTAATTTAGAATTTGGCGCTGGGCATAGTAGCGATAAAACCATAAAACAAGGAGGAAATATCCATATCGGAGCAGGAATTTTTGCAGATGAAAAAATTAAAAATATTCTTGTTGAAATTTATTTAAAAGATAGCGTAAAGGGCGATTGGAAACTAAAAGAACTATTTACAGAAGGTTATCAAGGCGCTAAAGAAGTAAATTTTCATAAACATGTCGATATTTCTTACGATGCCAAAGCTACCGATTATATTTTTTCAATAACTGTGGAAGATGAAAAAGGGAAAAAGAAAACAAGAGAAGATGTTTTAAAAGTAATGCCTTATGATATTTTACTAAAAGATATTACATACGGAACTGCTAGTAACAATGATAAAACAGCTATTATTGGTGAAAATTTAAACATTCAAGGGCTTATAAAATCAAGAGAATCTATAAAAAATGTAGTGGTATCAGTTTCAGAATTTATAGAAGGAGAAGGTTGGAAATATCATATCGAAAAAGAATTTAATTATTCTGATAAAAATATTAAAGAAATCAACCTAAACGAAAAATTAATGATTACCAATGCTTTAAAATCAAATAAAACATACGATTTAGATATTATTGTTCAAGATAAAAACAAGGAACGAGTAATTAAATCGTACGCATTAACAGTAAAATAAGCAGCAAGTAATAAACATTAAAAAAGCCTACTTGAATTTCTTTCTTGTAGGCTTTATTATAATAATTATATAAAATGACGTTATTAAAATCAACCATCAAATCAACAGGAATTTTATTATTTTTAAGCTTATTTCTGATAAGTTGTAACGATACATCTGAAGAAATTGACAAAGAAAAACCAAGTATTAGCATTAATTATACTGGTGGATTTCCACAATCCTGTACCGTATTAAAAAAAGGTAAAAAATACACGATAAAAGTAAAAGTTGCCGATAATATCGGTTTGGCTTCCTATGCCATTGATATTCATAATAATTTTGACCATCATACACACGATGACCAAGGAAGTTTGTGCGATTTAAGCCCTATAAAAACGCCTGTTTCTCCGCTTATTTTTATGGAAAATTATGATATTACAAACAATCCTAAAACTTATGAAATTTCACAAGAAATTTCAATTCCTACAAATATTGATTCAGGTGATTATCATTGTCAAATTTCAGTAATTGATATTACGGGTTGGCAAAGTAGAACATCGGTTGATATTAAAATTCAGTAATTACGAAAGCCTAAAAATCTGATATATTTAAAAATATATTAGATTTTTTTTGATTTTTAAATTACAAACCATGATGATAAAAAATTAATAAATAGATTTTTTTTCAATTCGCTTAAGCCCTTTTGTCAATATTTTATACATCATATCGGGTATCACATTAACCTTAAAATCACCCCCAATATCTGTTCCATTTTCTTTATCTAAAAAACCAATTACTTCTTGGCTCAACATCATTTTTTGACTCCCTAAATCATAAATATTTATAACTACTTTTATTTCTCTATTTTTAGATTTTTGGGTATCTTCTAGCAAAAAAATATTGATTAAATAATTATAATTTGTTGTTTTTTTAAAATTTATTAAATCTTCTTTTGTAGGGTTTTCTGAAATTTCAAAAGGATATTGCTTCCCTTGATTATCTTTAAAATTTTCTTTTTTAACCACTTTTCCTTTCGTCCAAATCATAAATTTATCAAAAACAATAGTGTTTAAATTATCATCAACAGTTCCCCTAATTCCACGAATATTTAACATATTTAATGCCCATTTTCCGTTGGTACTGTTGGTGTTTTTAAAATCAATTCCGTGGGCAACCGTGTTATAATTATACGTACAAACAACTCTTTTAAAAGAACATGAAATTATTAAAGTTAATACAATAAAAGCAAAAAGTATTTTTTTAAACATCTGATTTTTTTGATAGGTTACATCAAAAATCACACCTTATTTTTAGCTTCAATCCATTTGCTCATGTATTTTGTGGCTTGCATGGTTTGATGCTGTAATAAACTTCCAAGGAAATTTTGTGTGCGATGTTCGCTTAAATTTTCTTGGATTTTTTTTAGCTGATTTATAAAAGGAACTTCAATTTTTTCTTTGTCATAAATAGTATTGATAATTTCAATGCCGTTTTCTTGGTGTTTTTTCCACTGATTTTCATCAGAATAAATTACTACCGCTTTATTGGCAAATTCTTCAAAATCATCTTCAATAAAACCATTCCAAGGCAAAGTATCGTGCATTCCTTCTGCTCCAATATTTGTAGTAACACTTGGCGTTCCGCAAATCATCGCTTCTGTTAATTTCCCTTTGATGCCTGCTCCAAAACGTATTGAAGCTAAAACAATTTTTGCATTTTTTACAACTTCTATAGCATCCGAAGCAAAACCTTTTACTAAAAATCCTTCTTTTTTATTATGTAATTGATTTATTTGCTGAGTTGCATACGCTCCATAAATATGAATTTCGGCTTTTGGAAGTTGCTTCCGAATTTCTTTCCAAATATAATTTTTCAACGTTAAAACGGCATCCACATTTGGAGCGTGAAAAAAATTTCCGATAAATATAAAATTTTCTCGCTCTTTAAAAGATTTCCAATTATTGATGATTTTATCATCAATTTCATCTAATAAAAAAGGCAAATGATACAGTAAATTTTCATCAATTTTAAAAACATTTTTAAGCAATGTCATTTCATACGTAGAAATTATCAAACTCAAATCACATCTTAAAATAGACGCAATTTCTCGTTTTGCATCCACAGATTTTAACAACGCATCCGTAGAAAAATTTTGACCTTTTTTTAATTGCTGATGACGGGTTTTACGTAAAAAATGTAAATCTTCGGTATCTAAAATACGTATCGCATCAGGGCAATTTTCGGCAACACGCCAACCAAATTGCTCTTCCATCATAAAACGGTCAAAAAGCACAATTGACGGATTTAGGTTTTTGATAAAATCATCAAAAGAAGCCGAATTTAATGCAATTGACGCTTCATTTACATCAATTTCTGATAAATTAAACGCCTTTTCGCCCTTTTGTGCTGGCGATGCAAAGGTTATTTTATAATCATTTTTTTTAAATAATTCAATTAATTGTAACATTCTGCTTCCTGCCGCAGAAGAGTTTGGTTCTACCCAAACATATCCGATAATTAATAATTGCTTCATAAGGCTTCAAAGTTAGGATATTTAATGTTATTTTTTGGTAAAAACTAATCGAATACATACTTCAGCAAATCAACTATTATATGTAATTTTGCAAGTATTATTCTTGATTTTCAACTTAAAAACTAAACATAAAACTGATAATTTGTAACTTTATCAGCAAAACATAAATATTAAAAATACGACTTATGAAATATGATTTAATCGTTATTGGTTCTGGTCCTGGTGGATATATTGCAGCTATTAGAGCGGCACAATTAGGGTCTAATGTAGCTATTATCGAAAAATACTCGACTTTAGGAGGAACTTGTTTAAATGTTGGATGTATTCCTTCAAAAGCATTGTTAGATTCTTCACATCATTATCACGATGCTGTAAATCATTTTGATGCACACGGAATTACCGTTGAAAAGCCTTCTTTCGATTTCAACAAAATGGTAGGAAGAAAAGATAATATTGTAGAAACTACTACTGCTGGAATTAAATATTTAATGGACAAAAATAAAATTACTGTTCATGAAGGTTTGGGTTCTTTTGAAGATGCTACACACGTAAAAGTTACTAAAAATGATGGAACTTCAGAAGTAATTGAAGGTACAAATATCATTATTGCTACAGGTTCTAAACCGTCAACTTTACCTTTTATTGAATTAGATAAAGAGCGTGTTATCACTTCTACAGAAGCTTTAAATTTAAAAGAAGTTCCTAAGCATTTATTAGTTATTGGTGGTGGAGTTATTGGACTGGAATTAGGTTCTGTTTACAAGCGTTTAGGTGCTGATGTAACGGTAATTGAATACGCTCCAAAAATTACACCTACTATGGATGCTGATGTTTCTAAAGAACTTACTAAAGTTTTAAAGAAACAAGGAATGAAAATTAACGCCAATCACGGTGTTACTTCTGTTCAAAGAAATGGCGATGAAGTTATCGTAAAAGCGACTAACAAAAAAGGCGAAGAAGTTACTTTTACTGGTGATTATTGTTTAGTTGCTGTTGGTCGTAAGGCATTTACAAAAGGCTTAGATTTAGAAAAAGCGGGTGTAAAACTTACCGACAGAGGAATGGTTGATGTAAATGACCATTTACAAACAAGTGTTTCTAATATTTATGCAATTGGTGATGTTGTTCGTGGAGCAATGTTAGCGCATAAAGCCGAAGAAGAAGGTGTTGTTGTAGCTGAATTTTTAGCAGGGCAAAAACCTCATATTGATTATAATTTAATTCCTGGAATTGTTTATACTTGGCCAGAAGTTGCGGCTGTTGGTAAAACAGAGCAAGAATTAAAAGATGCTGATGTTGCTTATAAAGTGGGTAAATTTTCAATGCGTGCTTTAGGTCGTTCTAGAGCTAGTGGCGATTTAGACGGTTTTGTAAAGGTTTTAGCCGATAAAAATACCGATGAAATTTTAGGAGTTCACATGGTTGGTGCACGTGTTGCCGATTTAATTATGGAAGCTGCCGTTGCCATGGAATTTAGAGCATCTGCCGAAGATTTGGCAAGAATTTGTCATGGTCACCCAACTTATTCAGAGGCTGTAAAAGAAGCTGCAAAAGGTGCCTGGGATGGTCAGCCTTTGAATGCTTAGAATATTTTAAAATACATTTTTTTAAAAGGCAATCTCGTTTTGAGATTGTCTTTTTTTTTTGGAGCTATTTCCCGCTTTCCGCACTCGCTTTTTTTGTTTGAAAAAAACAAAAAAGAGCTCAAACAATTGCTTCAATCGGGGCTAGAATTCGAGTCCGTCAACTTTAATTTAGCTAATTTGCCAAAATTCTCCTTTTGATGTGATGCTGAAATAAATTCAGCATGACGTTTATCTCTTTTAAAAAATAATTAGAAAAAAAAAGCAACCTCATTTTGAGATTGCTTTTTGTATATATAAATTTTAATTTTATCTAAAACAATTTAATTATTGAATTCTAACAGTTATTAAAAGTACTTGTTCTTTATTTTTATCATCAGGATTTCCTTTTACTATCGACAAATAATAATTACCCGATTTTAGTGTTTTTACACTAAATTTAGTAGCATCGCCAGTAATTTCTCCACGGTCTGAACCATAACCTGAAGCATCTACGGTACAATTATCAATAGTATTATTAAAAATTTCAAAATCAATAGTAGCACCTAATGCTACATAAACATCATAACTTTTTTCTTGATTTGCTGTAAAATAAGGTGTCGCCATTCCGTATTCTGAACTATCTTTCTGAATAACATCCACACCATTTATTTTAATTGAAGCTGATATTAATGTTTTATATTTTACTGTAAAACTTTTTGAATCAGTAGCATCATCTTTTCTTGATACCGTAACAACTACCTCACCTCCTTTTCTAACAGAAAAATTACGATTTAATTTTAAATAATACTTGCTATCATCTAAAGGTGATTGTTGTATTTCATCAAAAGTTAAAATATTTTCTTTACTAAAAGTAACATCATATTCACCAATTCCTCCTTGAAGAGTTAAATCTAAATAGCTTAAATCATAAAGAGTTGTAGCGTTTACCTCAATATCATCATTAAAAATAGCTAATGGATTTGGTGCAACAACTATTACGGTTACTTTTTCTGTGGTAACTCCATCGGTAAAGGTTAATTCTGCCGAACCAACTTGAGTTGTTTTTATAACTACTGTACGGCTACTTGAGCCATATTCATCTTTTATTTCAGCAGTTGCAACACTTGAATTTGTTGAACTTACTGATATCGCATCTATTTTACCCTCCACAGTTATTTCAACCGATTTTCCCATTGGAATTTCTAATTCAGTTTCCGATACACTTAATGCCTTAAATACCTTTACATCTAAATCTATTTCTTTTGATTTAGCATCGGTAATAACATAACTATCTGAAGCTGTTTTGGCACTATCAAAAACAATAATATTTCCATTAACATCTTCTTGCCCCTCTTTATTTACAATTTTATAAGTTGATTCTGATTTACTCCAAGTATATTTATCTGTTAAAACATAAGGAGCTGTTCCTGTTAAAATAGTTACTGTTCCTGTTTGTGTTAAAATAAACTCCACTTTTTCTTTATCAAGAGTTAATTCAGGTGCTGGTGTAATTTTAACGGTTATTACAGCGGTTTTTTTAGTTTTAACATCAGTTAAAGTTACTTCAGATTCTCCTAATACTTTCCCTGTAATTTTAATATCCATGCCTACTATTTCGGCAGTTACATTGCTATTATTTACACTTATTTCATACTGGCTAGAACCTGCTAAAATTTTAACGGTAGCAATTTCATCTACTAAAATATTTACTAATGATTTTTCAATAGCCACATCAGGTGTTTTTACCAATACAGTAATTTCCGATTTTTTATCGGCAGCATCAACAAGCGTAATGGTGGCTGTTCCTGCGCTTACAGGTGTTACTGAAATTGTTGTTTTTTGAGTTTCTTTATCAATAATTATACTAGCTGTCGCTATTTTTTTATCTGATGAAGTTACACTATAAGCTCCATTCCCTTTTAAAACATTGATAATTCCTGCTGTTCCTTTTTCGGTAAGCGTTAATTCTTTACTGTTTAATTCGATATCTACTATAGGGATTGGCTCATCTTCAGAACAAGAAACCATAGTTAATAGGGTTAAAAACCCTAATAGTAGTACACTAAAAATTAAATTACTTTTTTTCATTTTCTTTGATTTTTTCTACTTATTTTTATTCAATCTTAATAAAATACAAAATTAATCTTTTAATTATAATCAGCAATAGTAAATCCTTTTAAATTTAAAAAAAGCACAAAAAAAAAGCCAAACAAATTTGTTTGGCTTTTTAATATTTTATTTAGTTTTTAGATTCCGTAAAAAGAAGTCATATTGTCTTCAATGTTTGATGCTTTTTTAATCGCTTCATACATTTGGAATGTTTTATTTTTTCTTTCGTTTACTAAACGCTTTCTAAAAGAATCGTAATTTGGTAATGCTGTTGGTAATTTTTTAGCTGTTACTTGAAAAGCAAAAACACCTTTATCACCTACTACATTTTTAATTACAGTATTTTCTTTAGCGTTAAGCATTGCACCTATTATTTTTGGTTCATACCCTACACCAGAAATTGTTGGTGACTGTAAATTTACATCTGTAGCATTTTTAACAGTTAGTGAAACTGATTTAGCTATTTCATCTAAAGTAGCTCCATTAATTTTAGCTTCAATTAATTTAGCTTTTTTTAAGTTTGTTAAAATAGGACGCACTTTTGAAGTTGCTTTTTCAGCCGACATTAAACCTTTTGCTGTTTTACCAGTTAAAGTTGCTACTACATAACCACCTTCAATATCAAAACGTTTAGAAGCGCCTTTTTTGGTTTCTTTGTTAAAAGACCAGGTAATAATTTCTCTTTCTTTTCCAATACCTGCTACTGTTTCATCTAAAGGTTTTAAACCAATTGCTGGCTGAGAAGTTAATTTTTTATCTTTTACCACTTCGTCAAAACTTTTACCGTTTGATAATGCTAAAGCAAATGTTTCGGCATTTTTAAAAACAGCATCTTCAGTTGCTTCAGAAGCTTCAATTTTACGAGAAAATGTTGCTAATTTAACCACTGGCTGAAAATTCTTTTGACCATCAATTTTAATTACATGGAATCCAAATTGAGATTTTACAACCCCTACAGCATCTTTTTTTCCTTCAAAAACAAAATCTCTAAAAGAAGGAACCATTCTGTTATAACCAAACCAATCATAAAAACCACCTTTTTCAGCAGAACCTTTATCCGAAGAAAACTCTTTTGCTAAAGCAGCAAATTTAGCACTACTTCCTTTTACAATTGCCAATAAACTATCAGCAGTTTGTTTTGCTTGTTCTTCTGTTTGGGTAACCGTAGCATCTGCGCTTGCAGCTCCAACAAAAGGGATTAAAATATGACTTGCCTTAGCAGAGTCTGGTAATTGAGTTACCGTTGTTATTTTTGATAATTTAAAATAATTTGCATCTTTATAAGGACCAAAAACATCGCCTTGTTTACCTTCAAAAATAGCTTCTGCTACCACTTGTGGTACTTGAGATTTGAATTTGTAATTGTTATCAAGTGTTGTATCAGAATTATTTTCTGATAAAAACACTGCATAATCAGTCGTATTTTTTAATCCTTTTACAGGAACATTTCCTTTAGTTACAGAATCTTCAATTAAAGTAGCAACTTGTGCTTTAATAGCCGTTTCATCTTGAGTTGTTGCTTTAATATCAAACTTTACAAAGTTGATATCTCTTGAAGCAGCCACTTGAAATTCTGCAGAATGCTTACTAATATAATTTTGGATATCGTTTGTTGTTATTTTTACCTCATCATCTTTAATTGACGTGTAAGGAACATATACATATTTACCAGAAATTTTTGTGTTTGCATTTAAATATTGTGCCTCACCTTCTTTTAAAGATGCACCTAAACCAGCCGAAACCAGATTATCGTATGCTGTTTTTTCAAGGTTATTTTTTAAAGAAGCCATATAATTTTGCCAATTTCTCCAATCAGCACCATTTTCTTCTTTAATTGTAACTAAATAACTTTTTAGTTTATTTTTATCTAAAATATTTGAAGTTTGAAACCTTGGATCATTTTGTATAAACTCTGTTTCATATAAACTATTCATAATATCAGCATCACCAATAGTAATTCCTGCTTCTTCTAGCTGAGTTTTATAAATTTTTTGTCTAACAATATTTCCCCAAACAGTTTTTGCTGCCTGCATTTCAGAAACACGGTTACCTGTTTGTGTTTTATATGCTTCTAAAGCTTCCGCAAATTCTTGACGAGAGATGGTTTCTCCATTTACTTCGCCAATTTCATTTACTTTACTTGCATTAAAAAAGTCTGATATTGTAGAAGGGTCTAATACAAAAGCAAAAAGTGCTAAACCAATTACAAGAATTAAGAACATTGAACGTTCTCTAATTTTCGATAAAATTGCCATACGTTATTTATTTTATTAACAGTGAGCGAAAATACAATTTCGCTTTAAATAAAACAATGTTTTTTAAAGCTGTTTTTTTTAAGCTTCTTTATCGGTAATTTTTAAATACAAATCGTCAATTTTTGTGGCACTTACTTTTAGTATTTTTATATAGAGTTTATCTAACTGTAAAATAGCACCTTGCTCGGGTATTGTTTCAGTATAATTTATAATAAACCCCCCTAAGGTTTCATAAGCTTCTTCTTTGGGAATGTTTAAATCGTATTCTTCATTTAAATAATCAACCTCTAAACGTGCTGAAAAATTAAATTCAAAATCGTTTATTTTTTCTTCTAACAATTCTTGGCTATCGTGTTCATCTTCAATTTCACCAAACAATTCTTCTACCACGTCTTCTACAGTAATAATACCCGAAGTACCTCCATATTCATCAACAACAACAGCAATACTTTTTCTTTTTTTCATTAAACTGTTTAAAACATCGTTAATTATCATTGATTCTGGCACAAATTCAACTGGCAATAGTATTGATTTAATAGACATAGGATTTTTAAATAATTCAAAAGCATTTATATATCCTAAAATATCGTCTAACGAATTTTTATACACCAATATTTTAGATAAACCTGTTGTTATAAATATGTTTTTTAGGTTTTCTACTGATTCGTGCATATCAATAGCCACTATTTCGGTACGAGGTACCATTATTTCACGAGCTTTTACCTTGTGAAATTCTAAGGCATTTTGAAAAATTTGAATTTCTGAATCAATATCATCATCATTTCCCCTATCTAGTTGTTCTACAATATAATTTCCTAGTTCTTCTTTACTAAATTCAGTTTTAGTTTCGTTTTCTTTTATTCTGAAGATAAGGAAGAGAAAAAAATCAGAAATTTTAGTAATAACCCATGTAATTCCATAAAATAACAAGTAAAAAAAATAGGCAGGAACTACAAAAAACTTAAGCATTTCATTTGCATAAATTCGAAACATTGTTTTTGGTAAAAACTCTGCTGTTATTAGAATAACAATGGTAGATATTACTGTTTGAGTTAACAAACTTAAATCATCTAATAAATAGTTTATAAAAATAATATTACTTGGTAAGAGCAAGTGAAACCAGTGTATTAGCAATCGCCCCATAAAATAACTATATATAACCAAAGCTACATTATTACCAACTAGCATTGTAGTGATAAATTTTGAAGATTTTTCGGTTAATATTGCTAAAATTTTAGGTAAAAATCCTACTCTATTTTTCTCTAATTCAATATGTAATTTATTGGCTGAGATAAAAGCGATTTCCATTCCTGAAAAAAAGGCTGAAAATAATATTGATACAAAAATTACAATGATTTCAAATTCCATTATTTTTGTTGATTTCTCTTGGCTAGTTTTCTTCTAAAATGACGTTTAAAAAAGAAAATTAAAGTAATAAAGATACCAAAACCAAACATAATAAATGCTTCTTCTTTATCTGAATTAAATTTTAAAATCCCTTCAATAAAAAAAAGTACGCCAATAACTAAGTAGCCGTATTGTAAATATTTCCAAAAAGTGTTCATATATTTTATCTATGCTTGTATTTAGCCTGTGTTTTATTTTTGGTTAGCTTGTAAATTTCCTGTTATATCTTTGGCAATCCATTTGGTTAAGTTTTCTTTCGATTCAAAACCAAAACCATTGATAGTATCATTTAATGTTGTTAATCTAAAACCATCTTCGGTAAAGAAATAATGTTCTTTTTGATCCCAAAATAACTGATTGGTTTCTAACTTGGTATTTTCTTTATAATTTAAAATAACCACATTTCCTTTAATTTCAGAAATAGCCGTTTTAGTATATGTTATGGCATAATTCCCCGAAATACTTGTTGAATCACGTTGGGTTTTATCAATAGAAACAATTTTAATTCCTTTTGGGAATTCCATATAAGGATGGTCTTTACGGTTAGAAAAATCATGAAAAATAGGCGCTTTTGTTTTAGAGGTTATTTTCCCTGAATCTTTTTTAACATGATACATATTTTTAGCCGTTCCTACGGGCATATTTTTATCGGCTAAAAAATCTCGTACTTCTTTTTTAGAATTTACGCATGAAAAAAGCATTGTTACCATAAAAATGGCAACAATGCTTTTACATTTATTTGTGATATTTTGCTTCATCAATATTTATTATGGAATACGAACAGTTTCACCAATCCAACATCCAATTTTATGCGTTGCTCCTGAAGCAACTCCTTTTTGGAATACTAATTTTTTTGATGGCATATTTTTTCTATAGCTAGCAATATATCTATTAGCACCACATCCTGGATCTACTTTACTCGCTTTTAAAGCTTTGTTTAAAGCAGCTACATATACCATTCTTTTTTCAAATTCATCAGCACCACAAGAATTGGCACTTCTTTGATATAAACTTGCGATAAATAAATATGCTTTCCCCATGTTTGGGTTATATTTTAACGCTTCATACGCTAAAGCTCTTCCTCTATTTCCTCCTGCACTTTGTGCTTCTCTTAATTTATATTTTGCCTTTTTAAATGGGTCTGTTTCTAAATCAAAAGCTTTCTTTTTCATTTGAGTAGCTCCATTTTTATCACCATTTTTAGCTAAAACTCCTGCTAAGAAATTGTAAGCATCAGCCGATTGTGTTGTTTCAGCATATGAATTTGCTAACTTTTCAAATAAAGGGTCTGTTTGACATCCTTTATTATACATTCTTGAAACAGCTCTTTTTAACCAAACTCCATCGGTTTTATTTTCTTCATAATCTCTAGTATAAATAGGGATTAATCGTTCACAAGTTGCTATTTTAGAAATCATAGCATCTAAACCTCCTTCTACTTGTCCTAAAGCAGTAGAATTAATTGTAAAAGCTTTTAAATTTCTTTTTTCTCTAGCTCCAATAGTTCCTAAAGAATCTTTCAATTGTAATTTTGATACTTTTTTATTGTAATCTTCTAATTTTTCATTAACAGACTCCATTACATCATCATAAGTATCAAAAACTTTTTGAGGATTTGTATCTTTGTTTGCTTCTGCTGTTGATTTAAAGTATCTAAAAATATTTTTTACTCCCATATCTTTAGGAGAAATATCGTATGCTTTTTTCAGATACACAAAAACCTCTTGGTCTGTAGCTAATTTATTTTTCACTAAATAAGTTGCGTAATCACTATGTGCTTTTGCAGCACCTTTTACAGGAAAATTTAGTAACCTCGCTTCATAAATTCTTTTAGCTAAGACAGGATCTTTTGTTTTACTTGCTATTTTAGATCCGTATTTATAAATATTAACAGATAATTTTGGGCAATTTGTTAATAAGTATTCTAAACTTATTTTGGCAGCATCATACTTACCTGTTTTTGTGTCTCCTTTAAAAAGGTTGTACTTCATGTTACACTCTTGACTTGCTTGCGCCTTGACACCGTTTACTGCCACAAACAAAAATAATCCTGTTAGCAAATACGTAATTTTCTTCATCCTATTAATCGTTTTGTTTTGTTAATCTATTTTTCTTTTATGAAACCACTTAGTACTATTCAAAGATAAACTTAATCGAACATTAAAATATTTTTCTTTTATTAAGTTATTACTAACTGTTCCTTTTTGCCCGTACTCTAAGCCAATATTTACATTCGATAATTGTCTTGGCAATGGCAATCCTAATCCAACATTTATGCCAAAGTCTTTTATTTCTGTAAAATCAGTACCTGTTTGCATTAATAACCCTGTATCTTCAAAACGCAAACCAGCCCTATAAGTAACTCTTTTCCAGTAGCTTGATATTGAATTGATTTTAGGAATATAATATCCTCCTATTGACAACCTACTTGAATCATCATATTTATATTGGCTACCATCAGCGGCTAAATTATTATCGGTATTTAGAGCACTTTTAAATTCTTGATTAACTCCTACATACCACTTATTTTCTTTTCCTAAACCAAAACCAAAAATACTTTTCATAGGAGTTGTTACGTTTCCGTTAACAGATTTATCAAAAAACTGCTTTTTTTCTGATTCTTTCCCTGAAACATTTAAAATAATTGAAGACATCTTTTTGTTTCCATCAGTCGATAAATCACTTTTAACAACAAAAGAAGCACCTGTATATAGGTTTATTTTATCATTCAAAAGAGTTTTATATTGTGCTCCAAATTTAAAAACACCACCTCTTACATCTATTTTATCTTGATATTTTGTAGCTAAAGGAAGTCCGTTTTTTTGATAGATTACGTTATTTTCTAGGTTTCCAAAAACATAACCTGCTTCAACTCCAACAGAAAGTCCTTTAATTATATAAGTACCAAAACTAGCATATATTTTGTTTGTTCCCCCTTCGCCTTTAAAAGAAGTTATTTCATCTTTATTTTCCGTATTTAATAATGAATATCCTACAGATGTAAATGGCTGTAAACCTACCGATAACCCTGCTTTTTTACCTACAGGAAACCCTAAAGAAACATATCGTAAACTTGTTGAACTCCCCGAACTTGAAGTATTTTCTTTTTGTAGTGTTAAAAAATTTGAACTAGCTCCAATGCCATAAGTAGCAACTCTTAAAGATGCATTTGCTGCTGGATTTACAAAGTTTAAATGATGCATATCATTTAAAGCAACTCCAATTCTTCCCATAGAAACATTTTCTACAGTTGCTCCTTCAAAAGTTTCACCAATTCCAAAATAAGAATAAGGCGAAGCACTATTTCTTTGTGCAAATGTTGTTATTGCACTTAATACAAGTAATACTGATATAAGTTTCTTAATCATTTGTTAAATTATATGTCAAAACGGTATGTAATCCTTCCAAAACAAAATTTGGATGGGCAAATATGCCACTTTTTAATTGTTTAGCCAAGAAAAAGGTGTCACCTCCTGTTAAAACAACTGTTAAATCGTTAAACTTTTTTTGATATTGCTCAATAATGCCATTTATTTCATTGCATACACCATTTACAATTCCCGAATGTATAGAAGTATTTGTGTTAAATCCTATAAAATTATCAACTTCTTTTGTTTCTAATAACGGTAATTTTGATGTAAAATGATGCAAAGCTTTATATCGCATAGCAATACCTGGCGAAATTGCGCCTCCTAAATATTCTTTTTTATGATTGATAAAGTCAAAAGTAATACAAGTTCCGGCATCAATTACTAAAATATTTTTCTTCGGATAAATTTTCACGGCGGCAGCTGCGAGTGCAATTCTATCTACTCCTAAAGTTTTTGGTGTTCCATAAAGGTTTTTAAAAGGCACTTTTGTTTGATTTGTCAAATAAATAGGATTTAATCTCTTTTTTATTTCTTCGGATGTTTTTTCTGAAATACTAGCTACTGAAGCTATAATACTTGCTGAAACAAAATATTTTGAAATTATTTTTTCGATAATTTTTATAATTTCGGAAGTATCAAAAACAATAACCTCTACAATTATATCATTCTGAAAAACAGCTATTTTACCTCTTGTATTTCCAATATCAATACTCAAATTCATGGTTGTATTTTTTTAGATTTCAAAGTTACATTACATTTTTTTAATAAAAATATCATCAAAAAGTTTGTGTAAGTAAAAAAGAGTTGTATATTTGCACCCGCTAAACGAAAGTAGCAAACTGGTGCCTTAGCTCAGTTGGTAGAGCAAAGGACTGAAAATCCTTGTGTCCCTGGTTCGATTCCTGGAGGCACCACAATAATTTTTTCAATTGCAAAATTGCTAAACTTATTTGTTACTTTTATATAAGCACAACGGTGCCTTAGCTCAGTTGGTAGAGCAAAGGACTGAAAATCCTTGTGTCCCTGGTTCGATTCCTGGAGGCACCACCGCAAAAACCTGAACATTTATTTGTTCAGGTTTTTTATTTTAAAGCATTTATCTGAAAACTAACGCATCCTTAACCAACCTAAAATTTGACTATTTTCAATTTTCCAGGTATTATTTTCTTTTTTCAAATCAAATTCTACTCGTGATTTACCTAAAACACCTGGGTTTTGCTGTATGATTTCAATTTTACCATCCGTTACTTTTGAAACAATTGAAACATGCCCATACCGATTAAAAATAGTACCGCTATAAACTAGTAAATCGTTCTTTTTAGGCTTCCATTTACTCGCATTGGTATATTGTATTAAATTTCGGTCTTTATTTAATTTACCATCTTTTAAACGCGTATTGAAAAAACTTTTTGCGTGTCCGTAACTATTAGGCATTTTATGTTTGAAATATTCATAATAATACCGTTTTACAAATTCTACACATTGATATTTTAACCCAATATTATAGCCGTCTTTAGCTCGATTTCGCCCTTTTATAGTTCCTACATGTCCGTTGTAATACACCATAACGCCGTTTAAACTATCTATTTTATCGCCAAATACAGGAGCGAGTTGTGAACGAGGCATTTTTATCGTGTAAAAACCACTAATAAACACTACTAAAACTACTATAATTAGGGTGTTAATTTTTGCCATTTTAGATTTATTTTTAAAATAGATAAATATCATACTAAATTTAGTCCAACAATACATCAACAGTAAAAACACCGTAAGGACGTGTTTTCTTCTTTCAGATAAAGTTAAAACAGGCTTTTAATAGCTGAAATATTCTTAAATAGCACAAATGCCTAGCCCCGATTGTAGCAATTGTTTGAGCTCTTTTTTTTGATTTTTCTTCAAAAAAAAAGCGAGTGCGGAAAGCGGGAAATTGCTTCTAATAATCATTTTTAAAAAATTACTTTAACTTAAATTTCATTTCTATCGGTAAATGATCGGAAGCTTGCCCAAAACTATTTAGTACTTTTCCGCTTATATATTCTATAGTTTTTTCGGTATAAAAAATATAATCGATACGCTCATATAAATCTTTGGTATCGAAAGTATTTGCAGGGTTATTTGCCGTAAAAGCTGCGTTTCCAATTCCTTTCATTGTTATTAATTGCTGAATAATCGCTGTATTATCTCTTGCTTTTGAATTAAAATCGCCCAATAAAATAGTTGGAAATTTGTCTTTATAAGAATTAAAAACAGCTAAAACCTGTTCAAATTGATTAACACGAGTTTCGGTGTCGAAGGCTTCTAAATGAATATTTAAAACAACAACTTCTTTGCCGTTAATTAGCACTTTTACAACTTGTAAAAGTCTGTCTAAATACAGGGCATCTCTATAAAAAGGGCTATCAGGAACACGGGCTAAAACGATACGTTCATAATTTTTTAATTCATATTTACTAAGAATCGACTGCCCTGAAACAATTTTCCCAAAGTGCATGCTTGGCGGCCAATATGGAAACGGCACATAGGTTTCATCCCAATTAACGCCTCTTGCGGCATATTTATAGCCTAATTTCATAAATTCGGCTTCTTGATTTACTTTGTAAGACCTTGAAGCGTTGTAATCAATTTCTTGAAAAGCAATAATATCGGGAGTTATTTTTTGAAGTTCAGTTTTAACTTTATTGAAATTATCGTTAAATAATTTTTTTGATTTTGCTACGGGTAAATTATTGGTCATTCCGCTTAAATAACCAACGTTATAAGTAATAATACTATGTATTGAATCGTTTTTTAGACTGTTATTATTTTCTAATGTAATCAATTTAGCATATTCTTCTTTATTAATTGTTGGGGATGATGCCCAGTAAAAAAACAAGAAAAAAGCGACTATTAATACGGATATTACCTTTACTAAAAGGCTGATTTTATTTTTCATAAAGTGTTAAAATTACGTTTAAACTAATCTATATAAGTCAATTAAAAACAAATCAACTTTTTTACTTTTCGTGTTTAAACCAACTAGAATATTCTACATAATTATTGGCGATTCTATCAATTTCACCTGAAATTAATTCTTTCGAAATATCTTTTACTTTTTTAGCAGGAATACCAGCATAAATACTTCCACTTTCTACACGAGTATTTTTAGTAACTACAGCACCTGCGGCAATAATTGAGTTTGATTCCACGACACAATCATCCATAATAATACTTCCCATACCTATTAAAACATTGTCGTGAATTGTACAACCGTGTACAATTGCATTATGTCCTACCGACACATTATTTCCAATAGTTGTAGGTGATTTTTTGTAGGTTGCATGAACTATTGCACCATCTTGAATGTTTACCTTATCGCCCATTTTAATATAATGAACATCACCTCTAATTACGGCATTAAACCAAACACTACACTGTTTTCCCATTTGTACATCGCCAACAATTGTTGCATTTTCTGCAACATAACAATCGGCAGGAATTTGAGGTGTTTTTCCGTTTATCGTTTTTATAACTTTCATCTGCTTATTTTAAAAAATATAATTTTACCTCTTTTTACTTAAATAACAATCATAAAAAGTCGTTATTCTAAGAAATATCTTGAATAACGACTTTTTAAAATACTAAAAAACACTATTTTTAGTTGACTATTAATTTTTCACCAATACTAATGCTGTTGTTAATAAGGCTGTTAATTTTTTTCAAATCACCTACCGATATTTGATATTTTCTAGCAATAGAATATAAAGTATCACCTTTTTGCACTTGGTGATGCAGCGTTTTAGTACTTGCTATACTTGTTTCTTTTTTAGGCTTAATTCTATCGTATTTCGTTAAATTATATTTATTAATAATCGAAATTAATTTCTGTGGATATCGTTTATCAGTTGCATAGCCTGCTTTTCTTAATCCGTACGCCCAGCCTTTATAATTGGTATGTCCTAGTTTAAATAAACTTGCATAACGACTTCTAGAAATTAAAAATTGTGAATGGTCTTCATACGAGGTTTGCGGATATTTATATTTTCTAAAACACTCTCCTATTTCGTCATCATCATGCGTTACACTTTTTCCTTGCCAACCTTTATGACATTTAATTCCGAAGTGATTATTCGAACGAATTGCCAAGGCACTTCTTCCACTACCCGATTCTAAAACACCTTGCGCCAAGGTAATACTAGCAGGAATTTTATGTTCGTGCATTTTTGTAACGGCAATAGGTGCAAATTTTTGAATATAAGCTTCGGTATGATTTTTAGTTGTTTTACTTGTAACTTTTACCTGTTCTAACTGATAAACTTCAGGAGCAACTTCTTCTTCTTGCTCAATAATTACTTTTTGCTTAACAAGCACTTTTTTTCGAGGCTTAGAAACGATATTTTTATTTGAACCACAACTTATTAAAAAAGTGGCACTTAGTACGATGTAAAAAACAGACTGTATTCTCATTAAAATATAATTAATTCTTGATTTTTATTTTTTATTTTTTTGTTAACCCCATTAATTCCTTGTAAACCTCCTGTATGAATTACTAAAATACGGCTATTTTTTTCAAAATAATCTTCTTGAAGCATCGCTAAAATTCCAAATAGCATTTTCCCTGTATAAATAGGGTCTAACGGAATATTTGTTTGTGTTTTAAACTCGTTTATAAAACGAATTAATTCTTGATTATATTTTGCGTAACCACCAAAATGATAGTCAGTTATTAACTGCCAGTTTTTATTAGTATCAGCAATTAATCCTTCTATTTCTTTTTGTAAAAAATGACCTTTTAAAGCAGGAAAACCAAGTACTTTTTGATGTTCTTTAGCTGAATTTATCAATCCTGAAATAGTTCCTCCAGTACCTATTGCGCTACAAATATAATCGAATTTATTATCTTGTTCAGTTAAGATTTCTTCACAACCTTTAATTGCCAAAATATTTGTGCCTCCTTCAGGAATTAAATAAAAATTACCAAATTCATTTTTCAATTCTTGTATAAATTCTTCGGATGTTTTATTTCGATAAATTTCTCTGGAAACAAACTTAAATTCCATTCCATTTTGATGGGCTTTTTGTAAACTTGAATTTCCTGCTAATGTTTTTTCAATATTTTTTGCTAATTCATCGCCTCGGATAATTCCAATAGTTTTAAAACCTGCTAAATTTCCTGCTACGGCAGTGGCTACAATATGATTTGAAAACGCACCTCCAAAAGTTAATAACGTATTTTTTTGTTGATTTTTGGCTTCAATAATATTGTATTTTAATTTTCGAAACTTATTTCCTGAAACAAACGGATGAATTTCATCTTCTCTTTTGATACATAATTCAATATTTTTTTTTTCTAAAATAGTATGAATTACTTGTTGATTTTCACTAATAAAATCTTGTTCAAAAATTTTTTTTTCATTTATATTCATCTAAAAAAAGCAAAATTATTTCGGCAAAAATACTAGATTTATCTATTAATTAATACCTATTTTAAACTTGATTTTACAATAAAAAAACACGAACTTGTTAGCATTATAATTCAAATTTCTAAATATCTTAATAAATATGGAAAATAAATTTAATATCGCTGTACTTATAGATGGCGATAATGCACAACCAAAATTATTAAAAGAAATTATTGAAGAAGTTTCTAAATACGGAAAAGCAACTATCCGAAGAATTTATGGCGATTGGACAACTCCGCAAATGAATAGTTGGAAGGCTATTATCAATCAACATTCTATCAGCCCGATTCAAAAATTTTCATATACTACTGGTAAAAATTCTACAGATGGCTCCTTAATTATTGATGCTATGGATATTTTACACGGAAAAAATACCGAAGGTTTTTGTATTGTTTCTAGCGATAGTGATTACACTGGACTTGCAAAAAGAATTAGAGAAGAAGGTCTTTTTGTGATGGGAATTGGTGAGAAAAAAACACCCGAATCCTTTGTAAAATCGTGTGAAGTTTTCACATTTACTGAAAATTTAAAAAATGAACAAGTAATTCAAAATCAATTAAATAATCAAAATGAAACTGTAAAATCAAAATCAATAAAACAAAATAGTAATATAAAAAATAAAACTATTATTGAAAAAATTAGATTATCAAGAGCAGATTTAAAAACAATTAATAAAGCTTTTGACATTTCTACTAATGAAGAAGAAAATGCATATATTTCTACATTAGGTGTAAATATTAGAAAAATTGACCCAAGTTTTGACCCTAGAAGTTATGGTTTTAAAAACCTAACTCGTCTTTTTGAAAATATTGATAAATATGAAGTTATTAAAAATGAAGTTGGCGGTTTAAATCATCCGTTATTACGAATTAAATAATTATTTTTTTCTGATTTTTAATAAAAAAACTACTTACTAAAATCATTTAAGATTGTTGTAAGTAGTTTTTTATAATACTATTTTATAAAAACTAAGTTTAAAAATTAGAAACTTGTTCTTCTATTTTTTCCCAATCAGCCATTAAAGTATCTAATGATGCTTTTTTAGCTTTATATTTTTCAAAGAAATTAGGACGAGCCGAAACTTCGTCATAATTATTTGCTAATTCTAAATCTATTTTAGCAATTTCATCTTCTAAATCAGCAATATCTCTTTCTGTTTTAGATAACTTATTTTTAAGTTTTTTCAACTCTTTTTCTTGCTCTCTAGATAATTGATATGCTTCTTTTTTAGCTGTTGGTTTTTCAGTTTTAACAACCGTTCTTTTTTCAGCTTCTCTAAGATTTTCCATCTTATGCTGTTCTAAGAAATAATCAATATCGCCTAAATATTCTTTAATTTCTTTGTCTTTAAATCCGTAAACAGTTGATGTTAATCCTTGTAAAAAATCTCTATCGTGAGATACAACGATTAATGTTCCATCAAAGTTTTTTAAAGCAGTTTTTAATACTGTTTTAGAGGCTATATCCAAGTGATTTGTAGGCTCATCCATTACCAACACGTTAAATGGTGATAATAATAATTTACATAATGCTAATCGGTTACGCTCGCCTCCTGATAATACTTTTGCTTTTTTATCAACAGCATCTCCACCAAATAAGAAAGAACCTAACATATCTCTAACACGCATTCTGTTAGTGTCAGAAGCGGCATCTTCCATAATTTCTAACACCGTTTTTTCTGGTGGTAATTCTTCAGATTGATTTTGAGCAAAATATCCTATTTCAACATTATGACCTAATTTCAGATTTCCTTCAAACGGAATTTCACCAACCATCATTTTTGCTAAAGTAGATTTACCTTGTCCGTTTTGCCCAACAAAAGCAATTTTACTGTTACGTTCAATTAATAAATCAACATCTTGTAAAACATGTTTATCTCCATAACTTTTACATAAACTATCAGCTTCAACAATAATTTTACCAGGTTCTTTTGATATTGCAAACTTTACATTCATTGCGGCATTATCATCGCCATCAACTTCAATAAGTTGTACTTTATCAAGTTGTTTCATTAGCGATTGTGCCATTGAAGCCTTACTTGCTTTTGCCTTAAATTTATTGATTAAATGTTGTTTTTGCTTAATCTCTTTTTCTTGATTTTTCTGAGCTTGTAACTGTTTTTCTTTAATTTCAGCTCTTAAAACTAAAAATTCAGAATACGGTTTTTTATAATCATAAATTTGTCCTAATGATATTTCAATAGTTCTGTTAGTTACGTTATCTAAAAACATTTTATCGTGAGAAACTAATACAATTGCCCCTGAATATGACTTTAAAAAATTCTCTAACCAAATAATAGATTCAATATCTAAGTGGTTTGTAGGCTCATCCAACAATAAAATATCATTGTCTTGCAGTAATAATTTTGCAAGTTCAATACGCATTCTCCATCCTCCAGAAAAGGTATTTGTTAGCTTATCAAAATCTTCACGTTGAAATCCTAAACCTTGTAAAATTTTCTCGGTATCACCTTGATAATTATATCCTCCTAAAAGTTCATAACGTTCGGTTAAATCTGTTAAATCGTGAATTAATTGACTATATTCTTCACTTTCATAATCGGTTCTAATAGCTAATTGATTGTTAATATCATCCAACTTTAATTCAATTTCTTTAATTTCTTCAAAAGCTTGATATGCTTCTTCTAAAATTGTTCTTCCTTCAACAAAATCAATATCCTGACGTAAAAAACCCATACGGATATCTTTATCAAAAGCCATTGTTCCTCCACTAGTTTCAATATCTTTAGAAAGTACTTTTAATAAAGTTGATTTTCCTGCGCCATTCTTTCCTATGAGTCCAATTCTATCCCCTTTATTTAACTTGAAAGTAATTCCTGAAAACAAATCAGTTCCCATAAAAGAAACCGATAAATTGTGTACGTTTAACATATATGTAATAATTGTTACTTATGGTGAATGATAAAAAAATTATCTTTGCAAAAATATATAAATTTATAATTGATTATGTTTAAAAAAGGAAGCAAATTATATAGTATTTTTAAAGGGAAATGCCCGCAATGTCATGAAGGTGAATTCTTCAAATATAAGATGACACTTAATCCTAAAAAAATCACTAAATTACACGATAATTGCCCAAAATGTGATTTAAAATACATGATGGAACCTTCTTTTTTCTTTGGAGCAATGTATGTAAATTATGGATTAGCAGTTGCCTTATTTGTAGCTATTTTTATTATTTCAAAAGTATTTATCGGTTTAACTATTTTACAAAGTTTTATTGCGATTATAGTTGTCTCATTACTTCTTACGCCATTTACCTTGCGTTTATCTAGAATTATTTGGATAAATATTTTTATTTCTTATGATAAAAATATTAAGAAAATTTCAAAGAAATAATTATTCGTCAAATCGTTTAATATCAATATCAGCATCTAATTCACTTCCATTTTCTAGGTGATTAAATAAATTTTGAGCAATTGTTGGTCCAATCATAACACCACGTGTTCCTAAACCATTTAAAACGACTAAATTTTTGTGTTTTGGATGTACTCCTACCATTGGTCTTCGGTCGTTTACTGTGGGTCTAATTCCTGCGGTATGCCCTGTTATAGTATAAGGAACTGTAAATACTTTTTTTAGTTTTTCTACTAATTCTTGTTTTGCTTCTTCTGTTGGATTACAGGTTTTATCTGTCCAATTAAAAGTAGCACCTACTTTATAATAATCATCTCCTAAAGGCATTACAAAAGCGCTTGATTTTAATAAAAAATCAATTTTTAAATCGGGGGCGTGTATTGTTATAGTTTCTCCTTTTGCTTCGTTTAATGGTAAGTGATTAAAAAATGGATTTTCAGTAATTCCAAAACCTTCACAAAAAACTATTTTTTTAGCCGTTATATTTTGATATTGAATTACATCTTCTAAAATAGTTATTGCTGAATAATCAAAAGAATCAGTTATTAATCTATTTAAATTTCGAATATAATTTCTATATGATTTTACTAGTAAAGCAGTATCTATACGCCCTGTATTTTTTAACTCTCCAAAACCAAAATCACCAAGAAGCCCCGCAACTTTTTCTTTACTAATTTCAGGGTTCATATAATTTAATAATGTTGGCTTGTCTAAAGCTAAAAACCAATTATTTTCATCGCCAATACTAGTAAATGCTTTTTTAATAGAAAATTTATAATCTAATTTTATATTTAATTTCTCTTCTATATTCTTGTAAAAAGGTAAAGCTGTTTGTATTTGTTGATGCCCATTCCAAACGGCATTAAAGCGTTTCAGTATAACAGGATTGTAAACACCACCAGCAACTAAGGAAGAGGTTTGTGAATTATCTTCAAAAATCACAAATGACTTATTTGCCTTTAATAATTTTTCTGTAAAAGCAATTCCTGCTAAACCTAAACCTACTATAATATAATCTACATTAATATCCATACTACAAAAATAGTACTATTTATTGCAAAAAAAAAAGAGCTTACAAATGTAAGCTCTTTTTAATTTTTATGAAATATGAATTTAATAATTCCACATATCCATTTCACGATTACGAATACCTTCTTTAATTCTATCGGCTTCTAATAATTGAAATAAAGAATTTCCTCGAACATAATCTTTAATATTTCTATCTCCGTAAATATTCTCTTCTTTTATTATTGTTGAATTAAATCTTCTAGCATTAAGTAGGTTATCATACGATAATGGTTTTGAAGAATTTATAGGATTAAACACCTTAGAATTGTGCAATGTTTCTCTTGCATCTGGAAAAAATACCCAAAACAATTCATACGCACTATCTTTATCATCAATCCCTTCTACTCCAAGAACCTGAACATCAGGACCCATTGGCGCTAAAGCCAACATACGATACTTAAGTTCTCCTCCTCTTTTATCAAAATACCAAATTCCTTTTAACATGTATCCTTTAATATCTGCAGATTGCACTGAATAAGGATCCATATTTCCGTAACCATCGTCACGTTCGTTATAGGTCATTGATTTAATTTCCTCCATTCCTATTTTTGTTGTAAAATAAGAATCACTATATACTTCTGTAATTTCACCATTACTAACACCTTTTAATAAAGTATCAAATAATGAACGTCTTGTTAAACCTGCATTTGTAGTATCAACCGGATAATAATAAGGTAAATTGATTTTTTGATTTATATCTACATATTCCCATACCACTTTAGACCACAATACATCTCTATCGCTAATATAGCCATAAGGAAGTGGTTTGTCATCCTCTGAAGCAATTTGGGCTTCAGATTTAAATCCAATCTCTTCGACCTTTTTAGAATTTAAAAGGTTAGCCTGAGCACCTACATAACTTGTAGTTGCAAGGGCAAATAAAACCATATAAAAACGCTTCCAATTCATACTTTAAAATTTTTACTTATTAATTAGTAATCTCAATACTGACAGGTAATACTTTCTTAATCTTATAATTAGACCCAGAAACAGAAGCTTTAATATCATAAATAACAATAATATCATTTCTTCTTGCTTTTGCAAGTGCCTGTTTTGCTCTAGCATTTAAGTTTCTACCACTTACAGGGATTGTTACCTGTCCTGGTACTTTAACTTTAAAGCTAGATACATTTAATTTTAAATCGAATAAGAAATCAGGTAAACCAGCAGCTACGTTAATTCTAGCTAAACTTGCTTTTGGCATTTTTACTGTTCCATATTGATTTCTTACCATACCAACAGCTGGAGGTATATCTTTAATTCTGTATTTTTTAGGAGTACTAATTTTTCCTCCTCCTGGTAAAGTTGCAGAAACTCTAATAGTTACTTCACTTCCTTTACCTGGATTCATTATGTATTTATCTCCTTTAATTCTTTTTAAACCTGGTGCTGATGCAGAAACTTTATTTCCTGATACTCCTGGTACAGATATCGTTAATGGATTTGATAAACCACGGTAAACAACATTCATTTTATCAGCAGAAACAACTGCTTCATTTGGTTTAGGAATTACTGAATATCCTCCTAAAATAGGAATAGTTACTATCGAATCTCCTTGTTTAAATTGAAATTCTCCTTTTAATTCTTTGTCACCTACTGAACCTGCTGGCCCATCTAAAATAACCTGTCCTGCTTGAATTTTATCAGCAGCCATTTCTTTACCATTTAAAATAACTTTTTCAGCTGTTAAATTCGGATCATTTTTACCTAAAACGATTTTTCCTGATAATTTCTCACCTGGATAATATGCATTTTTTTCAAAAACAATCATTGCATCATAATTACTCATAGATACAGCACTCTCTAACTCACCTTGTAATAAAGCTGTTAAAGCATCTGCTTCTGTAGTTTTAATATCTGCCTGAATTTGTGTTAATTTAGTTAATGATGCAATTAAAGGAAATCCTTCAAAATTATAGCTTAACCATTTTTTAGTAACGCCATCTTGTCCTTTAACATCATTTGTACTAAAACGAGCAGCAACTACTTTTGATAATTCAGAAGCACCTAAAGTTGTTAAAGATTTATTCTTAAAATCATTAATTTTTGCTACAAATTCTTTTCCTTTAGCAGTTGTTTTTCCACTAGCAAAAAAGTATTGATCTAAGAACCCTGATTTGTCCATAGATTCATACTTTTTCATGTCTTCTTTTTTTACCTCACTGGTCATTTGAGTTTTCAAATCAGCAATGTAAGAAAAAAGATTATCAGCGCTTATTTTAAGTGCATCTGTTTTCTTTTTAGCCTCACCATACTGCTTTGCTTGTTGACTCGCTTTTTCAGCTAAAGTTGCATATGCTGCTGCATTTTTCTCGGTAGATCTAATGTTAGATTCCGAAAGTTTTTCATTCATTAATCCAAATGCTGATAAAACTTCTTTACTCATATTCATCGCTAACATCGATATGAATACAAGGTACATTAAGTTTACCATCCTTTGCCTTGGTGACTGTTTTCCTCCTGCCATTTTAATTAGTTTGTTTAGTTAATAAAATTAGATAAACTAATTAATTATTTAGTTGACATTGCTGTTAACATTCCTCCATATACTCCATTTAAAGAAGATAAATTGGTTGCTAATGATTGCATTTGCTCTTGTAAACGTTGAGAATTTTCAACTAAAGAAGAGTTTAATTCTGATTGCTTTGCAGCATTTTCAACTTGTGTAGTATATAATCCGTTTAAAGATTCTAATTTAGCAGCAGCCATTGACATTTGCTCGTTATACTGATTTGTTGATGCAACTGTCGTTGAAGTAGCTGTTAAACCTTCTGCAGCTCCTTGAAAACCTTTAATACTCTCTCCTAAACTTGAAATTAAATTTGCATCTAACTTTGCTTCTTTTAAAATAGTGTCTAATTTTTCAGATAACATACTTTGTGCTTGTTCAGGTACAGCTTCAACATTCTTCGTCTTTTTACCTAAAGACTGTCCTCCTGCTAATTCTGGGTATACTTTTGACCAGTCTAATTCTTCTTCAATTGGTTCAAATGCCGACATTGCAAAAATAAGTGCCTCTACAACTAAACCAGCTGTTAACATTACTCCACCTGTTAATGGTCCGATTTTAAAGTGCATAATTTTGAATAAAGCTCCTAATATTACTACAGATGCTCCTAAACCATACGCCATGTTGGTTAATTTCTTTTTTGTTCTTGACTGTGCCATAATTGTTTGTTTGTTGGGGATTATTATTTATTACTATTATTAATTCTTGTTTACTTGCTTTTGTTTGTACCTAAATAATCTTGTACTGTTCTAAAGCCTATGTAACTTCTTGCTGTATCAGCATATTCCCAATCACGAGAACTCACTTCTAAGAAATACGCTACATCTTTCCATGAACCACCACGGATAATTTTTCTTCGGTTTTCTTTAATTTCTACATTTGGATTCATTGTTGACCCCATGTAGTAAGACATTTGATTGTATGCTGTGTTTGTCCATTCAGAAACATTACCTGACATATTAAACAAACCATATTCATTAGCATTATAAGAGTCTGCTTCTACGGTATATAAAGCGCCATCAGCAGCGTAATCTCCACGTACAGGTTTAAAGTTTGCTAAAAAACAACCTCTATCACTTGTTGTACTAGGACCACCCCAAGGGTATTTTCCAAAATTTAACCCACCACGAGCAGCATATTCCCATTCTGCTTCGGTAGGTAATCTGAAAGAAGGAACTAATCCTAATTTCTTTTTAGATCGTTGGAAATTATTTTTGGTTTGTGTTCTCCAATGACAAAAAGCTTTTGCTTGGTTCCAAGTAACTCCAACTACAGGGTAATCTTCATATGCCTTGTGTGCAAAATATTCCTGATGCATTGGATCATTATATGAGTAATTAAAATCTTTAATCCAGACAGTGGTATCAGGGTATACATCAACAACCTCATCTTTCATAAAATCTTTTCTATTTTTACCTGTTTTAGCTGCCTGCTCATTATCAAACCAATAATACCTATATTTTAAAAATTTTGTATTAAAAGTTCTTATTCCATTTAAGGATTCATCTTTTTTAAGGTATAAAGAGTCCATAACTTCTACATAATCAGCATCAGGATATTCCTGTTGTTCCCAAGCAAGATCTTCTTCCCAATTTAGAGGTTTTAAAGAATCTAACCCTTCACCTAATTCGTAGTAATTTTCACGCATATATTTTGCATATGGTGATTCATTCAACGTATCTGTTGATGCAAAAGCGTACAATTGAATACCTTCAGCATTTTTACTTCCTCCTTCTTCACTTTCTCCTCCTGAAGCAAATTCAGCCTGATAGGCTAATTTTGTTCTAGTAACAGAATCACGTACCCAAAAAACAAATTGTTTGTATTCGCTATTTGTTATTTCAGTTTCGTCCATATAAAATGGCTGTACTGTTACCGTTTTTGTTGGAGCATTCATAGCCCCTAAAGGGTCTTCATCTTGCTTACCCATTGTAAAAGAGCCTCCAGGAATTTTAGCCATTCCAAACGGTTTTTCAGCAAACCACTTTCTGTTCGACTTGTCTCCTACTAACTCTCCTCTATCACTACTTGAACCACAAGCGTAAATTAGAGATACTAACAATGCAAATATTACTACTTTTTTCATATTATATCTTTCTTATAATGGGGATGGTAAACCTATTATTTTTTTCATTAAAAAACAATTACGTGTTCTACTTTTTTATATCTAAATATAACTTATTCTTAAACAAGTTTTTGCAACGCTTTATACCATCTGTCTGGCATCTTTCCTTTTAATGCTTGTTCATAATCTTTATAGTTACACGGTACTAACGCATGCCTTTTGTGTTTAGTATTCGAAATCATATTTATTTCCATCCACCAACGACCACTTTTATCACTTTTATAAAAGTTTATAGGATCATCGTCTGTTAATAATATCGTAAATTTACGGTAATTATCTTTAGATACAAATGGATAATCTTTAGCTCTAGCATTAACTCCTTCAATAAAAAACCAAATCATTTGTGCTATTAAACTTGCAGTTTGATTGTTCAAATCAAATAGGCTGTTATATTCATAGACACCAAAAGAGGTTACTTTGTCACTTATTCCTGCATATCTTGCAATAGCACAAATTTCTTCACCATAGAAACCATTAGGTGAGGCATTTTTATTTGCTGGTGCTTCGCTTTGGCGAACAGAACTAATATCTATGCTAATAATATCAGCATCTCTCATTATAGGCTCTACAAGCCTTACATCTTTAACTTCGCCCAACCTAAAGGCATCAAAATATAATTTATCTAATAACTCTATTTCTTCTTGTGAATTAAAATAAGTTTGATACCCTATATTACTATAATTAAACAAATTATTAGGCTGTTCCATAATAATTTTACTTAAAAAAGAACTAGAACGTAAACGTTCATTCATTGCACCTAAATCGAATTTACTATCTACCGATACTAAATTAACTGTTTGTTCTAAAGAATCATAACCTCTATAATTTGCGTACGTTAAATCTTGGCTACCGCCTATTAATATAGGTATTATTTTTTTACTAAGCAAATATTCAATAGAAGAACTCACTGCAAAATAAGTATCTTTAAGAGTATTTCCTTGTTCTATATTACCTAAATCAGCTACTTTAGTTTTCCAGTTACCTGGAAATAATTTATATAATTTTTCACGAATAGCTTCTAAATTATCACCACAACCCTGGTTATCAGGAGCTCCTCGACCATCTTCTACACCTATAACAACAATACTTACTTCTGATAAATCGGGCAAACCGTTTACCTTTGTATGTATTTCAATATTTCTGCCTAAAGATTTCATAGATTGCGAAGTTAAATTCGTTACTAATGTATCTTTTATAGGAATAAAAAAATTAAAATCCATTATTATAATTATTAGGGCTTTTAAGATGCTTGCAATATACTAAACTATTTTTTTTGAGCGATGTTTTATTTCTTTTTCACCACTTTCTTTTTCACTACCTTTTTAGTTGCCTTCTTTTTTACAACTTTCTTTTTAGGTGTTTTTGACTCAATAATTTTTACAGCTTCTTCTTTAGTCATCTTTTCAATGTCGGTCGTTTTAGGCATTTCTACCTTTATTTTCCCTTTTATAACATTAAAACGTCCCCAACGTGCTTTTTCTACTCGAATTTCAACATCTTCCCAATTGTGTAATACTTTATCGATTTCCTTCTGTTTTTTAACCTCTATTAATTCAATAATATCGGCATCAGTAAGATTATCAAAATCATATTTTTTATTTACATTAATAAAAATTGAATTCCATTTTAAGTATGGACCAAAACGTCCTACGCCCTTTTGCACAGGTAATTCTTCATAAAAGTAAATTGGTGCATCAGCTTTTTGCTTTGCTACGATTAGTTCTTCGGCTCTTGGCAAATCTACTTCCATCGGATTTTCACCTTTATCTAAAGAAACAAACATTGCTCCAAATTTAATATAAGGTCCAAAACGTCCATTAGAAACAATTACCTCTTGATCTTCATAGGTACCTAAATTTTTCGGAAGCAAAAATAATTCTAATGCTTCTTCAAGTGTAATTGTACCTAAATGTTGTTCTTTATTTAAAGATGCAAATTGTTTTTCTTCATCTTCAGGAGCTCCAATTTGTGCAATTGGTCCAAACTTCCCTAAACGAACTAAAATTGTTTTTCCTGATTCAGGATGTTTTCCTAAAATGCGCTCTCCGCTTTCTCTTTCGGCGTTTTCTTTTACATGCTCTACTGTTTTATGAAAATCGATATAAAATCCTTTAATCATTTCTATCCAATCTTCATTTCCTTCTGAAATATCATCAAAAGAATTTTCAACTCTGGCTGTAAATCCAAAATCTAAAATATTAGAGAAATTTGCAACTAAAAAATCATTTACAATATTTCCTATATCAGTAGGAACTAATTTATTTTTATTTGAGCCTGTTTTTTCTGTTAATAATTCACTTTGCACAACTTTATTAGACAGAATCATCTGTTCATAATTACGTTCTACACCTTCATTTTCTCCTTTCTCTACATAACCTCTTCGTTGTACAGTAGAAATTGTTGGAGCGTAAGTAGATGGTCTACCAATACCTAACTCTTCTAATTGTTTTACTAAAGATGCTTCTGTAAAACGGTAAGGAGGGCTTGTAAAACGTTGTGTTGCATTAATAAAATTATAAGCTAAGTTTTCGCCAGTAGTTAAATTTGGTAACATACCTGCTTGCTCTTCTTCTTCGTTATCAGTTCCTTCTAAATATACTTTTAAGAAACCATCAAACTTAATCATTTCACCGTTTGCAGTAAATATTTTTTCATTTTCAGAATTAGCTATTTTCACATTAGTACGCTCTAATTGTGCGTCACTCATTTGAGAAGCTAAAGTTCTTTTCCAAATTAAATCGTACAACCTCGTTTGATCGTATTCAGTATCAATGCTATGTGTTTTCATGTTTGTAGGACGAATTGCCTCATGCGCCTCTTGTGCACCTTTTGCTTTCGACTTAAACACTCTTTGTTTACTATATTCTTTTCCGTAATAATTACTAATTTCTTCTTCAGCTGCATTTCTTGCATCATCAGATAAATTAACACTATCGGTTCTCATATAAGTAATTAAACCCGCCTCATATAAACGCTGTGCAACCTGCATTGTTTTCCCTACAGGAAAGCCTAATTTACGAGAAGCTTCTTGCTGTAAAGTTGATGTTGTAAATGGTGCTGCTGGCGATTTTTTTGCTGGTTTTTTAGTTAAATCAGCAATAGAAAATTCAGCATCTGCACACGATTTTAAAAAATCTTCAGCTAATTTTTTAGATGAAAAACTTTTAGGAATCGTTGCTTTAAATGTTTTTCCGTTAGTATTTGCAAACTGAGCAATAACCTTATAATGTGTTTCTGATTTAAAATCAAGAATACTGCGTTCTCTTTCTACAATTAAACGAACTGCAACAGATTGTACTCTACCTGCCGATAAACCTCCTTTTACTTTTCGCCATAAAACTGGTGATAATTCATATCCAACAAGCCTATCTAAAACTCTACGAGCTTGCTGTGCATTGACCATATTATAGTCAATATCTCTAGGGTTTTCAACTGCTTTTAAAATAGCATTTTTAGTGATTTCATGAAAAACAATACGTTTTGTATTATCGTCATTTAATTTTAATTGCTCTTTTAAATGCCAAGCTATTGCTTCCCCTTCTCTATCCTCATCACTTGCTAACCAAACAGTTTCTGCTTTTTTAGCCAAAGATTTTAACTTCTTAACAACTGGTTTTTTATCATCAGAAATTATATATTTCGGACTAAAATCACCTTCAACATCAATTCCTAATTCCTTCGAAGGTAAATCTGCAATATGACCATAACTAGATTCTACTTGAAAATCTTTTCCTAGGAATTTTTCAATCGTTTTTGCCTTTGCAGGTGACTCAACTATAACTAAATTCTTTGCCATATCTCTGTTCAATTATCTCTTTTTGCATCCTATTATTATAACGATGCTTTGAGTTTGCAAAAGTAGAATGTTTTTTTTTAAAAAAAACTTTTTGTTGAACTTTTCCTCTCTAAATAGCAAAAAATCAATAATAAATTTCTGCCAATTTGTCATAAAACTTATATTTTGGTTGTATCTTTGCCATCATTTTTATTATGAATATGGAGCACACAGAGAAGGTTATCGATGAAAAAGTACAAGGAAAATCACTTGTAACAACACATAAAAAAGAAAACTCAAAAAAATTATTTATAGAAAGTTACGGTTGTCAAATGAACATGAATGACAGCGAAATTGTAGCTGCTATTTTAGCCGAACAAGGTTTTAATACTACACAAACTTTAGAGGAAGCCGATTTAGTTTTAGTAAATACCTGTTCTATTAGAGAAAAAGCAGAAACAACAATCCGTAAACGTTTACAAAAATACAATGCTGTTAAAAAAACAAATCCGACCATGAAAGTGGGTGTTTTAGGATGTATGGCAGAACGTTTAAAAGAAAAATTTTTAGAAGAAGAAAAAATAGTTGATTTAGTTGTAGGACCAGATGCTTACAGAGATTTACCTAATTTATTAGATGAAATTGATGCAGGTAGAGATGCTATAAACGTAATCCTTTCTAAAGAAGAAACTTATGGTGATGTTGCTCCTGTACGTTTAAACTCTAACGGAGTTTCGGCATTTGTATCAATAACTCGTGGATGCGATAACATGTGTACTTTTTGTGTAGTTCCGTTTACTCGTGGACGCGAGCGAAGTAGAGACCCTAAAAGTGTTTTAGAGGAAATAAAATCGATGCACGACAAAAACTTTAAAGAAATTACTTTACTTGGGCAGAACGTAGATAGTTATTTATGGTACGGTGGCGGATTGAAAAAAGATTTTAAGAAATCTTCAGAAATGGCACAAGCAACTGCCGTAGATTTTGCGCAATTATTAGATATGGCAGCTACTGAGTTTCCTAAAATGAGATTCCGTTTTGCAACCTCTAATCCACAAGATATGAGTTTAGATGTGATTCGTGTTATGGCAAAACATAAAAACATTTGTAAATACCTTCACTTACCTGTACAAAGTGGAAGTAACAATATGTTAAAAGCCATGAACCGTCAACATACTAGAGAAGAATATATGGAACTTGTTGATAATATCTTCAAAATAGTTCCTGAAATGTCTTTATCGCAAGATATGATTGTTGGTTTTTGTGGAGAAACAGAACAAGACCATCAAGACACCTTAGATTTAATGCGATATGTAAAATATGACTTTGGTTTTATGTTTGCTTATTCTGAAAGACCAGGAACTTTAGCGGCTAAAAAAATGCCCGATGATGTTCCTTTTGATGTAAAGAAAAGACGTTTACAAGAAATTATCGATTTACAACAAGAACATGCTTTATATAGAACACAACAACATTTAGGTAAAATTGAAGAGTTTTTAATTGAAGGTACTTCTAAGAAAAACCCGAATGAATGGAAAGCTAGAAATACACAAAATACTGTAGCTGTTTTTCCTAAAGAAAATTACAAATTAGGTGAATTTGTAATGATAAAAATAGAAGATTGCACTTCTGCAACCTTAAAAGGAACTGTTATTGGATATTCTGATAACAATTAACAAAATATATTTAAAAAGTTTTAAGGTTGATAAAAAATCATCAACCTTAAAGCTTCCAATAATCAAACCACCAAAAAACCTTCAAATTAAAAACTTTGCAACTACATCATAAAATATGGAAAACTTACAAGCTATAAAACAACGTTTTGGAATTATTGGTAACGATACCCAGCTAAATCGTGCTATTGAAAAAGCCATTCGAGTTGCGCCTACTGATATTTCTGTGTTGGTTGTAGGTGAAAGTGGTGTTGGTAAAGAAAGTATCCCTAAAATAATACATCAATTATCACACCGAAAACACGCAAAATATATTGCGGTAAACTGTGGGGCAATTCCTGAGGGAACAATTGATAGCGAATTATTTGGGCATGAAAAAGGTGCTTTTACAGGTGCAACAACTTCTCGTAAAGGATACTTTGAAGTTGCCGACGGAGGAACTATTTTTTTAGATGAAGTTGGTGAATTACCCCTAACCACTCAAGTTCGTTTGTTACGTGTTTTAGAAAATGGTGAATTTATAAAAGTAGGATCATCACAAGTACAAAAAACAAATGTCCGTATTGTTGCTGCTACCAACGTAAATATGCAACAAGCAATATCTAAAGAAAAATTTAGAGAAGATTTATATTACCGATTAAGTACTATTGAAATTGAATTACCACCTTTGCGAGAACGAGAAAATGATATTCACTTATTATTTAGAAAATTTGCTTCAGATTTTGCTCAAAAATATCGAATGCCAACCATTCGCCTAGAAAATAATGCTATAAAAATTTTATTAAACTACCACTTTCCAGGTAATATTCGTCAATTAAGAAACTTAGCCGAGCAAATATCTGTAGTTGAAGAAAGCCGTTTAATTACTGCTGAGAAACTAGTCCAATACCTTCCAAAAAACAAAGAGAATTTCCCTACAATTATAGGAGGACAATCTGGTAATTCTGATTTTGCTAACGAACGAGATATCATGTACAAAATTTTATTCGACATGCGAAACGATATCAATGACTTAAAAAAATTAACCCTAGATTTAATGCAAAGTGGCAATACCGAGCAAGTAAAAGAAGAAAATCATGGCTTAATAGAACGTATTTACCAAGAGAAAGAACCTGTGAAAAATGAAAATGTAGAAGTGGTTCAAATTACACAATCGGCTACCTCATCAGCAGTAGCATCTGAAAATAATTACGAATACGCCGAAACTATTGAAGAAGACGAAAATTTATCATTACAAGAAAAAGAAATTGAAATGATTCGAAAATCTTTAGAAAAAAACAGCAATAAACGAAAATTAGCAGCTAAAGAACTTGGAATTTCTGAACGAACTTTATACCGTAAAATAAAACAATACGATTTATAATAGCAACAACAATATTCTTAAAATTATGAAAAACTGTGTAAACATCTTTTTAATTTCTATCAGCATACTATTTATACTACTAGGTTGCGGTGCATATTCATTTACAGGAGGAAATACAGGCGAAGCTAAAACAATTCAAGTTGATTTTTTTCAAAATCAAGCACCTTTAATTGAACCAACTTTAAGCCAAAAATTCACCCAAGATTTACAAGAGTTATTTACACGTCAAACAAACCTAACCTTAGTAAACACAAACGGGCAGTTACATTTTTCTGGCGAAATTGTAGATTACAGAATTAATCCGATGAGTGCTACTGCCGATCAAAAAGCCGCACAAAACAGGTTAACAATTACCGTAAATGTTATTTTTGAAAATAGCTTAAATGAAAAAGATAATTTTGAAAAACGTTTTTCTTTTTATCATGATTATCAGGCTACACAACAATTAACAGGTGGTGTATTAGAAACTGCTTTAAATAAAATTTTAGAGAGAATAACACAAGATGTTTTTAATGCCTCTGTAGCTAAATGGTAATTTTAGAATAAAACCTGCTAAAAACATCAAATTAAAGCTTATAAAAGATTAAGTTTGAAATATTCAGAAAAAAGTAGTTACTTTGCAGTTCTAATAAAAGTATGTTATACTTTTATAAAATTGAAAACTAAATCAAAATAAATAATGACAACATATACTTTACTTTTAGTATTAATATTGATTGTTGCAATAGCATTAATCTTAATTGTAATGGTGCAAAACCCTAAAGGTGGCGGATTATCTTCTTCTCTTGGAGGTGGTAGTGCTCAAAACATTGGTGGTGTACAAAACACAAATACTTTCTTAGATAAAAGTACTTGGACTTTAGCAATTGCTATGTTTGCTTTAATTTTAATGGCGAATTTTGCAATTCCTAGAGGAACTTCAACTAATGCACCTCAATTAGATAGTGCTTTAGAAAACGTAGAAGCTACAACTCCTGACGTACCTGCAACAACGACTACAAAAGATAGCGTAAAGTAATCTTATAAACATACAATATAAAATGCCAACGTAAATGACACGTTGGCATTTTTTTGTACGCAATTTTCAAGGATTTAGAAAAAGTGGCATACATTTTTTAATGGCATAATTTCTGCCTATTTTTAACGCGTAGAAACAAAAATACTTAATCATAATTTATATAAAATGGGATTAAAAATAAAACCTTTAGCAGATAGAGTTCTTATAAAACCTGCTGCTGCAGAAACGACTACCGCATCTGGGCTTATTATACCTGATAACGCAAAAGAAAAACCTCAAAAAGGAACTGTTGTTGCCGTTGGAAAAGGAACAAAAAAAGAACCTTTAACTGTTAAAGTTGGTGATACTGTTTTATACGGAAAGTATGCAGGTACTGACTTAAAACACAAAGAAAAAGATTATTTAATTATGAGAGAAAGCGATATTTTCGCTATCATTTAATTTTCTCTTATCAATTTAAAATTAATAAAAAACAGATCTAAAAATGGCAAAAGATATAAAATTTGATGTAGATGCTCGTAACGGTTTAAAACGTGGAGTTGATGCATTAGCAAATGCAGTAAAAGTAACTTTAGGTCCTAAAGGACGTAATGTAATTATTTCTAAAGCTTTCGGTGCGCCTCACGTTACAAAAGATGGTGTTACTGTTGCTAAAGAAATTGAATTAGAAGACTCTCTAGAAAATATGGGAGCTCAAATGGTTAAAGAAGTAGCATCTAAAACTAACGATTTAGCTGGTGATGGAACTACAACTGCAACTGTATTAGCACAAGCTATTGTTAAAGAAGGTTTAAAAAACGTTGCTGCAGGTGCAAATCCTATGGATTTAAAACGTGGTATTGACAAAGCAGTTATTGCTATTACTGAAGATTTAGCTAAACAATCGAAAGAAGTTGGTGATTCATCAGAAAAAATACAACAAGTAGCTTCTATTTCTGCTAATAACGATAAAGTTATTGGTGATTTAATTGCAACTGCTTTTGGTAAAGTTGGTAAAGAAGGTGTAATTACTGTTGAAGAAGCTAAAGGAATGGAAACTTATGTTGACGTTGTTGAAGGTATGCAATTCGATAGAGGTTATTTATCTCCTTATTTTGTTACCGATGCTGATAAAATGATTGCTACTTTAGATAACCCTTATATCTTATTATTTGATAAAAAGATTTCTAACTTACAAGAAATTCTTCCAATATTAGAACCTGTTTCTCAATCAGGAAGACCTTTATTAATTATTGCTGAAGATGTTGATGGACAAGCATTAGCTACTTTAGTTGTTAATAAATTACGTGGTGGTTTAAAAATTGCTGCAGTAAAAGCTCCTGGTTTTGGTGACCGTAGAAAAGCAATGTTAGAAGATATTGCTATTTTAACAGGTGGAACTGTTATTTCTGAAGAAAGAGGTTTCTCTTTAGAAAACGCTACTTTAGATTTATTAGGTACTGCTGAAACAGTTACTATTGATAAAGATAATACTACTGTTGTGAATGGTGCTGGTGATGATACACAGATTAAAGCTCGTGTAAATCAAATTAAAGCTCAAATTGAAACTACTACTTCTGATTATGATAAAGAAAAGCTACAAGAACGTTTAGCGAAGTTATCTGGTGGTGTTGCAGTTTTATATGTTGGTGCTGCTTCTGAAGTAGAAATGAAAGAAAAGAAAGACCGTGTTGACGATGCTTTACATGCAACTCGTGCTGCTGTAGAAGAAGGTATCGTTGCTGGTGGTGGTGTTGCTTTAGTTCGTGCTAAAAAAGTTTTAAAAGCTATTACGACTGAAAACTTAGACGAAACTACAGGTATACAAATTGTTTACAAAGCAATTGAAGCGCCTTTAAGAACTATTGTTGAAAATGCAGGTGGTGAAGGTTCTGTTGTTATTAACAAAGTTTTAGAAGGTAAAAAAGGATTTGGTTATGATGCTAAATCTGAAGCTTATGTTGATATGCTTGAAGCTGGTATTATTGACCCTAAAAAAGTAACTCGTGTTGCTTTAGAAAATGCAGCATCGGTTGCAGGGATGATTTTAACTACCGAATGTGCTTTAATTGATATTAAAGAAGATGCAGCTCCTATGCCTCCAATGGGTGGTGGTATGCCAGGAATGATGTAATAATTAACATCATTATAAAATAAATTTACAAACCCTCTTGATAAAAATAATCAAGAGGGTTTGTTTTTATATTTAATATCTAAATTATTTTAGTTTAGCTGTAAATACCTAGCCCCGATTGAAGCATCTGTTTGAGCTCTTTTTTTGATTTTTCTTCAAAAAAAAGCGAGTGCGGAAAGCGGGAAATAGCTTCTAATAAAAATTTATATTTTACGAGCAACTACATAATCAATCATTAATTTTAATGATTTTTTATAGTCCGATTCTGGAAAATTTTCAAGTATTGCCAAGGCTTTATTTTTATAACTGTGCATTTTAGCTGTGGCATATTCCAAACCTCCGTTATTGTTTACAAAAGCAATTACTTCTTTTACTCGTTTTTTATTAGTATTATGCTTTTTAACCGAATTTATTAACCACGATTTTTCCTTTTTCGAACAGTTGTTTAAGGTATAAATTAACGGAAGCGTCATTTTTTGTTCTTTAATATCGATTCCTGTCGGTTTTCCTATTTTTTCTTCGGTATAATCAAACAAATCATCTTTAATTTGAAAAGCAATTCCAATATACTCTCCAAATTTTCGCATTTTTTGAACCGTTTCATTATTCGATCCTACTGATGCCGCGCCAATTCCGCAACAAGCAGCAATTAAAGTAGCGGTTTTTTGACGAATAATATCGAAATAAATATCTTCAGTAATATCTAATTTTCTTGCTTTTTCTATTTGAAGTAACTCCCCTTCGCTCATTTCACGAACAGCGATAGAAATCAATTTTAAAATATCAAAATCTTCATTATCAATAGAAAGTAACAATCCTTTTGATAATAAAAAATCACCAACTAAAACGGCAATTTTATTTTTCCAAAGGGCATTAACCGAGAAAAATCCACGGCGACGATTACTATCATCTACCACATCATCATGTACCAAAGTAGCCGTGTGAATTAATTCGACAACAGATGCACCTCTGTAAGTTCGCTCATCAAATCCACCATCAGAAACCATTTTAGCTACCAAAAAAACAAACATAGGACGCATTTGTTTTCCTTTTCTTCTAACTATATAATAGGTAATTCTATTCAATAAGGGAACTTTTGATAACATGGAATCTTTGAATTTTTTTTCAAAAAGTTCCATTTCATTTTGAATAGGAAGTTTAATTTGTTCTACTGGCTTCATGTTCAACAAAAAAATTAATTTAAAAGTAAAAGTACTAGATTAATAATAATAAAAACAATAATTTCACAGTCAATAATTTATTTTTTTTATTACTAAAACGCTATGAATAAAGCTTTAAACTTCTTACTTATTTTTTTAATCTATCAAAATGTAGTTTTTTCTCAAGAAACAATGCTTTGGAGAGATGTTGATATTCAAAAATTTGGAAAAGAAACTATTTATAAAAATTTAAAAGGCGAAAAATTAACAGGATTATTTAAAATAGCAGACTATAATGGTGCTTACTCTAAAATTACATTTTCGGATGGTTTAATTTCAAAAACAAAATTTAATTATGATTCTGACGGTATTTTATATTCGAAAATAAACTATAAAAACGGACTTAAAAATGGTGAATTTACAGTTTATTATACTGATGAATCAATCAAAAGAAAGGGTTTTTATATTGCTGGAAAAAAAAATGAAAAATGGAGTACCTACAATAAAGAAGGTGATGAAATTGCAGTAGAAAATTATAAAAATGGTATTAAAGATGGACTGTTTTGGGAACATTCTAAATCTAGATTACATCAAGATAAAATTATTGTAACTCAAAAAGAATATAAAGATGGACTTCCTAAAGGAACTTGGTTTTCTAAAGATAATGACAATCTTATTTGGAAGAAAAAATATACAACACCAAAAACATATACACTAAAAAATTACCATAAAAATGGTGCTATTAAAAGTCGTAAAGAATATAAAAATGGTAACTATTTTGGTTCTTGGTTTCAAAAAGGTGAAGAAGGTAATTTAAAATGGGAAAAAAAATATTACTCAAATAACGATTATACCGAAAAAAGATACCACGAGAACAACACTTTAAAATATCAAAAAAACTATAAAAATGGACGTATTAATGGCGACTATATTCGATATAATAAAGAAGGTGAAAAAACAATCGTAGAATTTTATAAAGACAATAAAAAGCACGGTAAATGGTTTCGAAAATATAGTGATGGAAATATTGTATTAGAAGAGTATAATGCAGGTAAACCTAGCGGAAAATGGTATAAAAAAGATAAAAATGGAAGTGTATTTTTTGAAAAATCATATGTAAATTCAGAAAAATATAATTATAAAAAATACTATATAAACGAAAACATTAAAGAATCTGGAACGTATAATAAAGGTAAATTAGATGGGAATTACCTTAAATATAATTTAAATAAAGTCCTTTTAGTAAAGCAATTTTATGAAAATGGAGAACTGATTAATTCAGAATTATATTTTGAAAATGGCAATAAAAAAGAAATTATCAAACAAATTGGAAAAACAAACAATGCCACTGTTGAAGTATATAGTAAAGATGGTTTTTTAATTAAAAAAGGGCGTTATTTGAAAAGATATAAAAATGGTTTATGGCAATTTTTCGAACCTAAAAAAGGACGTTTAATAGAAGAGATAACATATGCAAACAACTCTAAACACGGAGTTTATAAAAAATATAACGCTGCTAATATCATTTCAATAGAAGGTAATTACAGTAATAATAACAAAGATGGTGTTTGGAAACACTACCATTTGGATGGCAGTATTAATAAAGAAATTGAGTATAAATTGGGTAAAAAAATAGCAACTAAAACTTTTAATTAACATAAAAAAACGTCTTATTATTTATTCTAAATAATAAGACGTTTTCATCAAATTTTAAACTAAAAACTACAGTATTTATTATTCTTTATTTGCTAATTGACCACAAGCGGCATCAATATCTTTTCCTCGTGAACGACGAACGTTTACGTTAATATCGTGCATTTCTAAATTTGAAATATAATTATTAATTACCTCTGGGCTTGCTTGCTTAAAATTCGGATCACCAATAGGATTATATTCAATTAAATTCACCTTACAAGGTACATGTTTGCAAAACTGAATTAATGCCTTAATATCTTCTTTTTTATCATTAACACCTCCCCAAACTACGTATTCATAAGTAATTACTCGTTCAGTTTTTTCATACCAATACTCCAAAGCCTCTTTTAAATCTTTTAAAGGAAAGGTAGCATTAAAAGGCATTATTGAAGTACGAACCTCGTCAATTGCAGAGTGTAACGAAACAGCTAAATTAAATTTCACTTCATCATCAGCCATTTTTTTTATGATTTTTGGCACTCCTGATGTAGAAACTGTAATACGCTTAGGAGACATTCCTAAACCCTCTGGAGATGTAATTTTTTCTATTGATTTAATTACGTTTTTATAGTTCATTAAAGGCTCTCCCATTCCCATAAAAACAACATTTGAAAGTTTTTTATTATAATACAATAAACTTTCTTTGTTGATAGCAGCCACCTGATCAAAAATTTCATCAGGGTTTAAGTTACGCATTCTTTTTAAACGTGCTGTTGCACAAAATTTACAATCTAAACTACAACCTACTTGACTAGAAACACAAGCAGTAGTTCTTGTTTTTGTTGGTATTAAAACCGATTCTACCACTAATCCGTCGTGTAAACGTACCGCATTTTTTACCGTACCGTCTTTACTACGTTGCATTGTATCAACCTGAATATGATTAATTACAAAATTTTCATCTAACATTTGACGTGTACCTTTTGATAAACTAGTCATATCATCAAATGAATGTGCCGATTTACTCCACAACCATTCATATACTTGATTCCCTCTAAATGATTTATCTCCATTGCTTACAAAAAAATCACGAAGTTCTTCTTTTGATAATGCGCGTATATCTTTCTTCTTTACTTCCATCGGGTACAAAAATACATAAAACCTCACAAGTATCCTTGTGAGGTTTTATATTAATAAAATTTATGTGTTATTATAAAATTAACATCGCATCTCCATACGAGTGAAATTTATATTTTTCTTTAATTGCTTCTTCATACGCTTCCATCATAAAATCATGACCAGCAAAAGCTGAAACTGTCATCATTAAAGTAGATTTTGGTGAATGAAAATTAGTAACCATACAGTTTGCTACGCTAAAATCAAAAGGAGGAAAAATAAATTTATTAGTCCAACCATCAAATTCTTTTAACTTTTGCTTAGAAGTAATTGCCGATTCTACAGTTCGCATTACCGTAGTACCAACAGCACAAACTCTTTTTTTGTTAGCAATGGCATTGTTTACCATTTCTGCAGTTTCTTTAGTTACCTTAATTTTTTCAGAATCCATTTTATGTTTCGATAAGTCTTCTACCTCAACAGGATTAAAAGTACCTAAACCTACATGTAGAGTAGTTTCTGCAAAATCAACACCTTTAATTTCTAAACGCTTCATTAAGTGCTTCGAAAAGTGTAAACCTGCTGCTGGAGCTGCTACCGCACCTTCATGCTTTGCGTAAATTGTTTGGTAACGGTCTTCATCAGAAATTTCAACATCACGTTTAATATATTTAGGCAAAGGAGTTTCTCCTAACTTTACTAACTTTTCTCTAAACTCTTCGTAAGGACCATCATATAAGAAACGTAATGTTCTACCACGTGATGTTGTGTTATCAATAACCTCAGCTACTAAGCTTTCATCCTCACCGAAAAACAACTTGTTTCCGATACGGATTTTTCTTGCTGGATCTACCAATACATCCCACAAACGATTTTCAGCATTTAGCTCACGTAATAAAAATACTTCAATACGAGCGCCAGTTTTTTCTTTATTCCCGTACATACGAGCAGGAAAAACTTTGGTATTGTTTAACATTAATACATCGCCTTCATCAAAATAATTGATTAAATCTTTAAATAGCTTATGTTCAATCTTCTGAGTATCTCTATGTAACACCATTAAACGTGCTTCATCTCTATGCTCTGAAGGATATTCAGCTAATAATTCTTCTGGTAATTCAAAACTAAAATTTGATAATTTCATTTATATTTTTTTCTTACGTTGGCAAATATACAATTTCGAGATAGGCCTTGTCAAGTGATTTGCCTTTTATTTTACTTTAATCGTTTCTAAACCTACTTGTTGCATGTCTTCCCAAAAATTAAGATACGATTTACTTACCACCTGAGCATCGGCAATAATAATGGTTGTTTTTAATGCTAAAGGAGCAAAAGACATTGCCATTCGGTGGTCGTTATAGGTCGCAATTGTAATATTTCTATTAATACTATTTGCTACCTTTAAATGTAAACTTTGGCTGGTAACGCTAATATTTGCACCAAGTTTTGTCAGCTCTTTTTTTAATGCTTCTAACCTATCGGTTTCTTTAATTTTTAAAGTGTGAAGCCCTGTTAAATCACAAGCAATTCCTAAACCAAAGCAAGTTACAACAATGGTTTGAGCAATATCGGGTGCATTTTTTAAATCTTCGGATAAAATAGCAGTACTATGCTTTTCTTCTTTAGATAAAACAATCGTATTCTCTTTAAAAGTAGTTGTTACACCAAAATGTTTATAAATAGTAGCCAAACAATTATCTCCTTGTAAGCTATCTTTTTTATAAGCTGTTAATTCTACTGTAGCACCTACTTTACTCAACGCTATTAACGAATAAAAATAAGAAGCAGAACTCCAGTCAGATTCAACAACTATATTTTGAGGTACAACATTTTCTAAAGCTTCTATTTTTATAGTATTTTTAATAAAAGTAGCCGAAACACCTATTTGATGCAATAAAGATAACGTCATTTCAATATATGGAACAGAAGTAACAATACCTTTTAAATCAATTGCTAACCCATTTTTTAAACTAGGTGCAATTAACATTAACGCCGAAATATACTGACTACTTACATTTCCATCAATAGTAACAGTATTTTTTACAATATTTTTACCTGTAATTTTGATGGGCGGATAACCTTCTTTTTCTAAGTATTCAATACTAACATCTAAATCACGAAGCGCATTTACTAAAATTTCAATAGGACGATTGTGCATACGTTCAGACCCTTGTAAAATTTTTGTAACACCTTCTTGGGTTGCAAAAAAAGCCGTTAAAAAACGCATTGCCGTACCTGCATGACCAATATCTGCTATTTCATTTTTTTTATTTTCTTCCGATAATGCTTCCTGTAAATGATGCGTATCATCAGAATCTGATAAATTTTGAATAGTTATCTCTGGAAATAATTGTTGTAAGATTAACAATCGATTCGATTCACTTTTTGACCCAGAAATAACAACCTCCGAACTAATTGTTTGATCTCTACGACTCGCTAGTTGTAAGTTCATTCTTTATATTCTTTTTTTTTAAAATACTATTTATTTTGTTTTTTTATTCACTACATAAATAGCATATAAAACACTAACAGTTAACTTGGTTAACCAAAAACGTTGCCATTTTCCTTCTGAAAAATTGATATTATTTACTGTTTCAAAATCTCCAGAAAATAACGCACTTCCACTATTTACCAATAACGAAAAGATAGTTACAAAAATTAAAAATGGCACACTAATTTTTAGCACGTTAATCCAAAAACTTCCTTGCTGTATATTTTTACTAAAACTCATTTATATTACCTTATTTTAATTTTTCGTTATTATGATGACGGTCGTGGTCTCGCTTTGTTTTGATGTCTAATTTTTTATCAAAAGCATCCTGTAAATTAATCCCTGTTTGATTTGCCAAACACAATACCACAAACATTACATCGGCTAATTCTTCGCCTAAATCTTTATTTTTATCGCTTTCTTTTTCGCTTTGTTCACCATAACGACGGGCAATAATTCGAGCCACCTCTCCTACTTCTTCGGTTAATTGCGCCATGTTTGTTAGCTCGTTAAAATAACGAACTCCATGATTTTTAATCCAATTATCTACTTCCTTTTGGGCGTTTTGTATATCCATTTTATGTTGATTCTTTAAAAATTCAAAGATAAATATTTCTTTTCGGCTAGGTAATTTGCAAAGGCAGGTTTTTACTATTCATATCAACTTTAAACAACCTTTAAACGTCCTAAAATTATTTTTTTTTGAAGCTATTTCCCGCTTTCCGCACTCGCTTTTTTTATTTTTTTAAAAAGAAAAATAAAAAAGAGCTCAAACAATTGCTACAATCGGGGCTAGAATTACCTGCTCCATTTTAACTATTGTAGCATTGCTATTTTGTTCTTCCTTACATATTCAACTAAAAAACACAGTACTTAAACATTATGCTTTTTCTTTTTTCACCATACGCATCAACAGTAAAAAAATAACCAATCCAACAACTGCGGTAATCGTTGTAATACTCCAAGTGGTATCAAAACCATAAGCATCAATTAATCGCATTCCTGAATTGTGTCCAAAAATATGTGCCAACGAAAATGCGATGCTATAATATGCCATATATTCTCCTTGATTTCCTTTTTTAGCCCTATCAATTACAAAAGCGTTCGAAAACGGAAGTGCAATCATTTCGCCAAAGGTCATAAAAAACATTCCTACAATTAAAATACCCGACCAACTTGTTAAATTTAGCACAAAAAAACTTAATCCCATTAAAAATAAGCCTATAAATATTAAAAATTCTTTCGAATACTTACTTTCTTCTAGCCATTTAATTAGTGGCATTTCTAACGCAAAAATAATAAAACCATTCATTGCCATTAACAAACCAATTTGTAATTCCGACAAATGATGCGCTTGCTTATAATACAAGGGAATTGTTGAAAACAACTGCAAAAATACCAATGCAAAAATAAATATACCTACAAAAAACAGCCAAAAAGCAGTATCTTTAAAAATAGATATTGGATTTACGACTTTTAGTTCATCTAACGTTTTTACTTTCTTCGGATTTAAAACATTTATCAACAAAAAAGTGGCAGAAATACAGGTAATTCCATCTACCCAAAACAAACCACTGTAACTTAACGAAGTAATAATTAACCCGCCCAAAGCAGGTCCTGCGGAAAATCCTAAATTAATTGCTAAACGAATTAAAGTTACCGAGCGGGTTTTATTTTCGGGTTTACTATAGGTACTTAACGCCACAAACATAGCGGGTCTAAAAGTATCAGCAACCAACATTACTAAAAAAATACCAATACAAAAGCCATAAAATGTAGTTACAAATTGTAAGGCTATAAATAGTAAACCTGTTAAAAACAAACTTGCTTTCATCACTTTATAAAAGCCTATTTTATCGGTTAATTTTCCGCCAACCCATGAACCAAGTACAGAACCTAGCCCAAAAAATGTCATAATCCAACCGACATCTTTTAAGGTAAAATTTAAACTTTTAATTAAATACAACGACAAAAATGGAATTACCATCGTGCCTGCTCTATTGATTAAGGTAATTAAAGCCAACCACCAAACCTCTCTCGAGAGTCCTTTAAAAGTATTCAGATACTTAAAATATAATTTTTTCATAATCGATAGTTTTTTGTTTTGAGTTTGATGTAAAAATAAAAAGTCCGACTTAACAGTCGGACTTTTTAGAATTGATATATTTTATATTTAAATAATCATAATACATAAACAGCCCGAGTTATACCGTATATTACGATTAACCAACATTGCTTATATGTATATGTATTAAAAATTATCATATTCTTTTTTTATTACGCTGTAAATCTATAAAAAAAAGAATACTTATTTCTAATAATACTTGTTTAATTATTGTTAAAAAATTATTGATTTTCAACTTTATACAAAATAGGTTTACTTGGCGTAGCATCATTTTCAAAAGGTGCTATCATTAAATTTAAAAGATAAGTACCATCTTTTATAGCATCTTTTACATAAATAAATTCTGTTATAGTAGCATCTAAACGAATATTTTCTGATGTATTCCAAAAAGCATTATGAGATACTAATTTTCCTTCATCCTTTTCTTTATCTACCGAAGGCAAATCAATTAATAAATGCTTAATATTTTTTTCTTTCAGATAAACAGCACCTTCTTCTAACAAATATGGCGGATTCGTATTTGAATATCTAGCAATTGTTTTTTTATCAGAATTTGGCAAGGTTCTAATAATAACTGCTTCTCTCTTCTTATCTTCTAAAACATTTTCTAGTCGTTCTTTTGTTATTACTAAATCACCGTTTTCTAATTTCTTCGGATAAATACTTATCACTTCAGCCAAAAAGAAAAATTTATTTAAATTCTTATTGATAGAATGCACTTTTTTAGTGATATGCCCCACACATTCGGTGTGTGTTATGTGCGAATGCGGGTTAAAATTGATAGTATTAAAATTCACAAATGCCCCTTTTTCAACACTTCCAATCCAATCATCTAATTTAACAGGAGTTATTTTTGGGTCATCAATATACCAAGCATTTACATTTTCTTTTGATGTATCAATTGCTATTGAAATATCTAAAGGTTTTGCTAAATCTATTTTATATTTTTCTGAATTATGATATATTTCTGCAATCATATTTTTATTTTATTCTAAATAATTCTGATGCTAAACCATCTGCTAAAAACTTTCCTTTTGGAGTTGTTTTAAGTGTATTATTTTCAATAATTAATAATCCTTCGGATATAAATTTTTCTGATGATTTTAATAAATCATTTTTAAAAGAATCTTTAATTTCATCTAATGAAACACCCCAAATAGTTCGTAAACCTGTCATTAAATATTCATTAAATTGGTCTTCTTCGGATAATTTTTCTTGTTCATTCGGAAGATTTCCTTCTTGTAATTCTTTTATATATTTTGCGTTATTGGCAATATTCCAACTGCGATGTGTTTTACTAAACGAATGTGCCGAAGGACCAATTCCGATATATTTTTTACCCAACCAATACGAAGTATTATGTTTCGAAAAATAAGCTGGTTTTCCAAAATTTGATATTTCATAATGTACAAATCCATTTTTAGCAGTTTGGGCGACTAAAATATCAAAATGTTCTTTGGCTTCTGTTTCATCTGGTTCGGGATATTTTCCATTTTTAACAAAACTATCTAACACCGTTTTTGGCTCAACTGTTAAAGCATAACTCGAAATATGATTTACGCCAAAATCGAAAGCAATTTGCAAATTTTCTTTCCATCGTTGATTGCTCATATTCGGAACGCCATAAATTAAATCAATCGTAATATTATCGAAATAACGAGTTGCTATTGATAAACATTCTTTTGCTTCTTTTGAATTATGCGCCCGATTCATACTTTTTAAATCTTCTTCAAAAAAAGATTGCACGCCAATACTCAATCGGTTAATTGGTGAATTTGCGAGTTCTAAAATTTTTTCTTCGGATAAATCATCAGGATTTGCCTCTAGTGTAATTTCAGGATTTTCGATAACTTTATAATGCTGATAAATCGCATTTAATAAACTTGTTATTTCTTCGGATGATAATAATGATGGAGTTCCGCCACCAAAATAAATAGTTTCAATTATTTCGTTTTGTAATTCTTTTTTTCGGATTTCTAATTCTGTTATTAAACACGAAATTAGTTCGTCTTTCTTTTTTAAAGAAGTCGAAAAATGAAAATCGCAATAAAAACATGCTTGTTTACAAAACGGTATATGTATGTAGATTCCTGCCAAATTAGTTTATTTTTTAACACGTTTTTCATTTTGCTTTACAAACGAAGCCCAGCCTGTATAATTTTTACCGCCAATAACTTTTCCTGAATTATAATGATGACAAACCGCAGCGGCTAAACCATCGGTTGCATCTAGGTTTTTCGGCAAGGTTTTTAAGTTTAATAACGATTTTAACATTAAAGCAACTTGCTCTTTACTTGCTTTTCCACTTCCTGTAATTGCCATTTTTATTTTCAAAGGTGCATATTCTGTTACGGGAATATCTCGTGATAATGCTGCCGCCATCGCTACACCTTGCGCACGACCTAGCTTTAACATCGATTGTACATTTTTACCAAAAAAAGGTGCTTCTAAAGCAATTTCATCAGGATGATACGTATCTATTAATTCAATAGTTCGTTCAAAAATCAGCTTTAATTTGATATAATGATTGTCGTATTTTTTTAAAACTAATTCATTCATTTGAACAAATTCCATTTTTTTTCCTACAACTTTTATAATCCCAAACCCCATGATACTTGTACCTGGGTCAACTCCTAATATTATTTTTTCTGTCTTCAAATTTTATGGCAATTTCTGCAAATACAAAACTAATCAATTATTATTCGGTAAATTTATCCAACTTCTAATGATGTAAATTGAAACGTATTTCCATCAAACAACCCTTTATCTGATAATTTTAACGATGGAATAACCAACAATGCCATAAACGATAAACTCATATAAGGAGCTTTTAATTTACTTCCCATTTTTTTTGCCATTGCATCTAATTCAGCATAAGATTTTCCAATTTCTACAGCTGGTTTATCAGACATAATTCCTGCTACAGGCAATGAAACTATTTTTTCTTCGGATGTTGTTACTGCACAAATTCCGCCTTTATTTTCAATTAATAAATTTACTGCCTTGCAAATAGCTTCATCAGAAACACCGATAGCAATAATATTATGAGAATCATGTCCAACAGAACTTGCAATTGCACCTTCTTTTAATCCGAAGTTTTTTATAAAAGCTATTGATGGTTTGGCATTTTTATAACGATTTACAACCGTCATTTTTAATACATCATTTTGAGTATTCGAAACTAAATTCCCATTTTTAATTAACGAATTTGCTTCAATTTGATTGGTTACCAATTCGCCATCTAAGGCTTCAATAACTCTAATTTTTTCTGTGGATGATTTAAACTCAAAATCAGCAATACTTTTTTTATCTGTATTAAAATTATTCAATACCTCAAAAGCTACTGATTTTACAAACGATTTTCCGTTTTCAGCAACTAACTCGCCATTTATATACGTTTGTAAGACCTTAAATTGCTCTAAATTTTCGACTACAATAAAATCGGCATCATCACCTTTTTGCAATAAACCAACATCTAAATTATAATGTTTTACAGGATTTACACAAGCTGCTTTCAATACTTTAAAAACATCAATTCCTTTTGAAACGGCACGTTCACATAATTCATTTATATGTCCTACTAATAAATCATCAGGATGTTTATCATCAGAACAAAACATCATATTATCAAAATGATTTGGTAATAAATCAATTAAAGCATCAAAGTTTTTAGCGGCACTTCCTTCTCTAATAATTATTTTCATTCCTTTTTGAAGTTTTTCTAAAGCTTCATCATAGGTAAAACACTCGTGGTCTGTTGAAATTCCTGCTGAAATATATTTTGAAATATCATCGCCTCGCAAAGCTGGAGCATGTCCATCTATGGGTTTTTTATTATCTTTTGCATGTTGAATTTTTTTCAAAACCTCAGCATCATCAAATAACACGCCTGGATAATTCATCATTTCAGCTAAATATTTGATATCTGAATTTTCCATCATCAATTTAATATCTTCTGAATCGATAATTGCACCAGCACTTTCAAAAGATGTTGCTGGTACACAACTTGGAGCTCCGAAATTAAACTTTAATGGAACTTTTTTTCCATTTTCAATCATAAAATCGACTCCCTTTACACCTAATACATTGGCTATTTCATGGGGGTCAGAAACTGTTGCAACTGTACCGTGTGTAACTGCAATTTTAGCAAATTCTGATGGCACTAACATCGAACTTTCAATATGAATATGAGCATCTACAAAACCAGGTAAAATATAATTTTCTATAGTATGATTTTGTGCTATAATATCTTTTATTTTACCATTTTCAACCTGAATAATTCCTTTATAAATTCGTTTATTTTCTATATCAACAATATTTCCTTTTACAATCATACTAGTTATTTTAAAGTAACAAAAATAGGTGGTATTTCTACATAAAAAAGCATCCTTTCGGATGCTTTTATATATATTATTTTTACAATAGTTAATTAAGCTATTGGTCCACCTGCTAAAATTTCATCATTTGCATTTTCTTCAAATTGCTTAAAGTTTGCTCTAAATGAATCTGCTAATTTGTGTGCTGTTTTATAATATTCTTCATCATTATCCCAAGCTTTACGTTGGCTTAATAATTCAGAAGGAACTCCAGGACATTGTCTTGGTTGTGCTAAACCGAATATAGAGTGTGTATGATAGTTTTCATCATTTACTTCACCTAATTCACCGTTTAATGCTGCGTTAATCATAGCACGAGTGTATTTAAGTTTCATTCTATGACCAACTCCGTAAGGACCTGCTGTCCAACCGGTGTTTATCAACCAAACATTTACCCCTGTTTCTTTCATTTTTTCGCTTAACATTTCTGCATAACGAGTTGGGTGTAATGGCATAAATGGTGCTCCAAAACAAGCAGAAAAACTTGGTAATGGCTCAGTAACACCTGCTTCAGTACCAGCAACTTTTGCAGTATATCCTGAAATAAAGTGGTATGCTGCCTGACCTGGTGTTAACTTCGATATTGGAGGCAATACTCCAAAAGCATCTGCAGTTAAGAAAAATACGTTCTTAGGATTTTTTCCTGCTGATGGTGTTTGAATATTTTCAATATGATGTATTGGGTAACTTACACGTGTATTTTGTGTAATAGAGGTATCATTAAAATCTACATCACCTTTAGCATCTGTAACTATATTTTCAAGAATTGCACCTCTTTTAATAGCTGCATAAATTTCTGGTTCTTTATCTTTAGATAGGTCGATTACTTTAGCGTAACAACCTCCTTCAAAGTTAAATACAGTGTTTTCTGAAGTCCAACCGTGCTCATCATCACCAATCAAACTACGATTTGGGTCAGTAGATAAAGTCGTTTTTCCAGTTCCTGATAATCCGAAGAAAATAGCAGTATCACCTTCTTTACCAACATTTGCAGAACAGTGCATTGGTAACGTATTTTTAAATACAGGTAAAATAAAGTTTAAAGCAGAAAAAATTCCTTTTTTAATTTCACCAGTATAACCAGTTCCACCAATTAAAGCAATTTTTTTCTCGAAGTTTAAAATAGCAAAGTTGTGCTGACGAGTTCCGTCAACCGCAGGATCTGCCATAAAACCTGGTGCATTTACAACCGTCCATTCTGGAGAAAAACCTTTTAATTCTTCTGCAGTTGGGCGTAAAAACATGTTGTAAGCAAACATATTACTCCAAGGATATTCGTTTACAACTCTAATATTTAGTTTGTAATCTTCATCTGCACACGCATAGCTATCACGTACAAAAACCTCTTTTTCTGAAAGATAATTAGTTACTTTATCGTATAATTTATCAAATTTTTCTGAGTCGAAAGGAAGGTTTATATCTCCCCACCAAATTTCATCTTTTGTAATATCGTCTTTAACGATAAAGCGATCCATTGGAGAACGCCCAGTAAACTCACCTGTTTTTACAGCCAATGCTCCTGAACTAGTGTTTTCTCCTTGTCCTTTTTCAATAGTTATATCGTGTAACTCGTCTGAAGTTAATTGATAGCGAACCGTAGCATTCTTAATACCTAAGTTTTCTATCGATATCGTTTTTGTATCAAGATTTGTCATCTTAAAATATTTTAGTTGTGTTAAGTTCACACAAAAATAGGGATTTTTGACCTTAACAGGTTAATTATTGATTTTTTTTATGATTAATTCTTTTTATTTGATAACTTTTTAATAAACTCAAAAGCCATTACAGACCAACCTATTATTAGTAAAACACCACCCAAAGGCGTTACAAACCAAATATTTTTTGCGGGTACTTCTACTAACTGAATGGTATAAATTGAACCTGAAAACAGTACAATTCCTGCTATAAAAAGAAAACTTATCCTGTTTTTTTGCTTCAAATTAAACTCATTGAACATATTTACAAAAAGTAAAACGAGTACGTGTAAAAATTGATACCTGACTGCTGTTTCAAAGCTTTGCAAGGCTTCTGAACTCAATTTTGATTTTAAAGCATGTGCGCCAAAAGCTCCTAAAATAACTCCAAGTACTCCTAAGATGGATGCAATTGTTAAATTTCTATACATTTTTACTGATTTTGTTTAATTTTAAACTTTATTTAACGATATTGTGCTTTAAATAGAAAACAAAAGTACACTATAATATGAGAAAAATATTAATTATTGGCGCTGGTAGATCTTGTTCGTCTCTTATAAAATATTTATTAGATAAATCAACAGTAGAAAACTTACACATAACAATTGGTGATCTTTCGCTTAAAAATGCAGAAGCAATTATCAATAATCATAAAAATGCAACTGCTGTAGAATTAGACGTTTTTAACGCAAATCAACGTGCACAAGCAGTTCAAAATGCCGATATTGTTATTTCAATGTTGCCTGCTCGTTTTCATATTGAAGTTGCCAAAGATTGTCTTACCTACGCAAAACACTTGGTAACGGCTTCTTATATTTCTGATCAAATGAAAGCTTTAGATGCTGATGTAAAAGCAAAAGGCTTGGTGTTTATGAATGAAATTGGTTTAGATCCAGGGATTGACCATATGAGTGCCATGCAAGTAATTGACAAAATTCATGAAAAAGGCGCTAAAATGTTACTTTTCGAATCATTTTGTGGTGGTTTAGTTGCCCCAGAGAGTGACACAAATTTATGGAACTATAAATTTACTTGGAACCCTAGAAACGTAGTGTTAGCAGGACAAGGAGGTGCTGCAATGTTTATTCAAGAAAACACCTCTAAATATATTCCATATCATAAATTATTTAGAAGAACAGAGTTTTTAAATATTGATGGGCATGGTAAATTTGAAGCCTACGCAAACCGTGATTCTTTACAATATCGAAGTATTTATAATTTAGAAAACGTGCCAACAATGTACCGTGGAACGGTTAGAAAGGTTGGTTTTTCAAGAGCTTGGAATGTATTTGTGCAATTAGGAATGACCGATGACTCTTATACTATTGAAAATTCAGAGAACCTAACATACCGTGATTTCACTAATTTATTTTTACCCTATTCTCCTTCTGATTCTGTTGAATTAAAATTCCGTTCTTATTTAAAAATAGAACAAGATGATGTAATGTGGGATAAATTTTTAGAGTTAGATATTTTTAATCCGACTAAAAAAACAGGTTTAAAAAATGCCACACCTGCGCAAATATTACAAAGCATACTTTCTGAAAAATGGACGCTTGAAGCCGATGATAAAGACATGATTGTTATGCAACATAAATTTGGATATAAGCTTGATAATCAAAAACATCAGATAGAAAGCAGTATGGTTATTAAAGGTGATGACCAAACGTATACTGCAATGGCAAAAACCGTAGGATTACCTGTAGCAATGGCTACTTTACATATTTTAAACGGTAATATTACAAACCCTGGTGTACAATTACCGATTAAAAAAGAAGTCTACGAACCTATTTTAAAAGAACTAGAAGAGTACGGAATTATATTCGTAGAAAAAGACGTTCCTTATTTAGGCTATAATCCTGAAACTATAAAAGGATAAAATTTTAGCACTATTTAACTACATTTTTATACAAAAGACATCCGTAAAATGGTGTCTTTTTTTTTGGCAGATAAAACACTTAAAAATTAATTAAATGACCTTATATTTACACTTTTTAATCCCCTAAATTAATACGTAATGAAATTAAAAATAGCACTATCTTTTATCATTTTTTCAAGCTTCTATGCAACTTCTCAAAATTTTTTTATCGTCAAAAATAACAACCTTTACGGAGTTGTTAATAATAAAGGAATAGAAATTGCTGCCCCAAAATACAATAGTATCGAACCTTATAATGCCGTAAGAAAAGGGTGGGCTAAGGTAAATCTTAAAAATAAAGTAGGGTTTATTGATAAACTTGGAAATGAAGTTGTAGAAGCTGTTTATGATTCTATTGGTAATTTTGGAATGTTTCAAAAAAAATGGGCACTTATAAAAGAAAATAATCGATTAGGTTTTATTGACAACAAGGGGCAAAAAGTAATAAACACCAAGTTTGACAAAGTATATGATTTTGACTTATACAAAAAAGGCTGGGCTTTAGTAAAAATTAAAGATAAATTTGGTTTTATCAATAAAAAAGGGAACACTATTGTTAAAATAAAATACACCGAAATTGACGCATTTGACACCTATAAAAAAGGCTGGGCTAAAGTTTGTGTTAACAAAGTAAAATATGGTTTTATTGATACCTCAGGTAAAGAAATAATTCCTGCTATTTATGATAATATTGATGCCTTTTTTAAAACAAAAGACAGTAAAGAAACCGAAGAATAAAACACGATACTCTTTTATAAAAAAATCATGTTACCATAAAAGTAACATGATTTTTTTTGTTTATGATTTTATCAAAAAAAACTTTTAAAAAATAACTTATCTTCTTTAAAATTAGATAAACGTCATGCTGAATTAAGTTCAGCATCGTATCAACAAGGAAAACTACGGCAAATCAGGATGCGAACCTGAACTGAATTCAGGTTGACGGATTCGATTCTTTATTTTTCTGTTATATTTTTTTTAAGATGAAATGCAAACAGGTTTTAAACCTTCAAAAACCCTTCAATTAAATTCGGTTTTTGCGTTGTTTTTGGTACTTCAAAATCGAAATATTTATATAAAGGTATTTCAAATCCTTTGTAATTTAAGTAATTATTTAACGCCGTATTTAATCCTTGACTGTACAAATGATGCTCCGCCCCTGTTGGATCTTCATGATATAAATCATTTTCTGCAAATCCTTTAAATTTAGGACCTGTAATTTTAATTTCAAAAGCATCAGGATTTTTTCCCACAGGACTATGACTTGTACACGCAAACTGATGCCAAAAAGCAGATTGAATACAATTATTTTGAAATAACTGACGTACAACTTCTAGCGAATCAATAGTTTCTTGATCCGTTTCAGTAGGAAAACCAAACATTAAATAAGCATGAACCATAATATTCTCATCTGAAAAAGCTTTGGTAACTCGTGCCACTTGCCCAATATCTACACCTTTTTTCATTCTAGCAAGTAATCTATCAGATGCCACTTCTAAACCTCCTGTTACAGCAATACATCCCGATTTTGATAATAAAGCACAAAGCTCAGGCGTAAAGGTTTTTTCAAAACGAATATTTGTCCACCATGTAATAAATATTTTTCGTTCTAGTAATTTATTAGCTAAAGCTCTTAACATTTTTGGCGGTGCTGCTTCATCTACAAAATGAAATCCTGTAACACCTGTTTCTGATATTATTTTTTCAATTTTATTAACCAAATCATCAGCTGTGGTGTTTTCATAATTACTGATATAATCTAATGTAACATCACAAAAAGAACATTGTTTCCAATAGCATCCGTGGGAAATGGTGAGTTTATTCCACTTTCCGTCTGACCACATTCTGTGCATCGGATTCATTACATCTAAAAAAGATAAATATTTATTAGTCGGCAAGCCGATATAACTCGGCGCAGGTAAGTTTTTATGATGAAATATTGTATTCGGAATTTTATTTGCATAAATAACCTTATTATTTCTACAGATATAAGTTCTTTCTAAAGCTTCCTCTCCTATTTTTCCATCTAAAAATTCGGTAATTCTTAACAATGGAGCTTCACCATCATCTAAGGTAATAAAATCTACAAAATTAAAAATTCTGGGGTCAGATAAACGTCTTAATTCAGTATTACAATAACCGCCACCCATGGCTATTTTTATCTTTGGATATTGTTGTTTTATAAATTGAGCACATCGCAAAGCGGAAAATAAATTCCCTGGAAATGGCACAGTAAAACAAATTAAATCATACGATTTTTCGGTTATTTCTGATGTTATTTGTTCCTTTATTTTTTCATCTAAAAGATACAACATTTCATCTTCAATTAAAGTAGTTTCATATTGAAGAAATTCATCAATAGTATCAAAACTAGAAGCCGATCGCCCTAATTGTTCGGCATAACGTGTAAAAGAAAAAAACTCATCGACATTGGCATTTATAAAATCGCCCAATTCTTCTACAAATAAAGTTGCAATATGTTTGGCTTTATCTAAAATTCCTAATTTCCCAAATTCGGTAGTTAAATTTTTAGCTAATTTAATACGTCTATGTCCGTGAGGTAAAAAATCTTTATGTACTATTTGATACGCCGCCGTAACTTCTTGCGCTCTCAAATAATTCATCACAAAATCTACTTTATCTATATAATTTTCTTGCTGATTTCCTACCAACGGAAAATCATTATTCCCAAGCATTTCAGCCTGTTTGAAAATAGCGTCTATAAATTCTTTGGTAAACACAGCGGTAAAAAGCTCGATGCTTAAATCCATCTGCGTAGCATTTACATCTTTAGAATTTAAAAATCCTTTGATGTATGCTGTTGCCGGATATGCCGTATTTAATTGCGTAAAAGGTGGTGTAATTAAAAGTGTATTAATCGCCATAAATATAAATGAACCGCAAAGATACCATCTGATTTATGAAAAAATTGTAAAATTAGGCTTGGTTTTTAAAATTAATAACCAAAAAAAATTATGTTATAAATGTTACATATTTATCTAAAAATATGGATTAAATTTGTTTAAAAATTTACTTCTCGATGGAAGATATGCTATTTTACGACCGATTGCAATTTGCATTTACAATCACGTTTCATTATATATTCCCACAATTAACCATGGGATTATCCTTATTAATCGTGTATTTTAAGTGGAAATACTTAAAAAATAATATTGAAAAATATAATAATTCAGCAAAATTTTTAATGAAAATATTTGCTGTGAATTTTACCATGGGCGTTGTTACAGGAATCCCGATGGAATTTCAATTTGGTACTAACTGGGCAAAATTTTCAGAATTAACAGGCGGAATTATCGGGCAAACCTTGGCGATGGAAGGCATGTTTTCGTTCTTTTTAGAGTCTTCCTTTTTAGTACTTTTTATTTTTGGTGAAAAATTAATGGGGCAAAAACTCCATCTTTTAACGGCTTTTTTAGTCTTTTTAGGTTCTTGGGCAAGTGGCTGGTTTATTTTAGCTACCAACGCTTGGATGCAACATCCCGTAGGACATGAAGTTTTAGCAAATGGAAAATTCGTCCTAGAAAATTTTGGCGATTTATTTACAAATCCGTGGTTGTTACCCGCTTTTTTACACAATCAAGTTGCCTCGGTTACTACTTCTGCTTTTGTGGTAGCAAGTATTGGTGCTTTTTATATTTTGAGAAATAAAAACCTAGAATACGGTAAATTACTTTTAAAAACAGGCGTTATTTTTGGGTTTATTGCCAGTTTATTATTGGCATTCCCTACGGGAGATTTAAACGCCAAAAATGTAGCAAAATATCAACCTGCATCTTTTGCGGCGATGGAAGGAATTTTTGAAACCGAAGAAGCTGGTGCCGAAATTGTGTTAATCGGGCAACCAAATATGGTAGAAAAAAAACTAGATAATAAAATTGCAGTTCCTAATATTTTAAGCTTTTTAACCTATCAAGAATGGGATAAACAAGTGCCTGGAATGGATCAGTTTAAAAAAGAGGAATTACCAGATAATGTTCCTGCACTTTATTATTCGTATCATATTATGGTTGGTTTAGGAACAATTTTTATCGGAATTATGGGATTGGCAGTTTTCTTTCTATATCGAAAAAAACTATACACTTTTAAACCATTATTATGGACAATAATGTTTTTAGTTCCGTTTCCTTATATCGCTAATATTACAGGTTGGTACACTGCCGAATTAGGAAGACAACCTTATTTAGTGTACGGATTATTGAAAACAAGTGACGGAATATCGCCAACGGTTTCATCAGGAAATACCTTATTTACCCTTTTAGGATTTGTAGCCTTATATATGTTACTCGGCGCATTATTTTTACTATTGGTAGGAAAAACAATTCATCAAGGACCTAAACATCAAACACATTAATTATGGAAGTATTTTGGTTTATTATTATCGCAATTGTTTTGACTGTATTTTTTATTTTAGATGGTTATGATTTTGGTACAGGAATCATTCATTTATTTATGGCAAAAAAAGAGAAAGATAAAGAAGTTATTGCTAAATCAGCAGGGTTATTTTGGGACTCTAACGAAGTTTGGCTAGTTGCCGCAGGCGGTATGCTTTTTATGGCATTTCCTACATTTTACGCATCGGTTTTTAGTGGTTTTTATCTGCCTTTAATTATTGTTTTATGGCTGATTATTTTCAGAGCGATTGGACTAGAATTTAGATCGCAATTTAACTTTCAAATGTGGAAAGATATCTGGGATACTTCTTTTGGCGTATCGAGTTTATTACTTGCCTTATTCTTCGGAATTGCCTTAGGAAATGTAATTAGAGGAGTTAATTTAGGCAGTGTTGAAAACGGAATTTCTGCCTATGAAGCTCATTATTTTTTCTTACCTCTTTGGAATAACAGCTTTAGTCCACTAGCTGAAAACCCTGGTGTTATTGATTGGTTTACCCTTGTTATCGGAATTATTGCGGTGGTTACTTTGGCAATTCACGGTGCAAATTGGATTGTTTTAAAAACTAATTCATCTATTAATGAAAAATTAAAGAAAACCGTTTTTAAATTAAATATTTTACTAATTGGTTTAACTATATTTTCATTAATTATCTGGCAAATTGTAAACCCTAACTCCTTGAATAATTTTATTGAAAATCCTTTTTTATTGGTATTTCCGCTTATTTATATTTCAGGGTTAGTTGGCTTATTTTTTGTTGAAAAACTGAACAAAGAAATCTATGCGTTTACTTTTTCTACCTTACTGATTTTAGGAGGAATAACTTCCTCTTTAGCATCACTATTTCCTGTAATTTTACCCTCAACAAATACCGTAAACGACTCTTTAACAATATACAACACCACTACCACTGCCTACGGATTATCGGTAGCAACTTATTGGGGTGTGGTTGGTTTTATCTTACTTTTTGTATATATGATTGTGCAAAAAAAGATTATGGGCGGAAAAATAGACAATATGGATTACGGACATTAACTAGCTAACAACATAAAAAAACAGTATGACCGCTACTTTAATTTCGCTAATTAGTATTTTAATAGGAATATTGGGAGCAAATAGTATGGGGAAATTAGTTAAAAAATACTCCTTCGGACTTACAGGAAATACCATCGCTGGAGTTTTTGGGAGTGTTTTTTTTATTAAATCTTTCGGACGATTAGGTTTTAGCCCTAAATTTATAGTTCAAGTTGAACACATTAATTACGCCTTATTTTTGCTAAATAGCCTCGTTTCTTTTTTAGGTGGCGCAGTGGCTGTTTTTTTAATTTATCAACTAAAAAATAAACTCGGTAAGAAAAAATAGTAATAGGGTACAAATGCCTAGCCCCGATTGTAGCAATTATTTGAGCTCCTTTTTATTTTTCTTAAAAAAAATAAAAAGAGCGAGTGCGGAAAGCGGGAAATTGCTTCAATTAAAAAATAAATATAACTTGATTATCAGCCTATTTCCTACTATTATTGCATTGTTAAATACGATTAATTTAAAATTTTTTCAATACAATTTACTATAAATCAATAAACAACGATGAAAAAGTCAATTTTACTTAATTTTTCTTTCTTATTTTTACTATTTCAGATTAGTATTAATACTGCTCAAGAAAATTTTAAAACTCCTTACGGAAACAATAAAAAAGCAGGGGAATTCGTAAAAATAAATGGTACAAAAATTTATTATGAAACCTATGGAAAAGGCGAACCTTTGCTGATAATTCATAGTTGTGGTACCGATATTAAGGCGATGGAATATCAAATTGATTATTTTAAAAGATATTACAGAGTCATTACTGCAGATAGTCGCGGGCAAGGAAAATCGAAGTTAAAAACGAAAAAATTAACATACGATTTAATGGCTGAAGATTGGGAAGAATTGGCAAAACATTTAAAATTAGACACCGTAAATATTCTTGGCTGGAGCGATGGTGGAATTATTGGTTTAAAAATGGGAATCCGCAATAAAATTAAAATCAAAAAAATAGTAACCATGGGTGTAAATTTAAGACTAGACCCTACTGCTGTTAATAAATGGGCTATTCAACAGGTAATTGATATGCACTCTCAATCCATAAAAATGCTGAAAAAAGGCGATACTTCTAAAGATTGGGAAAAAGAATTACAATTAGATCGTTTGTTGTTAAACCAGCCAAATATAAGCCATGCCGATTTGAAAAAAGTTACCGCTGAAGTTCTAGTAACTATTGGCGATAGAGATATTATTAAAAATGAACATGCCGTAGAAATTTTTAATAATTTACCCAAAGCACAATTGTGTATTATGCCAGGTGCAAACCATGGAATACCTCGTAATAATGCCACATTTTTTAATGAAATAGCTTTCAAATTTTTAAACAATACCTTTGATTATTCGATGGATAAATAAAATAAAACAGGCTGTATTTATAAAAAATATAGCCTGTTTTTCTTACATTTTCAAATAAAAATCTTTGGTAAGCTTTATATAAGCATCGGTATATTGATGTCTTTGTTTTTCTATAATTAATTCTTCTTTCTCAATTTTTATCGCTTTACTTTCCTGCTTATTATCTTCTTTTATTTCATCCGAAGAAAAAGAAAATGCTAATAAACTTCTTTTTATTTCTGAATTTTCAGTTCCTTTTACTCGGCATACTTTTTTCAAAAATAACCTGTATTTTTTTGCTAAATCGATAAAATTAGCTTCTTCTTTAAAAGGAATAATCACCGAAAAAACACCTCTTTTTGATAAAATTTGCGCAACGCCTTTTAGTAATTCTTCAAAAGATAATGAAGATGTAAAACGGGCTTTATTACGAGCTTCATTTTGAGTTTCAAAAGTATCGGTATAAAATGGCGGATTAGAAACAATTACATCGTAAAACTCTTGTTCTTCGGCTATTTCTTGAGCAAAATCGGCAAAAGAAGTATTGTAGCAAAACAAGCGATCGCCCCAAGGTGATTGCTCAAAATTAGCCACAGTTTGCTCGTAAGCATCGGCATCAATTTCAACGGCATCGATGGTCATGGCATCGCTTCGTTGTGCCAACATTAAGCCTATAACTCCTGTACCAGAACCGATGTCTAAAATGGTATCTGGGTATTCTGGTAATAAAGACCAAGCTCCTAATAAAACACCATCTGTGCCAATTTTCATGGCGGTTTTATCTTGATATACTGAAAATTCTTTAAATTTAAATGGCTTCATTTATAGTATTTTTTCGAGGAAATTATCGGCATTAAAAAATAAGTACAAAACTATAATAAGTACTACGATTAGAAACAATCCTTTTTTTGATTCTGTTCTTTTGCGACTTCCAAAACGTCTTTTAAATTCCATTTTTTTATCTTTTAAATTAATTATGCCAACGTTTTTGTTGCTCGAAGCATTTCTCTTTTCCCTGGAGGTCCTGCCAAGCGTTCTACGGTAAAACCAACGGCTTGCATAGCACGACGCACGCTTCCTTTTGCACAATAGGTTACTAAAACTCCATTTTCATTTAAGGCTTCAAACATTTTTTCAAAAATTGCTTCTGTCCATAAATCGGGCTGATGTTCGGCAGCAAAAGCATCAAAATATATCAAATCAAATGCTTCTTTATCATCAATATCTTTAAAAAATTGCTGGCGTTTTGTTAAGCTAAATGTTGGGGTAATCTCGTGTTTTTTATCCCAAGAAAAATCGTGCATTTTATCAAAAACAGCCTGATATTTTTCAGCTTTTAATTCGGCTACATAATTTAATTTGGCTACTTCTTGAGCTACCACAGGATAGGCTTCTACACCTACATAATTTATTTTTCTTGAATTTTCTAAAAAAGTAATAAAACTATTTAATCCTGTTCCAAAACCTATTTCTAAAATTGAAATTGCTGGTTTTGTTTGCAATGCTAATCCGTTTTTTATAAAAACATGATATGCCTCTTGTATAGCGCCGTGTTTTGAATGATATTGCTCATCCCAATCTGGCAAATAGATAGTTGTAGAACCATCCGACGTAATAATTATTTCTCTTTTGATAATAAAAAATTTATTTTATGAATATTTCTAATTACTGTAATAAAATAGGTCATCCAAAGATATGTTATTTTTAATAATGTCATTTCGGTTTGTTGTTAAATGACATAGTATTTTCGTATTTTTGCTGTATAAACACATACCTTTTATGAAATCTAATATTCGCGTTGAACTTGTAGAGAAATCAAAAATTGACACCGTAGACTTTAACAATTTAACATTTGGTAGTATTTTTTCCGACCATATGTTTGTTTGCGATTATATTGACGGAAAATGGAGCAATCCAACCGTTCAACCTTATGCAGAAATATCATTAAATCCTTCTTCGAAAATATTTCATTATGGGCAGTCTATTTTTGAAGGAATGAAAGCCTATAAAGATGCTGATAATAATACCTTATTATTTCGTCCTTTAGATAACTGCAGACGTTTAAACAAATCGGCTGAACGCTTAGTAATTCCTCAAATTCCTGAAGAGTTATTTATGGCTGGTTTAGAAAAATTATTAGAAATTGACGATCAATGGATTCCTACAAAAGACGGAAGTTCATTATATATTCGTCCTTTTATATTTGCTTCTGGTGAAGGTTTTCATGCCTCACCTGCGGATGCCTATAAATTGATTATTTGTACCGCGCCTTCTGGTGCTTATTTTGCTGGAGATATTAAGGTTTTAATTGAAGAAAAATACGCACGTGCTGCTAACGGTGGTGTTGGTTTTGCTAAAGCTGGTGGAAATTATGCTGCACAGTTTTATCCTACAAAATTAGCGACTGATAGAGGTTATCAGCAAGTTATTTGGACCGATGATAATACGCATGAATATATTGAGGAAGCTGGTGCGATGAATATTTTTATCCGAATTAACGATACCTTAATTACAAGCCCAACAAGCGATAGAATTTTAGACGGAATTACTCGTAAAAGTATTTTACAAATTGTGGAAGATCAAAAAATTTCGGTTGAAGTTCGTCAAATTACCGTAAATGAAGTGGTTGAAGCGGCTAAAAATGGTTCTTTAAAAGAAATGTTTGGTGCAGGAACAGCGGCAGTTATTTCTCCAATTAATGGTTTTGGATATAAAAATGAAGATTATGACCTTCCAAAAATTGAAAACGGATATGCTACTCGTTTAAAAAAATACATTACCGATATACAAACAAATAAGGTAGAAGACCCTTACGGTTGGAGCGTTAAACTTTAATAAAATACATTTTTATACAAAGCATCAGGTTTTTACTTGATGCTTTTTTTATTTCATTCTTAAATAAGCTGTTATTTGAGTTCAAAATCAGAAAAAAGATTTTAAATTTACTGAAAAATTACTGGGAAAAAATGAAAAATACCCTTCCAATATTATTGTCAATTATAGTAGGTATTGCCTTGTCTTTACTTTGTTTAAATACTTTTTTAAAACCTACTACAAAAAAAAATATTTCCAAAAAAACCAAGGAAATTAAGGAAATAAAAGGCGTTGAAAAAACAATAAACGTTAAAAATGAAGCCATAAATACTAACGTAATGCAAAACAGTTACAGCAACTGGAAAGCATATATGAAGGAAAATATTGACTTAATGGCAACCTTTACCCCGATTGATAATCAAGGCGAAGAAATAACTAAAGACCTGTTTTTAACTTTACTACGAACAGGGAATTATGTTGTTATTAAATCTGACAAAGAAGGACTTTTTCAATATGAATTAACGGAAATAAAGAAACCTGTTAATCAAAAAATAAAGAAAGCTATGATTAGTAAAGCTGGTATGGCGCATCAATATTTTAAAATGGAAGGTCAGAAATTACCAAATTATGATTTTGTTGATTTAGACGGAAAATCACACAATAAAGAAGTGCGTACAGGTAAAATAACTGTTTTAAAATCGTGGTTTATTAACTGTAAAGTATGTGTCGAAGAATTTCCTCAGCTAAATACCTTAGTTGACACTTACAAAAGTGATGATGTGCAGTTTATCAGTTTGGCTTTTAATGAAAAGGAAAAATTAAAGAAATTCTTAAAAACAAAGTCTTTTAAGTATGTTACTGTACCCGACCAAAAAAAATACCTATCTAAGCATTTAAAAGTAAAACAATACCCAACACATATTATTATAAATTCAGAGGGTGTTATTATTAAAATGGTTAACAATGTAAATACTTTAACGACAGAGTTAGAACGTATTTTAGAGTAAAAAAAAACTATTTATACAAAATGAAGCCTCATATTTAATGAGGCTTTTTTTAAGCTTCTAAAATTGCTTTTATATTGGGTTTAAAATAATTTACTCCTTTTAAAACCTTACCATCTTCACGGTAAATTGGCTTGCCATTTTCATCTAATTTACTCATGTTACTACGCTGAATTTCATTGAATACTGCTTCAATTTTATCCTGCATTCCATGTTCAATAATTGTTCCACATAAAATATATAACATATCGCCAAGAGCATCGGCAACCTCAACTAAATCGTTATTTTTAGCTGCTTCTAAATACTCCTGATTTTCTTCTTTCATCAACTCAAAACGCAAGTTTTTTCTATCCTCAGTAATCGCAACCGTTGGTTTGTTTTGAATATTTACTTTAAATGCTTCGTGAAATTTTTGTACTGCTTTTATTTTATCCTTCATTTTTAGCTGATTTATTAAGCTGTTTTTGTTTTTATCCGATTAATTATATTTTAAATAGATACAATTACCAATTTGGCTATCTTCATTATAAAATCATTCTTTAACTTTGCCGAAAATACAATTTATGTTTATTCCTTTTGCCACCATAGAATTTACCACAGGTAGAATCATTTTTTCAAGCTTATTTGTGCTCGTTTTTGTTATCGCTATGTGTTATAGCTATATAAAAGATGCTAAAAATAATAAAAAACATTATAAAAATACCGCTTTATTTGTAGCGATAGGTATTGTTACAGCTATTGCCTTTTTATTACTTTCAAAATATTTAATTAACCGTTAAATTATTTTTTATCGATTTTATTTAATTTCTTAGGATAAAAAAATTACAACAGAAAAATATAAAATCGCATCCGTCAACCTGAATTTAGTCTTTATTTAATTTTTAAACAGGCTCTAAATTATTTTTATAAATATGGATTCATTAACACAAATTATATTAGGTGCCGCTGTTGGCGAAGCAGTTTTAGGAAAAAAGATTGGAAACAGGGCGATGTTTTACGGAGCAATTGCGGGTACAATTCCTGATTTAGATGTACTAGCTTCACTTTTTACCGATAAAGTTACCGCACTTTATTTGCATCGTGGTTTTACACATTCTATTGTATTTTCGGTTATTTTTGCCCCTATTTTTGCATGGATTGTAACCCGTTACGAAAAACATAAAAATATTAAAGATTGGGCGTGGCTTTTCTTTTTAGGATTTATAACCCATCCTATTTTAGATGCTCACACCACTTGGGGAACACAGTTATTTTGGCCTTTTGATATTCGCCTGGCCTTTAAAACTATTTTTGTTATTGACCCGCTTTATACTATTCCTTTTCTAGTTTTTCTGATTTTTGCCATGACACAAAAGCGGATAAGTGAAAAGCGTCGTTTTTATAATAAAATGGGATTAATTATCAGTTCGTCTTATTTAGTACTAACTTTTTTATTAAAATGGTTGGCTTTTAATCAGTTTGAAAAAGCTTTAGAAAATCAAAACATCGAATATTTACAAATTGATACCAGACCTTCTGCTTTAAATACCATACTTTGGAGTGCTAATGTGCAAACAGAAGATGCCTTTTTATTGGCTAATTATTCTTTTTTTGATACAAAACCCATCACTTTTACCAAACATTTTAAAAAGCATCATTTATTAGGGAATCTTGCTAAAAATGAATCGGTTAAACGGATGATTTTTATTTCTGAAGGTTGGTTTACCATCAATAAAAAAAATGAAGAACTTTATTTTAACGATTTAAGATTTGGGCTTTTAAGTATGAATCCAAATGCTGAAAATTTTGTTTTTAAATATAAAATGACAGTTGATAACTCAGGCGAAGTAATTTTTACAGAACAACCCAAAGATAATCGTGATGGAAAAAAATTACTTACTGAATTATGGACGCGTTTAAAAGGAAATTAACCCCCTTTATCAAAATCAAAAAAAACCGATACTAAAATAGCATCGGTTTTTTCATTTTATTAAGAAATCGCATTCTGAATTGCTGTATTTTTCCTGTTGATGCGATGCTGAAATAAATTCAGCATGACCATAATTTAGTCTTTTTTAATTTTTAACAGGTAAAAAACTATGATTTTTAGCATAAAACTTCATTTGCTCTTCAAAGGTTTTAGGCTGAGTAACTTTTACATCGGTAATACTACCTTTTGCATCGGTTATCGGTACTAAAACAGGGTTTACAAAACCGCTATAAGGCGCAGAAGTAAATTGTTTATTACGCTCTAAAACTTCCTTGTGTAATGCCTGATCTACTTTAACACCATATCCTTCAACCAAGGCTTTTGCGGCATCAAAATCTCCTTCTGATTTAATTCGTTGCGCTTCTTTTAACAAACGACCGAAAATTTCACGAAGTTTCATATAATCATGTACAACAAAATAGGTTTTACCATCTTTGGTTACTTTTTCAATAACATTGTCTTTTTTTCCTTGTTCAAAAGCCCAAGCCGAAACCCATTGACGGTTTACCATGTGGTCTTCTTCAATATCATCGCCTAATTTAATACGGATTAATTGCGCCATTAAACCATTTCTAATATACCCATCGTAAGCTGCTTTCCCTACTTCTTTCCAGTCAGAAACCAAGCCTAATTCTTGTAATTTAGGATCCATTAAATAATACAATCCTACTAAATCAGCCCTTCCTTCTTCCATGGTCGATGCGTAATTTTTTAAGGTTTCTTTTGGTTGCCCAATTCCTTTATTTATCTGCCCAGAAGCATGCCCGATTACCTCATGTAAAGCGGTGTGTAATTTATCGGCTAATTTACCGTGTGCAAGCTCTAAAGCTACTTCTTCTTTACTGTAAGCAAATTCTTTTAACCTTCCTGAACCCCCTGCATTTCCATAAGCGCCAATAATATTTCCTAACGAAACTGACTTTGAACCATGCTGCTGACGAATCCAATTATTGTTTGGTAAATTTACCCCGATTGGCGTACTTGGCGAAGCGTCTCCTGCCTCTCCCGCTACATTTACGGTTTTATAAGACACTCCTACTACATTTTGTTTTTTATGTGCTGGCGATAAAGGCGCATTATCTTCAAACCATTGTGCGTTTTCAGATAAAACCTTCATCTTTTTAGACATGTCAAAATCTTTTATTTGCACCACCGTTTCGTACGAACCTCTATATCCTTTTGGGTCATTATATACTTCGATAAAACCATTTATCCAATCAATATTTCCTTCTGTAGATGTTGCCCAAGCAATGCAATATTCATCCCAAACATCTAAACTTCCTGTTTTATAATACTCCATTAACAAGCCTAAAGCCTTTGCTTGTTTTTGATTTTCGGCAACTTCTTTTGCTTTGTCTAGCCAAAAAATAATAGTGTCAATTGCGCCACCGTACATTCCACACGATTTCCATACTTTTTCTACTAATTTTCCGTTTTCACGAACTAATTTCGAGTTTAAACCTGCTTCTATTGGCTTACTAGCGTCTTTTCCTTTGTATGCTGTTTTGTAAAAAGCTTCAACCTCTTTACTGGTAATATCTGCTCCGTAAAAATTAATTGCCGATGCCAAAACATTATCGACACCTGCTTTTTTGTTTACTTTTTTAGCGTCTTTATCATTAAAAATAACCTCTAAAGCTTCTTCGGATAAATTTGCTTTTGTTTGCTTTAATAAATCTGCTAAATATTCTTTAGAAAAATCAGGTTTAATTTTATCGTTCGAATAATGATGATGAATTCCGTTCGAAAACCAAACACGTTTTAAATAGGTCGTAAATTTTTTAAAATCTTCACTGTTTTTATCGCCTGAAAAATTAGTATTAATATGCTCTAAAGCTTTTCTAATTTCAAGATTGTGACGGTAATTTTGATCCCACATAATATCTCGCCCTGCCAAACCTGCTTGGGTTAAATAATACACCAACTTTTTTTCTTTTAAGGTTAGTGCTTCAAATCCTGGAATTTGATACCTCAACACTTTAATGTCGGCAAATTGCTCTACCTCATAGTTAAATTTTAAAACATCAGAAACTTCTTTCTTTACCTCTTTACTTACTGCTTCTTTGGCATCTTTTTTAGCATCTAGTCCACAAGAAACCAATACGCTAACCGCTGCGGCAGTACAAAGTATTTGTTTGATTTTCATTTTTATGATTTTAAATTGTTTTTCTGCCGATAAAGATACAAATTTTAAAATTTAGGATGCTTAAAACAATTTGTTGTATGGTCATTAACCATGCCTATTGCCTGCATATAAGCATACATTATTGTGTCGCCTACAAACTTAAATCCACGCTTTTTTAAATTCGTTGAAATTTGTGTTGACAAAACCGTTTTAACAGGTGTTTCGGCAGTTGTTTTAAAGTTATTATAAATCGGTTTTCCTTGTACAAAACTCCAAATATAGGTTGAAAAAGACCCAAACTCTTTTTGAATTTCTATAAAAAGTTTGGCATTTAAAATAGCCGATTTAATTTTTAGTCGATGTCTTATAATTCCTTTATTTTGAAGTAGTTCTTGGTATTTATCTTCATCGTAATTGGCAATTTTAGTGTAATCAAAATTATCGAAAGCGAGGCGGAAATTTTCTCGTTTCTTTAATATCGTAATCCAACTTAAACCCGCTTGAAAACTTTCTAAAATTAAAAACTCAAACAAAACGGCATCATCATATACGGGAACTCCCCACTCAGTATCGTGGTATTTTATATAGGATAAATCATCTGTAACCCATGAACATCTTTTTTTCATTTTTGATTTTTTTGATTCTGAAATGTACTATTTAAATAGCTTAAAAAAATATAAGTGTTCTACTTTTTTTATCAAAGCTAAAAATATGCTGATAAGCCTAGCCCCGATTGAGCAATTGTTTGAGCTCCTTTTTTGATTTTTTTCAAAAAAGAGCGAGTGCGGAAAGCGGGAAATAGCTCCAAATAATTTTTATTTTTATACGGATAAAAAAGATAATGTTAAATCGGTTTTTTGTTAGATACTAAACTTAGCGTAAAACTGTATATTTGCTTAAAAAATTAATACTATTATATGAAATTTTTACGAAATTTACTCGCATCAATTACAGGCTTTTTTATCGCCATATTTTTACTATTTTTCTTCTTTATCGCCATTGCCGCCGTTGTAGGCTCAGGGATGGGTTCTGATGAAAAAATAGTGGTAAAATCGAATTCTGTTTTACAGTTAGACTTGGCGATGCCTATAAAAGATTATGCGCCAAAAGACGATAATCCGTTAGCAGAAGTCTTAGAATTAGCCGATGAAAAATTAGCCTTAAACAAGATTATAAATGCTATTGAAAATGCTAAAACCGATGCTAAAATTAAAGGAATTAGCATTAAAACAATAGGTGTAAATGCTGGTATTGCACAAACACAAGCGATTCGAAATAAAATTGAAGAATTTAAAGAAAGTGGAAAATTTGTATATGCTTATAATGATGTTTATACGCAAAAAAACTACTATTTAAGTTCGGTTGCCGATAGTATATTTTTAAATCCTGTGGGCGCTATCGATTTTAAAGGATTATCAACAGAAATTTTATATTATAAAGATTTTGAAGATAAATTTGGCGTTAAAATGGAAGTTATTCGTCACGGAAAATACAAAAGTGCGGTAGAGCCGTATTTATTAAACGAAATGAGTGATGCCAACCGTGAGCAAACTACGTCTCTTTTAAAATCTATTTGGTCGGAAATTACAGCAGATGTTTCTAAAAGTAGAAATATTTCTGTTGAAAAATTAAATATTATTGCCGATAATGCCAATGGTAGAAATGCCGAATTAGCTAAAGAAAATAAGTTAATTGATGCCATTATTTATGAAGATCAGTACAAAGAAAAATTAGCTATTAATACTGATAAAAAAGTACATACTATTTCTTTAGCTGATTATATAAAATCAGGAAAAGGACGCATTTCATCTTCGGCTAAAAATAAAATTGCCGTTATTTATGCGCAGGGAGAAATTAGATATGCCAAAGGAAATGAAAATATTATTGGGCAAGAAGTTACCAATAAAGCCATTCGAAAAGCTCGTAAAGATAAAAATGTAAAAGCTATTGTATTGCGTGTAAATTCACCTGGTGGAAGCGCCTTAGCTTCTGAACTTATTTGGCGTGAATTAGAATTGGCGAAAAAAGAAAAACCTTTAGTGGTTTCTATGGGGAATTTAGCCGCTTCGGGTGGTTATTATATTGCTTGTAATGCCGATAAAATTATTGCTGAACCTACAACTATTACAGGTTCTATTGGTGTTTTTGGAGCAGTTCCTAACTTTCATAAATTAGCAGGTTTTATGGGGATTAACGCTGAGCAGGTATCTACAAATAGTAACCCTAATTACAGTGTTTTTGAGCCGATAAATGACAAGTTTTATAATGTTACCAAACAAGGTGTTGAGCATATTTATACCGTTTTTGTAAACCGTGTTGCTGCAGGAAGAAATATGACTTTTGAGCAAGTAAATAACGTGGCTCAAGGACGTGTTTGGACAGGTAAACAAGCTGTTGAAAATGGTTTGGTTGACCAACTTGGTAACTTAAATGATGCCATTGCTGTTGCTGCAAATTTAGCCGAAATTGAAAGCTATAGAGTACGTAATTACCCTGTTTACAAAAAAGATTTTAAAGAAACTTTTAACCTTTCTCTTTTTACTAAAGCATCAAAAGAAGATATTTTAAAAGAAGCTTTAGGTGATGAAAATTATGAGTTATACAATAACATTAATGAGCTAAAAAAATTAGAAGGAATTCAGGCGAGAATGCCGTATATTCTTCAGATAAAATAAGTTTTTAGTAAATTTTATAAAAAAATCCTTGATACAAATTGTATCAAGGATTTTTTATTATAAATATTTTAAAATAAAATTAGGGATTTATTACAAACCGAAATTTTCTTTAATTACATCAACATAATCTAATTTTTCCCAAGTAAATGTTTCTACTTCTTGCGAAACAGTTTCGCCCATCGGGTTTGAAAAAGTTACTGTTTTAATTTCTGATTCTCTTCCCATATGCCCGTAAGCAGCAGTTTCAGAATAAATTGGCGTTCTTAATTTTAAACGTTGCTCGATAAAATAAGGACGCATATCAAAAATGCTTTCTACTATTTTACTGATTTCTCCGTCTGTTTTATCAACTGTTGAAGTTCCGTAAGTTTCTACATTAATGCTCGTTGGTTTTGCAACTCCAATAGCGTATGAAACTTGTACTAAAACTTCTTTACATAATCCTGAAGCTACTAAATTCTTAGCAATATGACGTGTTGCATAGGCTCCAGAACGATCTACTTTCGATGGGTCTTTTCCTGAAAAAGCTCCACCTCCGTGTGCTCCTTTTCCTCCGTAAGTATCAACAATAATTTTACGCCCTGTTAAACCTGTATCTCCGTGAGGTCCTCCAATTACGAAAACACCTGTTGGGTTAATATGATAGGTTATATTATCAGTAAATAATTTTTGAATATTCGCTGGTAATTTTGCAACTACTCTTGGAATTAAAATAGAAACAATATCTTTTTTAATTTTAGCTAACATTACTGCATCATCGGCATCAAAATCATCGTGCTGTGTAGAAATTACAATGGCATCGATTCTTTGTGGCACGTTATCGTCAGAATATTCAATAGTTACTTGCGATTTTGCATCGGGACGTAAATAGGTAATATCTTTATTTTCTCTACGTAATTCAGCTAATTCGATTAACAAACGGTGCGATAAATCTAAGGCTAACGGCATGTAATTTTGCGTTTCATCGGTTGCATAACCAAACATCATTCCTTGGTCTCCCGCTCCTTGATCTTCAGGATTTGCTCTTACTACTCCTTGATTTATATCTGGAGATTGCTCATGAATTGCTGAAAAAACACCACAAGAACTACCATCGAACATATATTCGCTTTTGGTGTATCCTATTTTGTTAATTACATCACGTGCAATTTTTTGAACATCTAAATATGTTTTAGATTTTACTTCACCAGCTAAAACTACCTGTCCTGTGGTTACTAAAGTTTCACAAGCTACTTTTGATGCTTTATCAAAAGCTAAAAAATTATCTATTAAAGCATCAGAAATTTGATCTGCTACTTTATCTGGATGTCCTTCAGAAACACTTTCCGAAGTAAATAAATATGACATAAAACTGCTATTTTTTTAAATTAGAAAAAAGAAAAACTTGAGATTGCTTAAATAACTTAAAAGGAGTAGATATTTACTGCTTTAGCTTTTTAGTATGAACTTGTGTTCAATGAGGTTGCAATCAGTCAAATTTTTCCTCGAAAATTATGGGGCTAAGTTATTGATTATTTTACACACACAAAAACAAACTTACAGCGAAATGAAAATCCGTTAAAAAACAAAATAGAAACTATTGATGTGATCATAATAAAAAGTAATTTTTGTAGAATTGCATTGCTAAAATATTTGATTACTTTTGTAGTATAATAAACAAGAAAATAACCTAATTAAAATATAAAAAAATGGCATTAGAAATTACAGACGCAAACTTCGAAGAGTTAGTATTAAAATCAGACAAACCAGTATTAGTTGATTTCTGGGCAGCATGGTGTGGTCCTTGTAGAATGGTAGGTCCTATTGTTGACGAAATTGGTAACGAATATGAAGGAAAAGCTGTTGTTGGTAAAGTTGATGTTGACAATAACCAAGAATTTGCGGCTAAATATGGTGTAAGAAATATTCCTACTGTATTAGTATTTAAAAACGGTGAAGTTGTAGACAAACAAGTTGGTGCAGCTCCTAAAAAAGCATATACTGATAAAATTGATGCTGCTTTATAAGCCGTATTTTTTATAAGATATCATTAATATATTAAAAGGTTTGGCTATTTGTCAAACCTTTTTTTTATTTTCGAAAGATATGATTGATATCAAAACAATTTCTTCGGATATTAAAAACCTTGAATTACTTGCCAAGCAAGTCGTTGAAGGTTTTATTACAGGCATACACAAAAGTCCTTTTCATGGGTTTTCGGTAGAATTTTCGGAACATAAGCTATATAATAAAGGTGAAAGTACCCGTCATATAGATTGGAAGCTATTTGCTAAAACCGAAAAGCTATACATCAAAAAATATGAAGAAGAAACCAATTTGAGGTGTCATATTATTATTGATAATTCGGCATCGATGCACTACCCTATTATTAAAAACCAAACAATCAACCACTTAAATAAAGTTAGTTTTTCGGCAGTTGCCGCAGCTTGCTTGATGGAAATTTTAAAAAAGCAACGAGATGCTGTTGGTTTGAGTATTTATTCGGATAGTTACGAATATTACGCACCCGAAAAAGGAAGCGAGCGTCATCATAAAATGTTATTGAATCAATTAGATAATTTATTAGTATCAACAAGTAAGACGAGTACAGAAACCTATCAATATTTACATGAAATATCCGAAAAAATACATCGTCGTTCTTTGATCTTTTTATTTACCGATATGTTTCAGACTACAAAAAATGAAGAAGAATTATTTGACGCTTTACGACATTTAAAATTCAATAAACATGAGGTAATTTTGTTTCACACCTATGATAAAAAGACGGAATTGCTATTTAATTTTGATAATAGCCCCAAAAAATTTGTAGATATTGAAACCGGGGAAGAAATAAATTTACATCCTGATAATATTCAAAAAAAATATACAGCATTTAGTAAATTACAACACAAAAACTTAAAAAACAAATGCTTACAATATAAAATAGATTACATTCCTGTTGATATAAACGAAGGTTTTGACAAAATATTAACCGCTTACTTGGTTAGTAGACAAAAAAAACATCAATAATCTTTTTTCAATTAAGAAAAAGGTCTTATATTTGCACTCGCTTAGAGTAATTAGCAACGGTCTGGTAGTTCAGCTGGTTAGAATACCTGCCTGTCACGCAGGGGGTCGCGGGTTCGAGTCCCGTCCAGACCGCAAAAGCTTCTCATTTATTTGAGGAGCTTTTTCTTTTTTATATAAATTTACCTTTAACTAATACAAACTCTTCAAAATAACATTACAATAATGTTATTAATACCTTTTTTTAATGTTATATTTTTTCATTAAAAAGGTTAAAAATAGCTAACAAACAACTTATCTTTGCTTACTTATTTAGATTTAATATCAATGGATTTAAAAAAGTTACTGTCTCAAACAAATTCAAAAGCTATTTACCTTATTAATCAACAAGGCAATATTATCGATTTCTACTCAAAAGAAAATAAAACAGCTACCTTAAATGAAAAAACAGCAGCCTTTAATATTGCTATTTTTAATATGAGTAGTCATTTTTTAAGCACTTTTTACAATGCTAAATTAAATGAAATTATATTAAAGGCTGACAATGAAAACATACTATTAATAAAGTATAATGAATATATTTTAGCTTTCTTATCTAATGAAAACTTAAATACATCATTAATTGAATTAATTATAAAAAAGAATTTAACCACCACGTAAAATAAATCCAATGCAAAAAATTTTAAATGATTTAATAACTAACGTAAAAGAAAATATTCCAGGATATATTGCTATTAGTGTAGCTGAAATGTCTTCTGGTGAATGCCTTATATCAAACTCAAGTCTATCTGATTTTGATATTACTTTAGCATCTGCTTACAATGTAGAAATAATAAACGCTAAACGAAAGGCTATAAAAACATTAGGTTTAGACGAAAATTTAAGAGATATACACTTCAATTTAGACAAACAAATACATATAATTGATATTTTTCCTTCTGGTGAATATTTTGTTTACTTGGCTATTGATTCTAAAAAAGCAAACATTGCGCTTAGTCGAAAATTATTAGGCAAATACACTAAAGAACTAAACAATGAATTATAATCCAGTAATTTTATCGAATCGAAATTTCGATACTGAATTTATTGATTTTATTAATTCTTACCAAAACTTATATCAAAATATAATACTTGAAAATACTATTTGTAAAGTAAATAACAATCAAACTTTAAAGAAAAGAAAACTTAAGCAGACCCTTGAGGATTTCTTTTTTACCCCTAAATATAATGTGTTAGATATTTTCAAATTAAAAAAAGTATAAATTATTTTTTTAAAATCTCTTTTTTCTGGAATATTATATTACTTCTTTCCTTTTAAAAAGAATACTCTTTTTTCATTTTTTCAACATAATTTTTCGCCTTGCCGTTTTACTAAACTTTTTAGTAAAACGGCAATGTTTTTTGTCAAAAAACAATTAATCTTATTTTTTATCGAAAAAAAAAAAAAACAACTAATAAAACTACTTATATTTGTTCTGTTATTTAGATTAAATAAATATAATGAATTTAAAAAAGATAATTTCAGAAACAAATTCCAATGCTATTTACCTTATTAATGAAGATGGTAATATATTCGATTTTTATTCCGAAGAAAATCAATCAGATACATTAAAAGAAAAAACTGCTACTTTCAACACAGCTATTTTTAACATGAGTAGTCACTTTTTAAACACTTTTTATAACGCTGACTTAAAAGAACTTATACTGAAGTCTAATATTCAGAATATACTACTAATTAAACACAGAAAATATATTATCGCACTTATATCAAATGAAAATTTTAATATTTCATTAATAGAATTAATCTTAAAAAAGAATTTAACCACCAATATAAAATAATTAAAATGCAAAAACTATTAGATGACTTAGTAAATAATGTAAAAGAAAATATACCTGGTTACATTGCTATTAGTGTAGCTGAAATGTCTTCTGGTGAGTGTCTTATTTCAAATTCAAACGTCCCTGAATTTGATACAACATTAGCTGCCGCATATAATGTTGAAGTAATAAATGCCAAACGAAAAGCTATAAAAACACTAGGTTTAGATGAAAATTTAAAAGACATACACTTTAATCTTGATAAACAAATACATATAATTGATATTGCTCCTTCTGGTGAATATTTTGTGTATTTAGCTATAGATTCTAAAAAAGCAAATATAGCACTTAGTAGAAAATTGTTAAATAAATACACTAAAGAACTAAACGATGAATTATAATCAATTAATTTTAACCAATCGAAATTTTGATACTGAATTTGTTACTTTTATTGACTCTTATCAAAATTTATACAATAATATAATACTTAAAAATTGCCCTAATAAAATAGATAAGAAAATTGAAAACGCTAAAAAAAGAAATATTAAAGATACCTTAGAAGATTTCTTTTTTACCCCAAGATACAATGTTTTAAATCTTCTTAAACTAAATAAATCTTAAAAATTATCATCACTTAAAAAAGTTTCTCAAAAAATGAGGAGCTTTTTTATCTTTTACAACTAATTTATTTGTTAATTACGTATAAAATATGTATTTATATTCTAAATAATATCTAAAATATAAAAATGTTAAGAAAATTTACAATAATTAGTTTATTAATTTTAATGATTTCAACTATTACTTCTTGTGAATCTGAAAACTCTATAGGTCTTTGGGAAGATAATATTAAATTATCTGAAAAACAAGTAGAGTTCTCTTCTAATAAAAACTCAATAGTAATTAATACCGAAGGAAAATGGTGGTGGGTACATGAAGTTTCTCTCGACAGAAATTCAAATTTTAACATCAATAAAATTGATACTAGTGCAAATAATTTTATAATAGAAGAAACTGAATTTCGAATTGAAAGAAAAAACACAACTGAAATTCATATTCAAATGACAAAGAATAAAACAAATTCTGAAAGGATACTATTGATTGACCTAGAGTCTGGGAATTATTTTGATCGTATCGAAATAATTCAAGCTGGAATTTAAAACAAAAAAAAGCTATTTTAATTAAAGCCTGTTTGAAAACTAAAACCTCACCATCCTAAATTTGATTTACTATTTTTCTGTTATATATCTTTTTTTAGATAAAATTTAAACAGGATCTTTATGTAGTTTAATTTTTATAATCTAGAACGAAAAAAAAAATTAAAATAAACTTCCTTAATCTCAAATTAAAACTATTCAATATCTATATATTTTTCAAAAAAAGATAACATTTTAAAAACATTATATATTGTCTAAAAATTGTATTCAAAATGGTTTTACAATATATTTGCCACTCTAAAATTTCCACTTGTAAGGAAATTAAATATAACTTATAGATAATGATTAAAATTACACTACCCGACGGAACGGTTAAAGAATTTGAAGTAAACAGCACGCCAATGAACGTTGCTAAAAGTATTAGTGAAGGTTTTGCTAGAAATGTAATTTCGGCAAATTTTAACGGCACAACCGTTGAAACCACTACCCCACTAACTACTGATGGTGCTTTAATATTGTACACTTTTAATGACAATGACGGAAAAAAAGCGTTTTGGCATTCATCGGCACACGTATTAGCACAAGCTATTTTAACGTTTCATCCTGAAGCAAAATTAACCATCGGGCCGGCAATTGACAACGGTTTTTATTATGATATTGATTTAGGAGAAGAGGTGATTTCTGAAAAAGATTTTCCAGCAATTGAAAAGAAATTTTTAGAATTAGCACGTGGAAAACACGAATTTAAATTACGTGCAATTTCTAAAGCAGATGCCTTAGCGTATTATCAGAAAGAAAATAATCAATATAAAGTTGAGTTAATTGAAAACTTAACGGACGGCGATATTACTTTTTGCGACCACAGCGATTTTACAGATTTATGTAGAGGAGGGCATATTCCAAATACAGGAATTATAAAAGCGATAAAAGTAATGAATGTTGCCGGAGCATACTGGCGAGGCGATGAAAAAAATAATCAATTAACACGTATTTACGGTGTTAGTTTCCCTAAACAAAAAATGCTTACCGAGTATTTAGAAATATTAGAAGAAGCTAAAAAAAGAGACCATAGAAAACTAGGAAAAGAATTAGAACTTTTCACATTTTCACAAAAAGTGGGTGCTGGTTTGCCTTTATGGTTGCCAAAAGGTGCCGCACTTAGAGGGCGTTTAGAAGACTTTTTAAAGAAAGCTCAAAAGAAAGCTGGGTATGAAATGGTAATGACTCCTCATGTAGGACAGAAAGAATTATACGTTACTTCTGGTCATTATGCAAAATATGGAGAAGATAGTTTTCAGCCGATAAAAACACCAAAGATGGACGAAGAGTTTTTATTAAAACCGATGAATTGTCCACATCATTGTGAGGTTTATAATTTCAAACCTCATTCTTATAAAGATTTACCTAAACGTTTTGCAGAATTTGGAACCGTTTACCGATATGAACAAAGTGGTGAATTACACGGTTTAACACGTGTAAGAGGTTTTACGCAAGATGACGCACATATTTTTTGTACGCCTGAACAATTAGACCAAGAGTTTAAAGAGGTTATTGATTTAGTACTTTATGTATTTAAATCATTAGGCTTTGAAGATTTTACAGCACAAGTTTCCATTCGAGACATGCAAAATCTTGATAAATATATTGGTGATGTTAAAACTTGGGAACTTGCAGAAAAAGCCATTATCAATGCCGCTACCGATAAAGGGTTAGATTTTGTGATTGAAGAAGGTGAAGCGGCATTTTATGGACCGAAATTAGACTTCATGGTAAAAGATGCTTTAGGCAGAAGTTGGCAACTTGGAACCATACAAGTGGACTATAATTTACCTAAAAGGTTCGAATTATCGTATAAAGGTGCCGATAATCAATTACATCAACCTGTAATGATTCACAGAGCTCCTTTTGGGTCGATGGAACGTTTTATTGCCGTATTATTAGAGCATACAGGCGGAAACTTCCCACTTTGGCTAACCCCTGAGCAGGTTATCTTATTGCCTATCAGTGATAAATATGAAAAATACACGAAAAAAGTTTTAACTTTGTTAGAAAATTCCGAAATTCGCACCCTAGTAGATAGCCGAAGTGAAAAGACAGGAAGAAAAATTCGTGATGCCGAAGTTAGTAAAATACCTTTTATGGTTATTATTGGCGAAAAAGAAGAACAAGATGGCACGGTATCTGTAAGAAAACACGGTGAAGGAGATATTGGTACATTTACCATCGAAGAATTTATTTCATTAATACAAAAAGAAGTAAGCAAAACTTTAGTTCCTTTTGGAAATTAATTAAAAAATTAACGAAAGGAAACTAAATAATAGTAATAACTTAAAATCATGAGTCATAGCAATTAGAAGAAGAGGCGGACGTAGACCGCTAAGGGTAATTAAAGAAGATCAACATAGAATTAATGATAAAATTAGATATGTTGATGAAGTTCGCTTGGTAGGCGAAAACATCGAAGTGGGTGTATATCCTTTAGAAAAAGCCAAACAACTGGCAATTGAACAAGAGTTAGATTTAGTTGAAATTTCACCTAAAGCTGTACCCCCTGTTTGTAAAATTATTGATTATAAAAAGTTTTTATACGAACAAAAAAAACGTGATAAAGCTTTAAAATCAAAGGCAACAAAAGTTATTGTAAAAGAGATTCGTTTCGGACCTCAAACTGACGAGCATGATTACGAATTTAAAAAGAAACATGCTATTAAGTTTTTACAAGACGGTGCAAAGTTAAAAGCATTTGTTTTCTTCAAAGGACGTTCTATTGTTTTTAAAGAACAAGGGCAAATTTTATTATTAAAATTAGCACAAGAACTAGAAGGATACGGTAAAGTAGAGCAAATGCCTAAATTAGAAGGAAAACGTATGATTATGTTTATTGCCCCTAAAAAGGCTAAATAAATCAAAACGTTCATAATATATAAGCAAGATAAACTAAAGAACAGAAATGCCTAAAATTAAAACAAAATCTAGTGCCAAGAAACGTTTCAAAGTAACTGGTTCTGGTAAAATAAAAAGAAAGCACGCTTTTAAAAGCCACATTTTAACAAAGAAATCTAAAAAACGTAAGCTTGCTTTAAGACATGCAACATTAGTACACAAATCTGATGTAGCAAATATTAAGCAACAATTAGTTTTAAGATAATTCTTTATACAGGGAATTTAATTATTAACCATGGAGTTAGGCTCAAATAAGTATCGAATATTCGATCGCCTACTACAAAAAACATTTGAATTATGCCAAGATCAGTAAATTCAGTAGCCTCAAGAAGAAGAAGAAAAAAAATCTTGAAGGCAGCAAAAGGTTACTTCGGAAGACGTAAAAACGTTTACACAGTAGCAAAAAATGCGGTAGAAAAAGCGATGTCATACGCTTACCGTGACCGTAAAAATAACAAGAGAAATTTCCGTGCATTATGGATTCAACGTATCAACGCTGGAGCTCGTCAGTTCGGAATGTCTTACTCTCAGTTTATGGGTAAAGTAAAAGCTAACAATATCGAATTAAACCGTAAGGTTTTAGCTGATTTAGCTATGAACAATCCAGAAGCTTTTAAGGCCATTGTAGAAAAAGTAAAATAAGTTTCATATACTTGCTTATACTAAAAACCCAAACTTAAACGTTTGGGTTTTTTTAAATCCCTTAGATTCCCATATTTACATAAAATTCTAACCAATGAAAATTCTAAGAATCCTATTACTAATTTTTATAACGCAAAATATTACTGCACAAAAGCGTTTATCTAAAGCACAAGTAGATTCATTACCAAACACTATTGAAAATCAATTTATTAAAGCGTATCGATTATCTAACAATTGGCAAGAATATAAGTTGATTAAACGTACACATTTTATCAATTTTCAAAAAAATATTTTAGATAGTGTTACTGCTATTAAAAAAGATGTTATAGCTAAACAACTTCTATTAGAATCACAATTAAAAAATGAGAACGTTCTAAAAAATGAAATAGTTACATTAAAGAATAATTTATCATTATCTATTGAAAAAGAAAATGGTATCGATATTTTTGGTTCTTTAATAAATAAGAACCTTTACAATACTATTCTTTGGAGTATTATTAGTTGCTTATTAATAGCCTTAGCCTTTTTTATCTATAAATTTAATAGTAGTAATGCTGTTACTAGAGAAACTAAAAATTTATTAATTGGTACTGAAGATGAACTCGAACAATATAAAAGAAGATCTATTGAAAAAGAACAAAAATTACGTCGTCAATTACAAGATGAAATTAACAAACAAAGAGGAGTTAATTAATTTTTTTGATATACTAAATATCTAAAAAAAACCTCAAGCAAAACTTGAGGTTTTTAGTTTTTTAATAAATAGTTATTAAAGTATTTTTAAGATAATCCTGAAATTACACCATTATTATCAATACTCATATTTTCTGATGCTGGTATGGCTGGTAAACCTGGCATACGCATCATTTTTCCTAAAATAGGAATTACAAACCTCGCTCCTGCTGCTATTTCTATTTCACGTACATTTACTGTAAAACCTGTTGGTCTTCCAATTAATTTGTCATCATCTGAAAAAGATTTTTGCGTTTTTGCCATACAAACAGCAAAATCGTTAAATCCTAATCTGTCTATTCTACGTAAATTTAATTCGGCTTTTTTATCATAGGTTACCCCATCGGCACCGTAAATTTCTTTAGCAATTACTTCAATTTTATCTTTAATTGGACTTTTAAAATCGTATAAAGGTTTAAATTGTGTTGCTTTATTTTCAACAACATTAACTACGGCTTTGGCTAAGTTTTTAGTTCCTTCACCTCCTTTTGCCCAACCTTCTGAAACCACTGCTTCAACACCTAATTTGGCACAGGCTTCAATAACAAAATTTACTTCTTCTTGCGAATCAGAAATAAATGAATTAATTGCTACAACAGGCTCAATATTAAATTTACGAATGTTTTCAATATGCTTTTCTAAGTTTTTAAATCCGTTTTGAACACGTTCTAAACTTGGCGTATTGTATTCCTCTTTTTTTGCTCCTCCATGATGACGCAATGCCCTAATGGTTGCTACTAAAACAACACATTTTGGGTTTAAGCCCGCATGTTGCGATTTGATATTTAAAAATTTTTCTGCGCCTAAATCGGCTCCAAAACCTGCTTCGGTTACTACATAATTAGATAATGATAATCCCATTTTTGTAGCGATAATCGTGTTGGTTCCTTGGGCAATATTTGCAAAAGGACCTCCGTGAATAATTGCTGGATTCTCTTCTAAAGTTTGTACTAAATTCGGCTTGATAGCATCTTTTAATAAAATTGCCATCGCATCTTGTGCGTTTAAATCACGAGCAAAAACAGGTTTTTTATCGAAAGTAAATCCAATAAAAATACTTCCTAAACGTTCTTTTAAATCATCAAAATTACTTGCCATACAAAGTATCGCCATTACTTCGGATGCTGGGGTAATATTGAAACCATCTTCACGAGGAATTCCGTTTCCTGTACCTCCTAAACCAATGGTAATTTGACGCAAAGCACGGTCATTCATATCAATTACTCGTTTCCATAAAATGGTACGAGGATCAATATTTAAATTATTAACTTTACTCTGAATATTATTATCAATTAAAGCAGCTAATAAATTATTTGCCTTTTCAATAGCGTTAAAATCACCTGTAAAATGCAAATTGATGTCTTCCATCGGAACTACCTGTGAATTTCCACCACCAGCAGCACCTCCTTTAATACCAAAAACAGGCCCTAATGAAGGCTCACGTAACACAACAGTTGCTTGTTTATCAATTTTATTTAACCCTTCGGTTAAACCGATTGAAACCGTTGTTTTACCTTCTCCTGCTGGAGTTGGCGTTAAAGCGGTTACTAAAATTAGGTTGTTTTTTGCAATTTTTTCCTCATCAATTAAATTTAAAGGTAATTTTGCTTTGTACTTTCCGTACATTTCTAAATCGTCTTCTTTTACATTGAGTTTCGTAGCAATATGCTTAATGTGTTGTAATTCTTTTGCTTGTGCAATTTCAATATCTGATAAATGTGCCATCGCTAATTATATGATTTTATGTTATTAATTTACACTTTTAAAACATAGTAAATATACACAATCTAATTCTTTTAAGAAGTCATAATTAAGTCATTTATTTTAGCTAAACACAGATGTAGCATATAAATATGGCAAAATAATTGGCAAACCTTTTTCGAAATACTATATTTGCTCGTTTTAAAAAAGAATTCGTTTAAATTAAAATAGATGCAAAACAAAGGTCTTATTAAATTATTTGCTGTCCTTTTCGGACTAGTAAGCTTGTACCAATTGTCGTTTACATTTTTTGCTAATAAAGTAGAAGATAGCGCTAAGGTATATGCAAAGGAGAACGCTAAGGGTAACAGCGGTAGAGAGTTAGCTAGATTTGAAAGAAAGTATTTAGATAGCGTTGCAAACGATCAGGTTGTAAACTTAGGTATTGATAAATATACCTATAACGACATCAAGGAACGTGAAATGAACCTTGGGTTAGATTTAAAAGGTGGTATTAATGCTATTTTACAAGTATCAGTAAAAGATATTTTAATTGCTTTAGCAAACAATTCTGAAAATACTGTTTTTAGATCGGCGTTAGCAAAAGCGAATGAAGCTCAAAAAGACAGTCAAGAAAATTACTTAGACTTATTTTTAACACAATTCGAAACCTTAAGTAACGGAAGTATTAAATTAAGTGATCCTGCAATTTTTGGTACAAAATCTTTACGTGAAAAAATTGATTTTAATAAAACCAATGCGCAAGTAAAAGAAGTTTTACAACAAGAAATTAATAGTTCTATTAATACTTCTTTTGAAGTATTACGTAGCCGTATTGATAAATTTGGTGTAACTCAACCAAATATTCAGCGTATCGGAAACTCTGGAAGAATTCAAATTGAATTACCAGGTGCTAAAGATATTGAGCGTGTTACAAAATTAATTACAAGCACTGCCGAATTACAATTTTGGGAAGTATATACCAATGCCGAAGTTCAAAACTTTTTCTTTAGTGCAAATGCTAAAGTTGCTGAATTATTAAAAGATGATTCAATAACTGCAACCACGCAAGTTAAAGATTCTGCAAAAGCAGATGATATTGATGATTTATTAGGAACATCGACCGATGCTGCCGAAAAAGCAAATACTCAAAAGAACTTATTTACTTATTTATATCCTAATGTAGCTCAAAATCAACAACAAATGAGCTCTTTAGTAGCACAGGCTAAAGTTCAAGATACGGCACAGGTAAATAGCTTGCTTGCTCATAAAAGTGTACAAGCTTTATTACCTGCTAATTTAAAATATGTTAAATTTTTATGGGATTATAAAGCACAAAAAAGTGCTGATGGTACTGCTGAAATTATTGGTTTATACGCCATAAAATCAAACAGAAATGACAAAGCAACTATTGATGGTGATGTAATTTCAGATGCTAATCAAGATTTTGATCAGTTAAGCAAGCCAGTTGTATCAATGACAATGAATGCTAGTGGAACTAAAAAATGGGCAAAAATGACTGGCGATAATGTTGGTAAATTCGTTGCCGTTGTTTTAGATAACTACGTATATACAGCGCCTGTCGTAAACGGAGCAATTACAGGAGGAAGTACTCAAATTTCAGGAGGAACCATGACTGTTGAAGAAGCTCAAGATATTTCAACAGTATTAAAAGCGGGTAAATTACCTGCTCCTGCTAGAATTATTCAGGCAGAAGTTGTTGGACCATCATTAGGGCAAGAATCTATTAACGCAAGTATTTGGTCATTCGGATTAGCGATTTTATTAATTTTAGTTTGGATGTTTTTATACTACGGTAAAGCGGGTATTTACGCCAACATTGCTTTATTAGTAAACATTTTATTTATCTTCGGATGGTTAGCCTCATATAATGCAGTTTTAACCTTACCTGGAATTGCAGGTATTATTTTAACAATCGGTATGTCGGTTGATGCGAATGTTATTATTTTCGAAAGAATTAAAGAAGCCTTAAGAGGTGGACAAACTTTAGAAACTGCCGTTGATGAAGGATTTAGTTTTAAAGGAGCTTTATCGGCAATTATTGATGCAAATATTACTACATTCTTAACGGGTGTTATTTTATTTATCTTCGGAACAGGACCAATTAAAGGTTTTGCTTATACCTTAATGCTAGGTATTGCAACTTCATTATTTACTGCAATTTTTATCACTCGTTTATTTATTGATAAATCTGTTGAAAAAGGAACTGGATTACCTTTTAACACAAATATTTCTAAAAACTGGTTTCAAAATATCAATATCGAATTTTTAAAGAAACGTAAGTTAGCTTATATTGTTTCTGGATTCTTTATTTTAGCTGGATTGGTATCAATCTTTACCTTAGGATTAAAACAAGGTGTTGATTTTAAAGGAGGTCGTTCTTACGTTGTACGTTTTGATCAGCCAATGAATGCAACACAAGTTGCAACGAGCTTAAAAGATGCTTTCAAATCGGCTCCTGAAGTAAAAACTTACGGATCTGATCATCAATTAAAAATAACTACTGCTTTTAAAATTGATGAAGATGGTAGCGAAGTTGATGAAATAGTTCAAAAATCATTATTTACAGGATTAAAAGCGTATTTAGGAACTACTTCTTACGAAGACTTTAAACCAGGATTCGAAAAAGCAGGTAGCGGAATTATGAGCTACATGAAAGTAGAACCAACCATTGCCGATGATATTAAAAAATCAGCATTATGGGCAGTAATCGGTTCATTAATTGTAGTTTTCTTATATATTTTATTACGTTTTAGAAAAATAGCCTTCTCTATCGGTGCAGTTGTTGCTGTATTCCACGATGTATTAGTGGTATTAGGTGTATTTTCTATCTGCTACAAATTCATGCCTTTTGACATGGAAATTGGGCAATCATTTATTGCTGCTATTTTAACAGTAGTTGGATATTCATTAAATGATACCGTAGTAATTTTTGATAGAATTAGAGAGTTTACTCAAGAAAAAACAACCATATCGGCAAGTTTAGTAAACAAAGCTTTAAACAGTACCTTAGGTAGAACCATAAATACTTCTTTAACAACATTATTAGTAATGTTAGCCATTTTCTTCTTTGGAGGAGATAGTATTAAAGGATTTATGTTTGCCTTAATTGTAGGGGTTGTTGTAGGTACGTATTCATCATTATTCGTAGCAACACCAATTATGTTCGACGCTTCTAAAAAAGCAGAAGCTGTAAAAGAGCAAGAAGAAAACCAAGAAATAGCATAACAACAATATCTATTTTACAAAAACCGTTTTGAATTTTATTCAAAACGGTTTTTTCATTTACTATCAAGCAACTATCTTTGTAAAATTATTTGTACTATTATGAAAATTACAAAACTTCACGATTTATATTTTAAAGAATTCATTTCTCCAAATGAAATAACTACGATTGTTAAAAGATTAGCAAAACAAGTAAAGGCTGATTTGCCCAAAAATGAAGTTCCTATTTTTATTGGAATTTTAAATGGGTGCATTGTTTTTGCTGCCGATTTTTTACGTGAATATAAAGGCGATTGTGAAATTAGTTTTGTGAAATTAGCTTCTTACCAAGGAACAACATCAACCCAAAAAGTAAAAAATCTAATCGGTATTAATGAAGATTTAACCAATAGAACGGTTATTATTTTAGAAGATATTATTGATACAGGAACAACATTACAGGAGATTTATGAAATCTTCAAAACAAAAAATATTAAAGAATTAAAAATAGCAACACTTTTTTTCAAACCTGATGTTTACAGAAAAGAACTACCTATAAATTATATCGGAAAAAGTATTGAAGATAAATTTATTGTTGGTTACGGCTTAGACTATAAAAATTACGGTAGAAATTTACCCGCTATTTACCAATTAACAACAGCACCAAAAATGAAAAACATCGTATTATTTGGCCCTCCAGGCGCAGGAAAAGGAACACAGGCAGATTTATTAAAAGAGAAATATAATTTAGTACATATTTCTACTGGTGACGTTTTTCGTTTTAATATTAAAAATGAAACTGAATTAGGTTTACTTGCTAAAACCTATATGGATGATGGAAATTTAGTTCCTGATCAAGTAACCATTAATATGCTAAAGGCCGAAGTTGAAAGAAATGCTGATGCTAACGGATTTATTTTTGATGGTTTTCCTAGAACACAATCGCAGGCGGAAGCTTTAGATGCTTTTTTAGGCGAAAAAAACGAACGTATTAACGGAATGGTAGCTTTAGAGGTATCTGAAGATTTATTAGTAGAACGTTTATTAGAAAGAGGAAAAACAAGCGGAAGAACTGATGATACTGACGAGAGTAAAATCAGAAATCGTTTTAATGAGTACAATACTAAAACCGCTATTTTAAAAGAATTTTACCAAGATCAAGGTAATTATTATGGTGTAAATGGTGTTGGAAATATTCAAGAAATTACACAACGTTTATCAGAAGTATTTGATACATTATAAAAATTACTATTTTTAAACGAAGAGCAATAATTTTAAAGAAATATAAAAAAACTTCTTTATCTTACTCAAAACCATAGTAGTTATAACGATTACTGCTGTTTAAATATAACAGCCAATAACTTAGAAAAAATGACTGAAGGAAATTTTGTTGACTATATAAAAATCTACGCATCTTCTGGTAAAGGAGGTCGAGGATCTGTGCATTTACATCGTGAAAAATATATTACTAAAGGTGGTCCTGACGGAGGTGACGGTGGTCGTGGAGGTCACATCATTTTACGTGGTGATAAAAGTATGTGGACACTTTTTCATTTAAAATTTAAACGTCATTTTAGAGCTGAACCAGGTGGTGATGGTAGTGCAAGTCGTAGTACTGGGCATGATGCGAAAGACATTATTGTACCTGTTCCATTAGGTACTATTATTCGTGATGCCGATACCGATGAAATTTTACACGAAATTACACACCACGATCAAGATATTATTTTATTACCTGGTGGAAAAGGTGGTTTAGGAAACTGGCACTTTAAATCGTCAACAAACCAAGCACCTCGTTACGCACAACCAGGTATTGACGGTACAGATGGATGGTTCCGTATTGAACTTAAATTATTAGCTGATGTTGGTTTAGTTGGTTTCCCGAATGCAGGAAAATCTACTTTATTATCGGTAATTACAGCAGCAAAACCGAAAATTGCAGATTACGCTTTTACCACCCTAAAACCCAACTTAGGTATTGTAGAACACCGTAATCACAAGAGTTTTGTGGTAGCAGATATTCCTGGAATTATTGAAGGAGCTGCCGAAGGAAAAGGATTAGGACATTATTTTTTACGTCATATTGAACGTAATTCTACCCTATTATTTTTAATTCCTGCCGATAGTGATGATATCAAAAAAGAATATGAAATTCTATTAAACGAATTACGTAAGCACAATCCTGAATTGTTAGACAAAGACCGTTTATTAGCTATTTCTAAGTCGGATATGCTAGACGACGAACTAAAAGAAGAAATTAAAAAAGATTTACCAGAAGGTATTGATGCTTTATTTATCTCCTCTGTAGCTCAATTAGGTTTACAAGAATTGAAAGATAAATTATGGGATATGTTGAATTAATTTTCAACCTTAATTTATTTCAAAAATTTTATATAAAAACCCTGAACAGTAATTGTTCAGGGTTTTTAGTTTTTTATCAAACCGAATCTGTCATGCTGAATTTAGTTCAGTATCACATCCTGATTTGCCGTATTTTTTAACTTTTTTTGATGATTATTTGTCAATTCGAGTAATTTTAATGACTAAAAGGAATTTGAAGGAAAAAAATCACTCGAACTGACAGTTTATCTAATTTTACAAAACCCTTTTAGCTTTTACAAAGGTTTTTCGCCAGTAATTATCTTGCAAAGAGCTAATCATTACGCCACTTGAGGTGCTTGCATGTATAAAACGAATATTTCTATTTTTAACAGAAGTAACCAAACCAACATGATTTACACGCCCACTTCTTCTTGCGGTTTTAAAAAATAATAAATCGCCACGTTTTACTTTTTTAAGTGAAACCTGATACCCTTTGGCATACATTTGCCCCGATGACCTTGGTATTTGTACCTTCCGATGTTTAAAAGATGTATAAATTAAACCCGAACAATCCATACCTCTTTTAGAAGTTCCGCCGTATTTATAAGGAGCGCCTTTGTAACTTACCGCTGTCCAAATAATTTTATCGGCAAGGCTTGCTGTTTTTGTCGATTTTACAACAGCTTTTTTAGATGCTTTTTTGGGGGTATTTTTAGGATATTTTTTGGTTGATTTTACCAAGCGAACCGATCTATGTATCGATTTTGACGCTTTATGATATTTGCTTATATTTTTTGATGATCCACAAGAAATCATTAAAAAAGAAGCTATTAAAACATATATTATTCTTTTAATCATAAAGCTATTTATTCTTTTTTATCACTAGTTATAATTTTTTTAATCCATTTACAATTAATTTAGCTGTTTTTGCAGATGCTCCTTTTCCTCCTAGTATTTCTTCTAAATCAAAATAAGCTAAAAACAGTTCTTTTCGGTGTTCGGGTTGTAAAATACGTTGTAATTCTTTCGATAAATTTTCTTTGGTAAAATCGTCTTGAATTAATTCTTTAACCACTTCTTTATCCATAATTAAATTAACCAACGAAATATATTTTAAGGTAATAATTCGCTTTGCAATTTGATATGAAATGTTACTTCCTTTATAGCAAACCACCTGAGGAACTTTAAACAAAGCAGTTTCTAGCGTTGCCGTACCCGAGCCCACCAAAGCCGTGTTTGAAATACTTAATAAATCGTAGGTTTTATTGTTGATAAACTTCACATTTTTACTACCAATAATCGTTTTATAAAACTCATACGGCTGACTAGGAGCACCGCCAATCACAAACTGATACTCAGAAAATTCATCGACTAAAGATAACATAACCGATAACATTTTTGTAATTTCTTGCTTTCTACTTCCTGGCAATAAAGCGATAATATCTTTATCACCTAAATTATGCGTGGTTCTAAAAAGTGCTTCATCAATCTGTTTTCTACCTTCAATACCATCAATTAACGGATGCCCAACAAAAGTTACCTCGTAATCATATTTTTGATAAAATTCTTTTTCAAACGGAAGAATTACAAACATCGCATCAACATCGCGTTTAATATCGGCTACCCTACCCGCTCTACTTGCCCAAACTTGTGGCGAAATATAATAATTCGTTTTAAAACCTTGTTGTTTTGCCCATTTAGCAATACGCAAATTAAAGCCTGAATTATCTATAAAAAGAAGTACATCGGGTTTAAAACTAGCGATATCTTTTTTACAAAAAGACATCATACCTAGTATTTTTGGTAAATTTAATAACACCTCAACAAAGCCCATAAAAGCACGTTCTTTGTAATGTTTTACAAGTGTTCCGCCTACTTCTTGCATTAAATCGCCACCCCAAAAACGAATGTCTGCTTTTGGATCTTCTTTTAATAAAGATTTCATCAAATTGGCGCCGTGTAAATCACCCGAAGCCTCGCCTACAAGAATGTAATATTTCATATATTATACAAATTTTAAAATAAGTGTTGCTACTGCTATTGTAACAGTTGTTATTAAAACACCTCTAGCTCTATAATCTTGTTTCTTTTTTAAAAACACCCAAAAAACAAATAAATTAGGAAGTGCAGCCAACGCCAATACAGCACCTAAAACACCCCCTTGTTTTACTTTTTTTAAAGTTTCGATAATTGTAGCATCTGAAATAAATTCTAAATACACAAAAAGACCACAAGCCGTAGCTAGTAAACCTGTTAAAACACCAATAAATACTTCTTTGTTTATATGTCCCATGAGTTTAATTTTTGAATTGCATGATGTGCCGTCATATCAAATTGCACAGGAACCACTGAAATAAAATTATTTTCTAGCGCCCAAATATCCGTATCTTGTCCTTTGTCTCTATTTACAAATTCGCCCGACAACCAATAATATTCTTTACCATTTGGGTTTTTACGTTTGTCAAAACTCTCTTTCCAATAGCCATTTGCCTGACGACAAACACGAATCCCTTTTATTTCTTCTTCTTTTAATTTTGGAATATTTACATTTAAAACCACCCCATCAGGCAAGCCATTTTCTAGTACATTTACGACTATTTTTTCTATAAATTTTTTAGCAGCTCTAAAATCGGCATGCCAGTCAAAATCTAATAACGAAAAACCAATTGCAGGAATCCCTTCAATACCCGCTTCAACAGCAGCACTCATAGTTCCTGAATAAATAACATTTATCGATGAATTTGCACCGTGGTTAATTCCTGAAACACATAAATCGGGCGTGCGGTTTAAAATTTCATTTTTAGCCATTTTAACACAATCGGCAGGCGTACCCGAACAACTGTATTCTATTTGCGGGCCTTGGTCAATTGTAATAGGATTACAATGCAATACGTTGTTTACCGTAATGGCATGCCCCATACCGCTTTGTGGGCTATCGGGCGCTACTACAACGACATCACCTATTTTATTCATTATTTCAATAAGCATGCGAATACCTGGTGCGGTAATTCCATCATCATTGGTCACCAAAATTAAGGGTCTTTCTTGCATAGTATGTTAGTTTTACAACAAATGTAACATAAAAAAAGCACTCTTATTTTAACATTTTATAAAGATAAAAACCTGAATTTTATACGTAAAATTGTAAGAATCAAAGCCCAACAACATGCTACAATTAATTATATATGTATCTATTTATATTCTTAACACGTTTTTTTGATCATAATTCCTTTAAATAAAGGAAAGAAGTTGTTATAAAAAACATCAAAATTAATAAATTGGCATTATTTTAGTAGATTAGCAATGCTAAGTACATCATTAAAAATATAGAAGAGATATGAAGAAGAAGTTTATCATTCCATTTTTAGCCGTTATTGTATTTTTTTCAAACACCATTTATTCAAATACAACTTCAGATAAAAATCATAACAAAGACCCTGAAAAAGATCGGGTAATTGTATATGTTTTAAAAAATATTTTAAGCAGATATCATTATGTTCAAAAAGAATTAAATGATGAATTTTCCGAGTATGTTTACACCTCTTTTATAGACGGTTTAGACCCTAATAAACGGTATTTTACTCAAGAAGATTTAATCGAATTTTCGCAATTTAAGTATCAGATAGATGACCAATTAAGAAACACAGAAATTCATTTTTACAAATTGGTTTACAATCGGTTTTTAGAAAAATTAACTGCCGCAAAAAATAACTACCGTGCTTTATTAGCCCAACCTTTTAATTACAAAAAAAATGAAGTAATTAATGTTGATTACGAAAAAATTCCGTTTGCTAAAAATGAAAGCGAATTGGTTGATTATTGGAGAAAACAGCTTAAATTATCAATATTAAGCAGAATTGAAGATGCCGATGACACACAAAATAAAAAAGCTAAAAAAGATAAAAAATTAAAGCTTAAAAAATTCTATCAGCTAGAAATTGAAGCTCGAAAAGAAGTGTTAAAAAACATGAACGAATTATACGAGCGTATTGATGAGCTTGAAAATTCTGATTGGTATTCTACCTTTTTAAACAGTGTGGTTAGCGGTTTTGACCCTCATACTACGTATATGTCGCCAAGAATAAAATCTCGTTTTGACCAAGAAATGTCGGGTAAACTAGAAGGAATTGGCGCTCGTTTACAAAAAAAAGGAATGTACACACATATTGTAGAGCTAATTTCAGGCGGTCCAGCATGGAAACAAGGCGAATTAGAACCTGACGATATTATTTTAAAAGTAGCCCAAGGCGATGCTGAACCTTTAGATATTGTAGGAATGCGCTTAGACGATGCCATTAAATTTATCAAAGGAAAAAAAGGAACAGAAGTTCGTTTAACGGTTAAGAAAAAAATTGACGGATCAACCAAAATTATTCCAATTATTAGAGATGTTGTTGAATTAGATGAAACCTTTGTAAAATCGAGTATTGTTGAAAAAAATGGACAAAAGTATGGCGTTATCGACCTGCCACGATTTTATATCGATTTCAATGATTTAAGCCGTAGAGATGCTGCTAAAGATATGGAGCAAGAAATTGAGCGTTTAAAGAGTGAAAACGTAAAAGGAATTATTGTCGATTTGCGTGACAACGGCGGAGGATCGTTAAAAACAGCCATCGAAATTGGCGGATTATTTATTAAAAAAGGTCCTATTGTACAAGTAAAATACCGTGGAGAAGATCCTTTAATAAAAAATGATACCGATTCAAAAATACAGTGGGACGGTCCTTTGGTCGTTATGGTGAATGAGTTTTCGGCTTCGGCTTCTGAAATTTTTGCCGCTGCAATGCAAGACTATAAACGTGGTGTTATTATTGGCGGAAAACAAACTTACGGAAAAGGAACTGTTCAAAATGTGATGCCAATTAATCGTTTTTATGAAAAATACCCAAGCGATTTAGGCGCCTTAAAAATGACCATTCAAAAATTTTATAGAATTAACGGTGGTTCTACTCAAATTGAAGGTGTTTATTCTGATATTTCATTGCCTACCAGATATAGTTATATGAAATTTGGCGAACGTGATTTAGACGGTGCCTTGCCGTGGGATAAAGTGTTACAAGCCGATTATAACCCGACAAATTCGTATAGTAATTTTAACGATGCTGTTTATAATAGCAAGCAACGTGTATTAGAAAATGAGCGTTTTAATAAAATTAATAAATACGCAAAATGGCTAAAGAAAAACCAGGAAGAAAGAGTCTATTCATTAAAATATAGTACTTTTAAAAAGGAGAGCACTAAAAAAATTAAAGAAGGTGAACTTTTTAAAGACATCTTTAAATTCGATTCTAACTTAACTTTTAATTCGCCTAAATACGAAGTAAATCTTTTTACAAAAGACACTGTTTTAAAAGAAAAACGTGTGGTTTGGCATAAAAATTTAAAGAAAGATATTTATTTAAACGAAGCTTTAAATGTTTTAAGTGAATTAAAAATGAATCGAAATTACACGCTTGTAAAACAATAATTAGATAAAAAAGAGACTGCTAAAAAGTAGTCTCTTTTTTAATATTTTAAATTCTTATTTTTTTTGAAGCAACTTCCCGCTTTACGCACTCGCTTTTTTTATTTTTTAAAAATAAAAAAGAGCTCAAACAATTGCTTCAATCGGGGCTAGGCATTTTTACTCACTTAACACTTCTAGTTTAACCACCAAACCTTCGTTAGAACGTACATTAAAAACAGTATCGTCTTCAAAAATTAAATACTGCCCTTTTACTCCAACTAAAACTCCCGTATAAGTTTCTGATTTTACAATATTTAAACTCTTTGGTTTTAAAGGATATTTATCAACAGGAAAATTAATTGCCGTTTCTTTATTATTTTCAATAATATATTGCTGTGCTTGTTCAGGAATAAATTCTTTTAATTTCTCTTTCCAAGATAGCAAACTTTCATCTTCAATATCGTTTTTTAGCATTTTTCGCCAATTGGTTTTATCGGCAACATGTGCTTTTAAAGCAACCTCTGTAATTCCTGCTAAATACCTGTTTGGCACTTCAACGATTTCAATAGCTTCATGTGCGCCTTGATCTATCCAACGAGTTGGCACTTGTGTTTTTCTAGTAACCCCCACTTTTACATTGCTAGAATTGGCTAAATACACAATATGAGGTTTTAATTGTACGCTTTTTTCATAAGCTAAATCTCTATCTTGAATATCTAAATGAGCTTTACTTAATTCAGGGCGCATAATCCAATCGCCAGCATTTGGCGTTTCAAAAAAACACTTTTTACAAAAGCCTTGACGATATATTTCTTTTTCTAAATGACAATTTAAACATTCATACCCAGCAAAACTTAGCGTTATTTTGTTCTGTAACAACTGATTCATATTTATAAAATCAGTTTTCATATCTAAATAATACTGAACTGTATCTAAATTTTCAGTGCGCATTTTTTTTAAAACTCCTTGGTATTCCATGTCTTAAATTTTATTACTTTTAACCTTACAAAATTACAGTAAAAAAACTGAATTAAATCGAATTAAGTTGTAACCTATGTCGTTTCCATTTATAAATTCAATCATTTCCTGGTTTTTAAAAAAACGTAAACACCAAGTAGAATTATTTTTAAAATATCCTATTGATGTTCAAAATGAATTGCTTCTAAAATTAATAAATACGGCTAAAAACACCGAATTTGGAGCTTCACATAATTTTTTATCCATAGAAAACTATGCTGATTTTTCAAAAAATGTGCCGATACAAAAATATGAAAGCATCGAGCCGCTTATTGAACGCTGCCGAAAAGGAGAACAAAACCTATTTTGGCCTACACCTATTCGTTGGTTTGCAAAAAGCAGTGGAACAACCAATGCGAAAAGTAAATTTATTCCTGTTAGCAATCAGGCAATTGAAGATTGTCATTTAAAGGCAGGGAAAGACATGTTGTGTTTGTATGTTTCGAACAACGAAAATTCGAAAATGTTTAAAGGAAAAGGCTTAAAATTAGGTGGTAGTACGGCTATTTACGAAAACAACAATTCATCTTTTGGCGATTTATCGGCAATTTTAACTAAAAACCTACCTTTTTGGGCCGATTTTAGCTCCGCTCCTAGTCACGAAGTTTCTTTAATGGCAGAATGGGAAACCAAAATGGAGGCTATTATTGAAGAAACTATTGATGAAGATATTACCAGCTTAGTAGGCGTTCCTAGTTGGATGTTAGTGCTTTTAAATAGGGTTTTAGAAAAAACAGGAAAAGATAATATATTGGAGGTTTGGCCTAATTTAGAGGTTTATTTTCATGGTGGCGTAAATTTTAATCCTTACCGAGAGCAGTATCAAAAATTAATTCCTAAAAAAGAGTTTAAATATTACGAAACTTATAATGCTTCGGAAGGTTTTTTTGCAATTCAAGATGTAAATAATTCAGATGAATTACTACTAATGCTAGACTATGGAATTTTTTATGAGTTTATTCCAATGACACAATATGACTGCGAAAATTCTACTGCAATTCCGTTATCGGAAGTAAAAACAGGTGTTAATTACGCCATTATAATTACCACAAACAGCGGTTTATGGCGTTATTTAATTGGCGATACTGTTCGTTTTACCAACACAAATCCGTATCGTATAAAAATTACAGGGCGCACCAAACATCATATTAATGTTTTTGGCGAAGAATTAATTATTGAAAATGCCGAAGATGCCTTAAAAATTGCCTGTAAAAAAACAAAAGCAAGTATTAGAGAATATACAGTTGGTCCTATTTTTATGATTGATAAAAATAGTGGTGGACATCAATGGATTATCGAATTTGATAATTTACCCGAAAATATGGAGTATTTTACCCAATTATTAGACGATAATTTAAAAAAGATAAATTCTGATTATGAGGCTAAACGCTATAATAACATGACCTTAACAATGCCTACAATACACATAGCACGTAAAAATTTATTTTACGATTGGTTTACTAAAAAAAGAAAATTAGGCGGTCAACATAAAGTGCCTCGTTTGTCTAATTCTCGTAATTTTGTAGAAGAATTACTCGAATTATAAAAGCCGAAGTAGTACCTCGGCTTTTAAGTATGTAATTTATTCTACATTAAAACTAATTGGCAAAACATAGCCTGTTTCTACTACTTTTCCTGCTATTTCTCCTGGTATCATTTTAGGTAATTTTTGTAGTGCTGCTACAACTGCTGCTGCTATTTTTTTATGTGGCGTACGTGCTTTAACATCAACAATAGTGCCTTTTTTATCAATTTTAAACTGAACATAAGCTCTCTTTTTTCCTGCAGATAAACCTAATGAATTTACTAATTTAGTATCAAAATTTTCTTTCACAAAATGTAATAAACTGTTATTAAAACATTCTTTATCATTTTCTTGACAACCTGGAAATGTTGGTATTTTATCTAAATCGGAAAAAGTAATATTATTATTATCTACTAATTTTTTTAACCTTTTAGATTTAGATTCAGATTCAGATTCAGATTCAGATTCAAAAAAAAGCATTTTTCTAGTATTAATAGTTTCAAAAATTCTCATTTTAATTGGTAAAGAATAATCTTCTAAACTATTTAATAAATCTTGATACTCTGTAAGTTCTTCACTTGATAATGCTGTAACTGTAAGTTCTTTTGTATTAGGGATATCATTTCCTGAATAAATATCAAGATATTTACTCTGATAACCACTAGAAGGTACGGCTGTTATTTTACCATTTATAGTTTCATAAACCGTTACTGGTTGTTTTACTGATGGTTCAATTTCATTTTTTTCAACATTACAAGAAGTATATAAAATCATACTAATCAATAATGGAACTAATATTAAATACTTCAATTGTTTTACTTCTTTTGATTTTCCTTTTGTCATCATAATAACTCTTTTTTTGATTAATGAATGTTTATAAAATTGATTGATAAATGAAATGTTGTCTACCTGAAAAACATCTGATAATAAATTATTTATATAATTTTCTTTTAATGTTTTTTTACTTAATTCATCATCAGAAAGATATTCATGTACTAAGGTTATTCTATTTTGATACACATAAACCATCGGATTAAACCACATAAAAATCCTTAGAAATTCAAAAAATAATAAATCAAGTGTATGTTTTTGTTTACTGTGTATCAATTCGTGTTGAATTATTTTTTCTTGTTTTTCTTCAGAAATTCCAGCACCTAAAAATATGTAGTTAAAAAATGAGAATGCTTTTGAGTTTTTAGGTAATAACACTAATTTATATCGGTTTCTTTTTTCGCTTCCGTATTTAAAAATTAAATGAATTATTTGATATAGCTTTATAATGAATATTATAAAAAATAATAAACATCCAGCAATAAAAAGCACATCTAAATAATTTACAGATTGATAAAATGTTGATTTTTCTATAATATTTTGAGGTGATAAAAATACTTCTGGTAATAAAATAGGATATTCCTGTTTTACTACTTTTTGTATTGTTGGTATTTTAAAAAATGGCAATAAAAATGAAATTACAGCAGTACTTAATAAATACCATCTGTTTTTAACAAAAAATGTTTCTTTACTTAAAAACAAATCATAAACAGCCACAAATAATACTTGAAATAAAATTACTTGAATACTATAATTTATCATGACTTTTTGTTTTTATCGACTTCTTTTAAAATGCTTTCTAATTCTTTAATATCCATTTTATTTTCTTTCATAAAAAAAGACACCATACTTTTAAAAGAACCTTCGAAATAACCGTTCATTAATTTATGTAAACTATCATTACTATACGCCGTTTTTTCTACCAACGGATAATAGACATAACCTCTACCCTTTTGCTGATGTCCTACAAACTTTTTGGTTTCTAAAATTCTAATGATGGTTGACACCGTATTATAAGCGGGTTTTGGTGCTGGTAATTCCGTTATAACTTCTTTTACCGAAGCTATTTTTAAACTCCATAATACCTGCATTATTTGCTCTTCGGCTTTTGTTAATTGTTTGCTCATTTTTTTACTATTTACTTTTATACACTTCAAATATAACTAAATAATTAGTTTAAACTAATTATTTAGTTCAAAATATTTTTAAGTATTAATTGACTTATTAATATAAGAACCTGTTTAAATTTTAAATAAAATGTTTTTTTAGATATAAACGTCATGCTGAATTTATTTCAGCATCGCATAAAACTAAGAACTACGGCAAATCAGGATGTGAAACTGAAATAAATTCAGTTTGACGGATTCGATTTATTAGGGATAATAAATTGAGTAAATATGCCTAGCCCCGATTGAAGCATTTGTTTGAGCTCCTTTTTTTGATTTTTCTTCAAAAAAAGAGCGAGTGCGGAAAGCGGGAAATTGCTTCAAAAATTAAAATTTAGCACAAAAAAAAAGCGACCCATCTCAGGGAAGCTTTCCATTGGTTAACAAAACCATGACACTATTTAAAGTGCCTAACAACACAACTAAATTGCTGACTTTTAAAAAAAAATCAGCCTACAAATATACAACTTTTTATACATTTACCAAAATTTTTTCGTTTTTTAACAAAAAAGGTGATTTTGTTAATCATTGCGTACTACTTCAATTGATTGTATCTTTGCTACTTCATTAAAAATAAAAAAACAAGCCATGCAATTATCAGAACAAGAAGTTGTACGTAGAGAAAAATTAGGGAAATTACGTGAATTAGGTATCAACCCATATCCTGCTGATTTATTTCCTTTAGATTCAAGTTCTAAAGAAATAAAAGAAAACTTTGCGGAAGATAAACAAGTAGTTATTGCTGGTCGTTTAATGGCTATCAATATACAAGGAAAAGCTTCTTTTGCTCAATTACAAGATAGTGAAGGTAGAATTCAACTTTATTTTAATAGAGATGAAATTTGTACTGGAGAAGATAAAACTTTATATAATGATGTTTTTAAAAAATTATTAGATTTAGGTGATTTTATAGGTATTGAAGGTGAGTTGTTTACCACAAAAGTTGGTGAAAAAACAGTAAAAGTAAAATCTTTTAAATTATTAAGTAAAGCCTTAAAACCTTTACCAATGCCTAAAGTAAAAGATGGTGTTACTTACGATGCTTTTACCGATCCTGAGATGCGTTACCGTCAGCGTTATGCTGATTTAGTAGTAAATCCACATGTAAAAGAAGTTTTTGTAAAACGTACAAAGTTATTTACTGCAATGCGTAACTTCTTTAACGATTCTGGTTATTTTGAAGTTGAAACTCCAATTTTACAACCTATTGCTGGTGGTGCTTCTGCAAGACCTTTTATGACACATCACAACGCTTTAGATGTCCCTTTATATATGCGTATTGCTAACGAATTATACTTAAAACGTTTAATTGTTGGTGGTTTTGATGGTGTTTATGAGTTTTCTAAAAACTTCAGAAATGAAGGAATGGACAGAACGCATAATCCTGAATTTACAGCTATGGAAATTTATGTAGCTTACAAAGACTACAACTGGATGATGGACTTTACCGAGAAATTATTAGAACACTGTGCGATTGCGGTAAACGGAACGAGTGAAGCAACTTTTGGAGAACATAAGATTGATTTTAAAGCTCCATACGCAAGAGTTACCATGGCTGATTCTATCAAACATTTTACAGGTTTTGATATCAATGGAAAATCAGAAGCTGAACTTTTTGAGGCTGCCAAAGGAATGGGTATCGAAGTTGATGAAACCATGGGGAAAGGAAAATTAATTGATGAAATGTTTGGTGAAAAATGTGAAGGAAACTACATTCAGCCTACTTTTATTACTGATTATCCGAAGGAAATGTCGCCTTTATGTAAAGAACACAGAGATAACCCTGAACTTACAGAGCGTTTTGAATTAATGGTTTGTGGTAAGGAAATTGCCAATGCTTATTCAGAATTAAACGACCCAATCGACCAACGTGAGCGTTTTGAAGCGCAATTAAAGTTAGCCGAACGTGGCGATGATGAAGCTTCTGAATTTATCGATAATGACTTTTTACGTGCTTTAGAATACGGAATGCCTCCTACTTCTGGTTTAGGAATCGGAATGGACAGGTTAATTATGTATTTAACGAACAATGCGTCTATTCAAGAAGTGTTATTTTTTCCTCAAATGAGACCTGAGAAAAAAGCACCTTCTGTTGAATTAAGTGACGATGAAAAAGCGGTTTTAGCGATTATTGAAAAATCTGAAAGAATAGATTTGAATAATTTAAAGATACAATCGAGTTTATCTAACAAAAAATGGGATAAAACAATTAAAGGTTTAACTAAAAATAAATTAGCCAAAGTTGAAAAAACTGAAGAAGGTTTATTTGTTGAATTAGTATAATTTTTTCTTACATATACTATAAAAAAGCAATCTCATTTGAGGTTGCTTTTTTTGTTTCTTTAAAAAATTTTTAAATATTAAAAAATCAATAAGATAAATTAAACATACAACTAATTTATTTTTCATAACTTTAAAAAATAACTTTTAAAGAACTATGAGAAAACTACTGCAATACCTGCCTTTTCATTTTCTGGTTTGTATTATTATTGGAATTATATTGCAATTTCATACCGCTATTTGGCGCTTTGATTTTAGTTTTTTAGTCCTTTTTATCTTGGCTTTTACAGGTGTTTTATTTCTTCTGAAAAACATCGTTTCATGGAAATTATATTTTACACTAACAAGCCTTTTATTTTTTATTTTCATAGGGATTTCAACTACTTTTTTACACAATCCTAAAAATTATGACTCTTATTATAAGCACCATATTACTGACAATTCAGACATCATCATACAAATACATAAAGTTTTAAAAACAGGTAATTATGCGCATAAATATATTGCCGATGTTATTCAAATTGATACTAAAAAAACAATCGGAAACGTTTTAATAAACCTTAAAAAAGATAGTATTTCAACGCTTTTAAAAGTAGATGATTTAATTATTACAACCGCTAAATTTGAAAATTTAACAGGTGCTTTAAACCCCTATCAATTTGATTATCGAGAATATTTAGCTAAGCAATATGTGTATCAACAGGTTTTTATAAATCCTACTAATTATCAGAAATTATCGAATGAAAAAACATCTATTTATGGTTTATCAGAACAATTTAGAAACAATATTCAAGCTTCTTTAAAAGGTAAGGGCTTTAAAAAAGAGGAACTATCGGTAATTAACGCCCTACTTTTAGGACAGCGAAAAAACATCTCCAAAAATTTACTTCAAAATTACACCAATGCGGGGGCAGTTCATATTTTGGCTATTTCAGGCTTACATATTGGAATTTTATTTCTGTTATTAAACAGCCTATTCAAACCGATAGAACGGCTTAAAAATGGGCTGCTTTTTAAAACAATTATTATTTTAATATTGTTGTGGGTGTTCGCTTTTATCGCAGGATTATCGGCTTCGGTAGTTCGGGCGGTTACCATGTTTACCTTTGTTGCCGTTGGCGCTTCTTTCAAAAGAAAAAAAGTAGTAGAATATTCGCTAATCAGCTCGATGCTTTTTTTGTTATTGCTAAAACCCTTATTTTTATTTGATGTTGGTTTTCAACTAAGTTATTTGGCGGTTTTTGGAATTATCTGGACACAACCACTACTCTACAATTTATGGATTTCTAAGTTTTGGCTGTTAGATAAATTTTGGCGTTTATTAACCGTTTCTATTGCCGCACAAATAGGAATATTACCCATAAGTTTGTATTATTTTCATCAATTTCCTAGCTTATTTTTTATTGCGAACCTATTAATTATTCCTTTTTTAGGAAGTATTTTAATCGGTGGAATTTTAATTATAGTTCTTGCACTTTTAAAAATACCCTTACAAATTTTGTTCGATTTTTATGGGTGGATTATTTTATTAATGAATAAAATGGTGGCTTTAATTGCCAATCAAGAGCAGTTTTTATTTCAAGAAATATCCATGTCTTTTTATAAGATGATACTTTGGTATGTTGTTATTATTTTTACGTATCAATTTATTATCAACAAAAAAACCAAGCAACTGATGTTGTTGCTTAGCTCGATAATGCTGTTACAAATAACTTTTATTTTTGAAAAAAACAAGCAACAAAAAACCTGCGAATTGATTGTTTTTAATAAAGGAATAAAAAATATAATAGGAATAAGAAATGGCAGTAATTTTAAGGTTTTACATAATTTAGATTCTTCTAAAACAACAAATGAAAGAAGTGTTAAATGCTATCGAATTCACGAAAATATAAATAGTAATTTTTTAAATAAAATACCTAATATTATTGCTTTTAAAAACGATACTATTTTAATTGTTGATGATTTAGGTATTTATAATATAGGGCTTCAAAATACGATTGTGGTCTTGCAAAAATCACCTAAAATAAACCTCGAAAGACTGATAAAAGAGTTAAATCCGAAGAAAATAATTGCCGATGCTAGCAATTACAAAAGCGATGTAAACCTTTGGAAAACTATTTGTGAAAAACAAAAAATGCCGTTTTACGATACTCGAAAAAACGGCGCTTTTATCCTTAAATAAATAAGATGTAAAACCTTTTAAATAGTACTTTTAAATTCCTTTTCAAAAGTTGTCCATTCAGTGGTCTTGTAAGTATCTTTTGTAAAAAAGTTAATTATTTTTTCAAAGCGTTGCTTTTCTAAATAACCTGGAATTGTTTGAATTAATCTTTTTTCAGGATCAAAAAATGCTGTAGAAGGATAGCTCATTTGCCCTTTCATAATTTGAGCGGCTAATTCATGATATTTCATTCCTCCTTGCTTTACATATTTGTATGTCGTTCCATTAAAACTGATGTCATCTTTCCCTTCACCATTCATTTTTACAGCGTAATAATGCTTATTAATATAGCTAACTAGCACATTATTTTTATAGGTTGTTTTATCCATTTTTTTACACCAACCACACCAATCAGTATATAAACTGACTAAAATAGGCTTGGGGTTTGTGATGTTTTTTTCAATAGCTTCTTCGAAAGTAAGCCAATTTACTTCTTCTTGGGCGTTTACATTAACTGAAATAATCGCTAAAAATAATACTAAAAATAAGTTTTTCATATCTGTTAAGTGTCAATAAGTATTCCAAATTTACAAAAAAACCTGTCAATTATTACAAATTGACAGGTTTTTGAATTGTTTATGTTTTAATATTTTAATTATTTAACACCGTGCATTAATTTTTTTAACACTGGGTTTAATGAAAGTACTAGTAATCCTGCTACAAAAGGAACTATCGTAAATATTAAAAAGAAGGTAGATAAATCATAGGCTTCTGTTATTTTTTCTATACTTCCACCAAGTACTGCCGCTAGTTTATTACCAATAGCAATTGCAAGATACCACATACCAAACATTAGTGCAATCATACGTGCTGGTACTAATTTAGATACATACGACAACCCTACTGGCGACAAGCATAATTCACCTAAAGTATGAAATAAGTAGGCTAATATTAACCAAACCATACTTACTTTTACTCCTGCTTTAACTCCATATGCTCCGTAAGCTAGTAAACCAAAACCAATAGCCATAATAATTAAACCTAAGGCATATTTACTTGCTGCAGATGGATTGTATTTACTTTCCCACCATTTAGAAAACATTGACGCAAAGGCAATAATAAAAAATGAGTTTAAAATACTAAACCATGAAACCGTTATTTCAATTTCACTATCGTTTATTGATGCTACGGTTGCTTTTACAATACCGTTATCTTTATGTAATTCTTCAGCTCTTTCTTTTGCGTGTTTTAATCTATTAGCATCTAAATATCCGAAGTTTTCTCCAAATTTATCTTTAGGAATCATTAAAATATTAGCGCCTACTTTTAATTTTACAGGCTCACCTATTGAGGTAATTTTATCAACAACAACATCAGTATCTGCTAATTTAGTACTTTCTGTTATTGCCTTATAAGCATACATCACGTTACCTTCTTCATCTTTTAAACTATTACCTTTTTTATCGGTTTTAACAGTTTTTACAGCTTTATAAACCACATCGTATGAGGTAGTGTCGTGATCTCTTTTAAGCATCCATCCTGCTACAGCCCAAACACCAGTAAAACAAATAATTAAAACAATATTTGATCCTGGTATAATTTTAAAAGTACGCTTACCTAATAAGTATAATACGTAGGTAATAATACATAATGGAACAACTGTTAACAAGGTATTTAAAACATTAAATAGTACTGCATAATTACCCGTTAACACTCTATTAACATTATCTCTTGCAAAAATTACTAATGATGACGCTCCTTGTTCAAAAGACATCCAAAAGAATACGGTAAAAAAAGCAAATATAATTACAGCAAACATTTGATCTCTTACCACGGTAGAGTATCTTAATATTCTTGAAATTACTAGGTATAAAAATAATATTAATCCGAATATTGCCACAGCATATTGCCCTGATAATCCTGCTACTTCGAAAGGAAATAAATTAAAGTTTCCTATTTTGTCTAAAGGATCATTAAACGCATACGCAACACCAATTACCGATGTAACAGCAATTAATATTTTATCAACTAAGGTATAAGGGTTAGGCTTTTCTTCTGTTTCAAGTACTGTTTCACTTTGCTTTTTAGCAGTTTCTTTTACAGTAGTATTAACTTCCTTTTTTACTTTAGATGGCACATCTCCTATTGTTCCAAACAAAGGTTTTGCTAACCAAAATTGTAGTGTTCCTAAAAGCATAAAAATTCCTGCTAATCCGAAACCGTAAGCCCATCCTACTTTTTCGGCAACATAACCACAAAGCATCATTCCAAAAAAAGCTCCTGCATTTACTCCCATATAAAATATGGTATAAGCGCCATCTTTCTTTTCTGGCAATTCTTTGTACATCTCAGAAATAATAGAGCTAATATTTGGCTTAAAAAAACCAGTTCCTAATACTAGCAATCCTAAACCTAAATAAAGTGAAAATTCAGTTTCAAAAGCCATAGAAACGTGTCCTAGTGTCATAATTACAGACCCTATTACAACTGCCCAACGGTATCCTGTTAATCTATCTGCAATAACTCCACCTAAAATTGGTGTTAAATATAAAGACATCGCATAAGTACCAAATAAAGCTGCTGCGTTTTCAACCGACCACTCCCAACCTGGGTTAAAGCCGATAAGACTCATGGTTAAAAAGTTAATTAATAGTACTCGCATACCATAAAAAGAGAAACGCTCCCACATTTCGGTAAAAAACAGCACAAATAATCCTGCTGGATGTCCTAAGACAGTAGTATCAAAAAAACTTTGTTTTTTAGTATCACTCATTATTATATATTTTAATTTTAATTATTTACATTTAACTGAGCATCTTCAGCACCGTGGGTTAATCTTTTTAATGGTTTTAATATTAAAAGGATAAGGACTCCAAAAAGAGTACAGAAAACTGCAATTCCTGTAAATATTTGAAATTCTCCTGCCCCTTCAGACATTGAACCTACTAAACCTGCAACTTTATTTCCTAAACCTGTAGCGGCAAAATAAGCTCCCATCATAAATGAAGCATACTTTACAGGTGCTAATTTTGTAATAAATGATAAGGCTACTGGAGAGGCACATAGTTCACCAATGGTGTGAAATAAATAGGCTAACACTAACCAAATCATTGCTGATTTTTCAATTACTTGATCGCCATTCATTACCACTTCGGTACTTGCTTTACTCATAAAGAAAAAACCAAAAGCCATAATAATTACACCAATCGCCATTTTAAATAATGATGATGATTCTTTTCCTTTTTTACCCCATTTATACCAGAAACCACCAACAGCAGTACCAAATACAATGATAAAAAATGCGTTGATTGACTGAAAAGTTGCCGAAGGAACTTCATATCCTATAAATGATAATAATCTATCTGTTTTTTGTTCGGTATATAAACTCATTAAACCTCCTGCTTGCTCAAAAGCTCCCCAGAAAACAATGATGATTAAAAATGATAAAAACATCACTAACATTCTATCTTTTTCAATAGCAGTTAATGGTTTTTTCATTAATTCTTTATTTGGCGAATCTTGTGTTCCCATAAAATCACCAACACCTTTTAAATGTTTAATTCCATACATGTAAACAACCTGTCCTAAAGCCATACCAATACCTGCTAATCCGAAACCAGCATGCCATCCGTAGGCTGCAGCAACAATACCAACTGCTAAAGCACCTATAAATGCTCCTAAATTAATTCCGATATAAAAAATATAAAAACCTTTATCTCTTCTATCATCTCCTTTAGGGTATAATCCCCCTACCATTGTTGAAATATTTGGTTTTAAAAAACCAACACCCGTTACAATAAAAAATAAGCCTGTAAAAAATGCCCATTGTGCATCTACTGCTAAAATACCATGCCCAATACACAGTAATATCCCACCTAACATTACGGCTTTTTTCTGTCCTAAATATTTATCAGCAATCCAACCACCAGGTATTGAGGTGATATAGGCAAGCATTGTATAAGTTCCATAAAAAGAAATTGTTTCGGCGTTTGACCAACCAAAACCAGATTGTGGATTTCCTAATAATATCGGTGCTGCTAAATACAATGTTAAAATGGCTCTCATACCATAATACGAAAAACGCTCCCACATTTCTACGAAAAATAATACATATAAACCTTTAGGATGCCCTAAAAACTCATCTTGTTTTACAGTGTTCATATTTTATATATTTTATAAATTATTTTTAATAAAGTTTGTCATTTTCGTGTATAAATGCAAACGAGTATTACCACCGTAAATTCCGTGATTTTTATCAGGATACATCCCCCATTCAAATTGTTTGTTGGCTTGAATTAAAGCTTCCGCCATTCTGTATGCATTTTGAACGTGTACATTATCATCGCCTGTTCCATGAATTAATAAGTACTTTCCTTTTAATAATTCCGGATAATTTAAAGGCGAGTTTGCATCATAACCAGTTGGATTTTCTTCAGGAGTACGCATATAACGTTCGGTATAAATAGAATCGTAAAAACGCCAAGTAGTAACAGGTGCTACTGCGATTGCCGTTGTAAAAATATCATTCCCTTTTAAAATACAGTTGGTACTCATGTGTCCACCGAATGACCAACCCCAAATACCAATTCTTTTTGCATCAACATATGGTAAATCTGCTAATTTTTTCGCTACTGAAATTTGATCTTCTGTTTCGTATTTTACCAAGTTTAAATAGGTAACTTTTTTAAAATCTCTACCTTTAAAACCTGTTCCTCTACCATCAACACACACAACTATATAACCATTTTGCGCTAACATTTGATGCCAATAATCATTGGCGCTATTCCAACTATTTGATACACTTTGAGATCCTGGACCCGAATATTGATACATCAAAACAGGATATTTTTTATTTGCATCAAAATTAGCAGGCTTAATGGTGTACATATTTAAGTCGTTTCCGTTTACATTAATCGTTGAAAACTCTTTTTTACTTAAATTATATGTTGAAACTACTTGCTTTAAAGCAGCGTTATCTTTAATTGTTTTTAATACTTTTCCAGCATCATTTCTTAAAGAATAAACTCTTGGCGTAGTTGCATCAGAAAAAGTATTGATAAAATACTTCATGTTTTTACTAAATGCACCACTATTTGTTCCTGAAGGATTGCTTAATATTTTTTTATTTTCACCCGATAAAGAAACACTATAAACACCTCTATTTATCGAACCATTTTCTACAGATTGATAATAAATTGTTTTTTTATCAGCATTAAAACCATAGTAATTTGTTACTTCCCAATTTCCTTTAGTTACTTGGTTTATTAACTTCCCTTTTTTATTATAATGATACATATGATTGTAACCATCTTTTTCACTAGACCAAATAAAGCTATTATCATCTAAAAAAGTTAAATCATCATTTACCGCTACATAAGCAGCATCTTTTTCATTTAAAATTAATGAAGTATTGTAGGTTTTAGCATTGATAAAATACATTTTCAAATCATTCTGATGACGATTTAAAGTACGAACTGCTAAAATATTATCATCTTTTGTCCAGTTGATTCTTGGAATATATTCATAATCGCCAAAAATCATTTTTGCTGTTCCGTTAGTACTTAGCGTATAAATATGTAAGGTTACTTTGGCGTTATCTTCCCCAGCTTTCGGATATTTAAAAACGTGTTGCGTAGGATATTTCTCTTTTCCGTACACATCCATTGAAAATGTTTTAACAGCACTTTCGTCAAAACGTAAAAAAGCAAGATGATTACCATTCGCACTCCAATCAAAAGCTCTTACGAAAGCAAATTCTTCTTCGTAAACCCAATCGGTAATACCATTGATAATTTTATTTTTTTCACCATCGTTTGTTACCTGAACAAGGGTATTATTTGAAAAATCTCTAATAAATAAATTGTTATTTTTTGCATAGGCTACTCTTTTACTGTCTGGCGAAAAAGTAGGACGCTGAATATCTTCTCCAATTAACTTCAATGTTTTTGAAGCAATATCATACATATAAAATGTTCCTAGAAAAGAATGACGAAAAATAGGCTTAAAATTAGTTCCTAAAATAAGTTTTGTTTCATCGCTATTAAAGCTATAAGAGTCAAATCTTTTTAAACCGTTTAAATTAGCACCGTTTACGATAGTTTCAACCTTTTCTAAAGTTTTGTAACTGTATTTATCTACGGTTGAATTTCCATTTTCAGTATTCAATAACGAATAAAAATCGCCATTCATTGAATTTAATGAATTCATGTAATCAGCTCTAAACGTGCCTTTTCTCCATATATCTTCTAAGGAAATATCTTTTTTTTGCGCTTGCAATAATGTAGATAATCCTATAAAAAGTAGTAGTATTTTTTTCATGTTAGATTGTTGTTTATCTGAAAAGTTTGCCAAGTTTACGGAAAAATCAGCGAAAAACGTGTCAAAAAAATCATAAATACTAAATAAGCAGCCTATTTTGATAGGATTCATTTATCTTTGAAGCACCTAAAATTAAATGAGAATGTCTAAAATTATTGCTGGATTTTCTAAACTTACAAAAGAAGAAAAAATAGCTTGGTTAATTAAAAATTATTTTAATAATCAACCTGAAATTATACAAACATTAAAACAATATTGGAATACTGATGAAAAACTACAACAATTACATGACGATTTTATAGAAAACACCATTTCTAACTTTTATATGCCCTACGGAATTGCGCCAAATTTCATCATCAATGGGCAAGATTATGTAATTCCGATGGTCGTTGAAGAAAGCTCTGTTGTTGCTGCGGCATCGTTAGTTGCAAAATATTGGAGTACTCGTGGTGGTTTTAAAACTGAAGTTGTTTCTACTACCAAAATCGGACAAGTACATTTTATGTATCAAGGCGATAAAAAAGCGTTGACAACTTATTTTGAGCAACAAAAAGAAAATTTATATACCGCAACAGCTTCCATTACCAAAAATATGGAAAAACGTGGCGGAGGTATTTTAGATATTCAATTAATTGATAAAACCGATAAACTTGCTGATTATTATCAACTTCATGTAACTTTTGAAACAAAAGATAGCATGGGTGCAAATTTCATCAATTCTTGTTTAGAAGCTATTGCAAAAACTTTTAGAAAAGATGATATAGAAATTGTCATGAGTATTTTATCAAATTATGTTCCACAGTGTTTGGTTCGAGCTGAAGTTTCTTGTAAAATTGAAGATTTAGGCGGAGAAAATCCTCAGAAATTTGCTCAAAAATTTGAACAAGCTGTTAAAATTGCTGAAATAGAACCTTACAGAGCCGTAACTCATAATAAAGGAATTATGAATGGTATTGATTCGGTAGTTTTAGCCACAGGAAACGATTTTAGAGCTATTGAAGCTGGTGCACATGCCTATGCTTCAAAAGATGGACAATACAGAAGTTTAACGCATTGTGAAACAAAAGACGGGATCTTTAAATTTTGGATTGAAATTCCGCTTGCTCTTGGTACTGTTGGAGGTTTAACAGCTTTACATCCTATGGCAAAATTATCGTTAGACATGATGCAAAAACCATCAGCAAAACAGTTAATGGAAATTATTGCAACTGCTGGTTTAGCTCAAAATTTTGCCGCTTTACGTGCTTTAACAACTAAAGGAATTCAGCACGGACACATGAAAATGCACTTGCAAAATATTTTAAATCAGTTAGAAGCAACATCCCAAGAAAAAGAAATTGTTACCACTTATTTTGATAACAAAACTGTTTCTCATAGTGCTGTAGTTGATAAAGTTAACGAATTAAGAAAATAAAATTTTGGATACATTTTACAGCAACGGAAAATTATTATTAACAGGTGAATATCTTGTTTTAGACGGTGCAACATCGTTGGCTGTTCCTACTAAATTTGGGCAAGATTTAACAGTTGAACCCATTAAAGAACAACAACTTATTTGGGGAAGTTTTACCAATACTGGCGAATGTTGGTTTGAAGCTACTTTTGATTTGCCAAAGTTACGCCTAACTTCTGCTACTTTTAATTCTGATAAAGAAGGAAATGCCGAATTTATCGCAGAAACTTTATCAGATATTTTACAAGAAGCTAAAAAATTAAATCCTGATTTTTTAAGCGATAAAAATGATGATAAAAACGGTTATCTTGTAAAAACAAACTTAACTTTTCCGCAAAATTGGGGCTTAGGAAGTTCATCAACTTTAATAAATAACATTGCTACTTGGGCAAAAGTTAATCCGTTTATTTTGTTGCAAAATGCCTTTTCAGGAAGTGGTTATGATATTGCTTGTGCAAGTAATAACACGCCTATTTTATATCAACTAGATGCAAAAAAACCGATTGTATCAAAAATAGAATTCAATCCTAATTTTACAGATGAATTATTTTTTATCTATTTAAATCAAAAACAAAATAGCCGAGAAGGAATTGCACAATATAAAAATCATCGAGAAGAAGCTAAAAAATTAATTCCTGAAATAAACAATTTAACACAGCAATTTTTAAAGGCAGATTCTACTAAAAATATCAATAAAATAATCGTTGAACACGAACAAATAATCAGTTCGATTATCAAACAACAACCCGTAAAAAAACGATTATTTCCAGATTATTTTGGCGAAATAAAAAGCTTAGGTGCTTGGGGTGGAGATTTTGTTTTAGCTACAGGAAATGAAAATACAGTAAATTATTTTGAAGAAAAAGAATATAATACAATTGTTCCTTATCAAAAAATGGTTTTATAATCGTTTTTAGAAAAATATCAAAATTATTCAAACGGATAAAAATAAATAATGAAAAAAGTAATTATTATAGGTGGCGGTGCTGCAGGACATTTTACAGCAATTAATGCAAAAGAACAAAATCCTGATTTAGATATTACCATTCTTGAAAAAGGAAAAGAAGTTTTACAAAAAGTAAAAATTTCTGGTGGCGGACGCTGTAATGTTACACACGCTTGTTTTGAACCGAAAGAATTAGTGAAATTTTATCCTCGAGGAGAAAAAGAACTTTTAGGTCCTTTTCATCAATTTATGACAGGCGATACTTTTGAATGGTTTGATGACAGAGGCGTTCCCTTGAAAATTGAAGATGATAACAGAGTTTTTCCTGAAGAAAATACATCGCAAGCAATTATTGATTGTTTTCAAAATGCTGTTAATAAATTAGGAATTAAAGTCTTAAAAAATCATGGTGTAAATTCTGTTGAGAAAAATAATGAACAATGGATTCTCAATACAAAAGAACAACAATTTGAAGCCGATTATTTAGTAATTGCAGCTGGTAGTTCTAAAAAAGTTTGGGATTTATGTAAAACTTTAGAGCATAGTGTTGTTGAACCTGTGCCTTCATTATTTACTTTTAATATCAAAGATAAAAGAATTATAGATTTAGGCGGAATATCTGTTCCTAATGCTGATGTAAAATTAGTAGGAACAAATTTAGAAAATTCAGGGCCTTTATTAATTACACATTGGGGATTAAGTGGTCCTGCAATTTTAAAATTATCAGCTTTTGGAGCACGTATTTTAGCTGATAAAAATTATCAATATAATGTTTTAGTAAATTGGTTAGGGCAAGATTTTGATGATGTTTTAGATACATTAACTGCCTTAAAGAAATCAGAAGCAAGAAAACAAATACATTTAAAATCGCCATTTGCTGATATTCCTCGTCGTTTATGGGAACGTTTTGTAAGCGCATCCGAAGTAAAAACCACTCAAAACTGGGGAGATTTAAGTAATAAACAATTACATAATTTAGCAATGCAATTAACAAAAGGATTATTTAATGCTAATGGACGTACCACTTTTAAAGATGAATTTGTAACTGCTGGTGGTGTCGATTTAAAAGAAATTAACTTTAAACGTTTTGAAAGTAAATTACATAAAAACTTGTTTATGGTTGGTGAAGTTTTAAATATTGATGCTGTTACTGGCGGATTTAATTTTCAAAATGCTTGGACAGGTGCATTTATTTGTGCAAAAAGCATTGCTGAATAATTTAAAATATAAAAGAATAAAAAACCTCTTTCAAATATTTGAAAGAGGTTTTTTTTATATAATCAATAATAAAAGTTACGCTATTTTTATTAAGCGTTTGCCATTGCTTTTTTCGATTTTCTGTAAGTAAAAGAATTAAAAATATTTCTTTTTCCAAAGTTATTTATCGATTTAGCATTTATAAACTTAAGAAATAACTTTCTATTTACACCAAAGTATTCATACGTATTACCATCGGTAAAAGTAACTTCTAACAACATACTTTTGTGTTGATAATCAGCAACTCTCGATTCTGTAATAGTTGCTTTATATTCTTCAGCATGAGCTTCTTTAGTTTCAGGAGCAATACTTACTAAAAAGTGATATCCATCAATAATTTGAGTACTTACTTCTTCTGCTTCTAATTTCTTTTCTTCGTCTAGAAATTTATCAGGATGCCACTCTTTTACCAATCCACGGTAAGTGGTTTTTAATTCTTTTAAAACTATAGGACCTTCTACCTTAAAAAGCTTCTTATATTCTTTTATGCGTTTCATCTGTATGAAATAATTTAGCCCGCGAAATTACTCAAATTATCTGAATATGAGACACAAAGCTGTTTAAATTTAAAATATTTTATTTTATTTAGGAAAAATATATGCTAAATACTTCAAAAACAATTCCTAATTTAATAACTCATAACCGTACCGTAATACAATAACTGAAATGTTTTAACCTCTAAAAGCAAGTAATTTAATGCCATCATAATACCGTAGTTAGATTTATCGGTAAAATGATACTCAAAATAATTTAATTGATTTTCTTCAAAATCATAATAAATGGTATCTGTTTTAAAATGATTTTTATAAAAATTGTCTAATTGCGATAATTTGTGTCCATTAATTTTTACTGCAAAGGCATATAAATCATCTATTTTTAGTTTTAATTTCCTTCCTTTAAAACTCAACTCATTGTTACTTGTAAAAAGCATTTTTTTATATGTGTCTTCAGCCAACATATTATATAAAATTTGCTCAGTATTTATTTCTTTTTGGAGTGTTTCTATGTATTTTGATAAAATATTAGATACTTTATTTAGCCCTGCAATTTTCATTTTCGTATGCTGAAACATCAACGGTTTTTCTTCCGATTGTTTTTCAAAAAAAGCCGTTCTACCAGCAATAATTTCGTTGTTTACACGAATTGCCATTGTTATTGATGTATGTGCCGAATAGCTAGTGAATTTATGCTGACTAAATCCAACAACAGGCAAAAAAAGAATCATGAAAATAAAACAACGCTTCATATATAATTTAATTAAAATAAATATTTTGGTTCGATTACAAAATGTAGGCGAACCAAAATAATAAAAGCTAATTAATCTTCTTCTTGATAACAGTTAAAAATAATTGTATAGCCGTATTCTATAGCTTCTTCGTATAATTCTTTTTGATCCTCATCAACATCATTTATAGAGTCGAGTGTAAAATATTCCTCTTCTATTTCTATTAATTTCCAACCTTCCTCTTTAATATACATTTTGGCAAGTTTAAGAGCCCCTGAAATATCTTTATAATCGATATACAAACTTACATAAGCCCCTACAACTTTATCATAATGTTCTGATGATTTTTTTGGTTTTGCTAAAGCATTTATTAAAAACATATTTTTATTTTTTAAGTTAAATTAAGCGATTTCTCCTCGGTGTGGCTTTAAAGCATCTCTAAAAATTTTCATATCATTTTCAGCGACAACAATAAAAGCAATACTATGCATAGGATTTAATTCTTTATAATTTACTTGATCATAAGACAAGCCGTCTATTTTCGCAAATTCTTTTAAATGAATGCAATGATGCTTTGCAGTGGCTAAGCCATCTGGTCCTTTAAAATCCCAAAGTAATTTTATTTTCCTACTCATATATTTTATGCTATTGTTACAAAACAAAAATACTTATTTAGATGCTAGGAACCGATTAAAAAATAATTTTATTCTTTAAATTCAATATTTTTTTGAAGCTATTTCCCGCTTTCCGCACTCGCTTTTTTTATTTTTTTTAAAGGAAAAAACAAAAAAGAGCTCAAACAATTGCTGCAATCGGGGCTAGGAGTTTTAGTTAATTTTCAAAAATTAAACACCACTATTTTAATCAAAAAAAAATCTTTAATTACTTTTTATTCATTAAATCTAAATATAATGTTAAAGTTTCTTCTCAAGAACGCCAAAATAAGGTACTTTTTTACCTCATAAAGATATTTTATTCACAAAAATTAGGTAATCGTTATATTATTTAAGTTATTTGAGTAAATAATTTAAATTTTTTTAACATGAGAGTAACATTATTATGGCTACTTTTTCTTGTGTCTCAATTTACATTTGCGCAAGAAAAAACGATATCTGGGGTTGTCTCAGATGAATCTGGAGGACTTCCAGGAGTTAGTATTATTATTAAAGGAACCACTACTGGTGTAGAAACTGATTTTGATGGTAATTATTCAATTAACGCTAAACAAAATGACATCCTTGTTTTTAGTTTTGTAGGTAAAGCTACAGTTCAAAAAACAGTAGGAACTTCTAACAAAATTAATGTCGTATTAGCTGATGATGCAAACTTATTAAACGAAGTTGTAGTTACTGCTTTAGGGATTAAGCGTAAACCAAAATCGATTGGTTCAGCACAACAAACGGTAAAAGGTGATGACTTAACTAAAACAAGAGAAACAGATATATCTACGGCTCTTGCTGGGAAGGTTTCTGGAATTCAATTTACAGGTCAACCTTCTTCTTCTTTTAAAGGTGCTGATGTACGTTTAAGGGGAGCTAAAAATGTTTTATATGTAGTTGATGGTATTCGTTTGAATAGCAGTACTGATGTAAATACAGAAGACATTGAATCTATGACAGTATTAAAAGGTTTAGCTGCTACAGCACTATACGGACCTTCTGGTAAAAATGGAGCAATTGTTATTATTTCTAAAAAAGCTAAAAGTGGTAATTCTAAAATTGTATTTAACAGTAGTATTGGTTTATCTAGTGTAGTTGGCTTACCTGAATATCAAAACCAATATGGTGGAGGTTACAGAAATGATGGGAAAGGTAGTGCTGATGAGAATACTAGTTCTATTGGTTATTGGAATACCCTTAACGGACAAAAAATAGTAAATTATGCGGCTGATGAATCTTGGGGACCTGAATTAGATGGTACACTAGTGCGTCAGTGGGATTCTTGGATTAAAGGTGATCCTGAATTTGGTAAATTAAGAGCATGGTCTGCAAATCCTGATAATATAAAAGATTTTTATAGAACAGGACAAGTAACTAATAATAGCTTAACTTTTTCTAAAGGTGGTGAAGGGTATTCTATCCGTACTACTCTAGGTCAAGTAAAACAAGATTTAGTATTAGAAAATTCTGATAGAAAAACAACGAGAGTTAACACAAACTTAAGTTTTGATTTAAATAAAAAATTAACATTTTCTACCACTGTTAATTACTCTAATAGAGTTACTAAAAATGATCCTGATGGACAATATAATAACTTAGCGAGTAACTTAAATCAATGGTGGCAACGTCAAATAGATGTAAGTAGGTTAAAAGATTACAAGAGAAATGGAGAAATGGTTTCTTGGAATATAAATAGCCCTACGAATCCTAGACCTAAATATTGGAACTCACCTTATTTTACACTATATGAAGATGGTAATTTAGAAACAAAAGATGCTATTTTTGGTAAAGTAGCCTTAGCTTATAAAATTACTGAAAAACTAAATGCTTCTGTTGCTTACAAAAGAGCTATTAATCAATACGAAAGAAGTGATAAAACTGGTTTTGGAGGATTAGCTCCAGAAAGTTTTAGAGAAAGAAAAACTACCTCATCTGAAGATGAAATATTTGCTATTACTAATTATAGTAACACCTGGAACGATTTTGAGTTAAAAGCTAGTGCTGGTTTTCAATTAATCGATAGAAAATACAATACTTTAGACACATGGTCTGTTGGAGGGTTAACAACTAAAGATTTTTATAGTATTGGAACATCTAAAGATAGACCAGGTATTAATACAACCAAATTTAGAGTACAAGAAAGAGGTATGTTTCTTACTACTGATTTAGGATATAAAGAATTGGTATATTTAACAGGATCTTACAGAATTGATTACGGATCTACTGCGAATGCAGATAATAATAGATTAGATACAAAAGGTTTATCAGCTTCATTTATTTTTAGTGAATTAATTCCTGAAAACAATATTCTTTCTTTTGGTAAATTAAGAGCAGGAACAAGTCAAGCGCCTTATTTCCCAAATCCTTTTCAATTAAACCCTACCTATGATGCAGGAACTTCTTACGGTTCTAACGGAACTTCTATAGCTCCTAATACTGCTGTTAATCCTAATTTAGAAGGAGGTTTACGTTCTGAAAACGAATTTGGAATAGAATTACGTTTTTTACATAATCGTATCAGTTTAGATGCAACTTATTTTTCTAGAGAGGATAAAAATTTACCTTCTGACGTTTCGTTACCAACATCTACAGGTTACTATAGTTTTGTATCTAACGAAGGAGAACAGTCTTCTAATGGATTTGAATTAGCTATTTCTGGAGATATTATAAAAACCGACGATTTAAAATGGAATGTAGCAATAAATGCTGCTACTTTAAAAAGAAAAGTTGATTTTATTGCTAAAGGAGTTAAAACAAATATTATTGACTCTTGGGGACCTCAATTATTAGAAAGAAGAGGCGAAGAATGGGGAGCTATTTATGGTAACGCCTATAAAAGAGATGCTAAAGGAAATAAAGTACTAGGTGCTGATGGATTATATGAATTTGAAAACAACAAATACTTAGGATCTATTTTACCAGACGTAACTGGTGGTTTTACAAGTAATTTAACGTATAAAAACTTTGACCTTTCTTTAGGTTTTGATTACCAAGTTGGTGGTAAATTTTATGGAGTTACAAGAAGATATACTAATTATTCTGGTAATGGTATAGAAACTGTTGGAAACAACTCTTTAGGAAACCCTATTCGTAATAAAATTATTGGTGCAGGTGCTCACGAAGCTTACAGTGTAAACTTAACTGATGCAGCACCTAATTCAGGTGGTCAATTAACTTCAGGTGTAGATGCTGATGGTAATGCACAAAGCTTTTTAGTGACACCAGCTAAATTATGGAAAGAAAACTTAGTAAGTATTCATGAAGAATTTGTTAATGATGCTACATACCTTAAATTAAGAACGATCAGATTAGGTTATAACGTACCAAAATCTGCTCTTGAAAACAGCTTTTTTACTGATATTAACTTAAGTGTATTTGCTAATAATGTATGGTTAATTCACTCAGAAGTAAAAGGAATAGACCCTTCTGAACTTCAAGGAAGATCTAGGGGAAGTAGAATTAATGGATATAACAATTACGAATGGATTGAAAATGGGCAATTACCTGCAGCTCGTACTATAGGTATTAATACTAAATTCACCTTTTAATTAAACAATATTAAAATGAAAACAAATTTTAAACAAATAATGTTCTCCGTAGCAATTTCGGCATCAGTACTTAGTTGTACTTCTGTAGATTTTGGAGACACGAATATAGATCCAAATGCTTCTACTAAAGCTTCTGCACCTGGTTTATTAACAACGGCAATGGTTGCTATTGCAGATTCTAATACAAATACTGATGAAGACAGACCTAGTGGAGTTTTAGTTAACTCAACAGCGATGTTATATTCTCAATATATTTCTAATGGACAGTACCCTCAAGAAAGTAGATATGAAACTTTAAACTGGAGTTATGGTGATATATACACACGTCCTTTAAACTCATTAAATGAGGTAATCAAAACAACTAAAGGTTCTGGTGTTTTAAATGAAAGTAATATTATCGCTGTAGCTACTTTAGTAAGAGCATATTTTTTACATGGAGCTACAGATAGATGGGGTGATATTCCTTATTCTGAAGCTTTATTAGGTGTTGAAAACAAAACACCTAAATTAGATAGTCAAGAAGATGTATATAAAGGATTATTTAATGAAATTGATGGAGCTTTAGCTTCAATCAATATGGCAAACGCTGGACCTAAAGGAGATATTATCTTTAACGGAGATATGAACCGATGGAAAAAATTTGGTAATACTTTAAAAGTAGTAATGGCATTACGTTTATCTAAGAGAAATACAGATTTAGGTGGCTTAGCTAAAACTAAATTTAACGAAGCTATTGGTGGTGCAATTAGTTCTTCATCAGAAAATATTTTTTATCAATATTTAAAAGATGATTCAAATGACAATCCTTTTCAAGATCAATTTGGAGATGAAGGAAGAGTTGATTGGATTATGTCTGATGTATTAGTAAACTATATGATTGGTTCAGGATCTACATCTGCACCTCAAGATCCTCGTTTAGCTAAATATGCTGAACCTGTAGGTACTCATTTTATTGGAGCTCCTTATGGAGAAGCCAATACAGCTGATGCTGATTTCTCACAAATGAGTACATCAATTACAACTGTAAAAGACTATCAAGCAATGATGTTTACTGCAGCTCAAATCAATTTCTCTAAAGCTGAAGCTGTAGAACTTGGATGGATGTCTGGTAATGCTAAAAATTATTTTGAAGCAGGAATCAAAGAATCTATGACACAATGGGGTGTTAGTTCTGCTGATGCTGATGCATTTGTAGCAAGTGTTACCTATGCAGGTGTTCAGTCTATTGCTGAGCAAAAATGGGTTGCATTATATATGCAAGGATATGAATCATGGGCAGAATGGAGAAGAATTGGTGGACCAGCTACTATTGTTAAGCCAGCAACTCAATTACAAGGAACGGATATTCCTCAAAGACAAGCGTATGCTACTAGTGTTGCAAATAACAATACAGATAACCATACCGCTACAGTTGCCTCTCAAGGACCTGATAACTTAGACACTAAATTATGGTGGGCTAAATAATATAATTATTTGAATTAGTATATTTTATTTATTACTAAAGGCTGTCTTTAAAAAGACAGCCTTTTTTTATTTACTGAATTTAAGTTTTCAAATACCTACTACAAAACATATCTTTACATATCTTTGTTGTAAACAGTAACAAAATTGAATACAGCAGATTTTATTTCAAAAAAAGTAACAGAAACAATTCAAAAAGCCACTTACACTTGGCAAACACCTAGTAATATTGCTTTGGTAAAATATTGGGGAAAAAGCAAACTGCAAATCCCTAAAAATGCTTCTATAAGCTTTACACTGAATAATTGCCATACAATAACAAGCATTCAATTTGAAAAAATAGCAGAAACATCAAAAAGTAATAAAGCAATTTTTGAATTATTTTTTGAAGGAAAAAAGAAAGATGACTTTAAACCTAAAATTGCTAAATTCTTTGAAAGAATTGAACAATACTGCCCGTACATCTTAGACTATAAAATGATTATTTCTTCTGAAAACTCCTTTCCTCATAGTAGTGGAATTGCATCATCAGCAAGTGGAATGTCGGCAATTACCATGTGTTTATTAAATTTAGAAAAAGATTTGAATCCTAGTTTAACTGCCGATTTTATCCATAAAAAAGCCTCTTTTTTAGCTCGTTTAGGTTCTGGAAGCGCTAGCAGAAGTATCCAAGGAAAATTAGTCGTTTGGGGAAAACATCCTCAAATTGAAGGAAGTTCTGATTTATTTGCCGTTAAATTTCCGTATAAAATACATCCGATTTTTGAAAATTATTGTGATACGATTTTATTAGTCGATAAAGGTGAAAAACAAGTTTCTTCCACAGTCGGACACAATTTAATGCACAAGCACCCGTACGCCGAACAGCGTTTTATTCAAGCAAATGAAAACCTGTCAAAATTGTCTGAAATTCTTCAAAATGGAAAAATAGACGAATTTATTACTTTGGTAGAAAGCGAGGCATTAACCCTGCATGCAATGATGCTTACTAGCAATCCGTATTTTATATTGATGAAACCAAATACACTAGAAGTTATCAATAAAATTTGGGAATATAGAGCCGAAAATAATAGCAATATTTGTTTTACTTTAGATGCTGGTGCAAATGTTCATGTATTGTATCCTGAAAATGAAAAAACAGAAATAGAATTATTTATTAAAAATAATTTAGCCGATTATTGTCAAAAAAATCAGTATATTAAAGATTATGTAGGTTTTGGAGCGAAAGAGCTAGAATCTTAAATAAAAAATTATAAAAAGACCAAATTATCGTCAAACTTAATTTATTTCAGCATCGCATAAGCTTGGCAAATTAACATGAGAAACTGAAATAAATTCAGTTTGACGGATTCGATTTTTTGCTTTTTGCTATATTTTTTTTAGATGAATTAATTTATATTATCAAAACATGAAAACCTCAACAGTAATAATCTTGTTATTTTTGAGCTTATTAAGCACTACTGTTACCGCTCAAAAAATAACTTGGCTCGATAAAAACAAACAAAAGACCATTAAAAAAAATCATGAATATTACAGTGTTCAAGAATTTAAAGGTACGCTAAAAACATTTTATAAAACAGGTGAACTTTTAGAGCAAGGAAAATATAACAATAATCAAAAACAAGGTGTTTGGAAAACCTTTTACAAAAATGGCAAAATAAAAACCAAAGGAAAATACCGAAACAACAAAAAAATAGGAGTTTGGAAAACTTTTTACAAAAATGTGTACTAGTTTGTATACTAGTACTTTTATCGTACTTTTGCTAAGTTATTAAATCAGTTATGAAAGGACCTTTATTTTACGCAAAAATATTATTATTCGGAGAGTATGGAATTATAAAAGACTCTAAAGGCTTGGCAATTCCATTCAACTCATACAAAGGTGTTTTAAAATCAGCAAGCACATTAACTGGTGAAGCTAAAAAATCGAACACAAATTTAAATAAGTTTTATAACTATTTGCAAAATTTAAATTCAGAAATAGTTTCTTTTGATTTAGTTTCATTTAAAAATGATATTGATAAAGGGATGTATTTTGATTCATCAATACCTCAAGGATATGGTGTTGGAAGCTCAGGAGCATTAGTTGCTTCAATATATGATAAATATGCTGATAACAAAATTACTGTTTTAGAAAACCTAACACGTGATAAACTGTTAGTTTTAAAGCAAACTTTCTCATTAATGGAATCTTTTTTCCATGGAAAAAGCTCTGGATTAGACCCTTTAAACTCTTATTTAAGCTTACCTATTTTAATCAATTCAACAGAAAATATTGAACCAGCAGGTATTCCTTCTCAAAAACAAGGAAAAGGTGCTGTATTTTTATTAGATTCTGAACAAGCAGGTGAAACTGAACCAATGGTAAACATCTTTATGAATAAGATGAAAAACGAAGGTTTTAGAAAAATGTTAAGTGAAGAGTTTTCATTACATACCGATGCTTGTATTGATGATTTTTTACAAGGAAACGTAAAATCGTTATTTGGTAACGTAAAAAAATTATCAAAAGTTGTTTTAACAAATTTCAAACCTATGATTCCTTCTGCTTTTCATAAAGTTTGGGAAAAAGGTATTCAAACTAATGATTACTACTTAAAACTTTGTGGTTCTGGGGGTGGTGGGTACATTTTAGGATTTACTGAAGATTACGAAAAAGCAAAAACAAGCTTAAAAAATTATAAATTAGAATTAGTGTATCGATTTTAAGTAATGCTAATATGAGCACTTTTAATGTAAATACATTTTTAAAAAAATTATTCAGCCTATTATCAGTTGTTAGAGGCTACAATATTTTAGTATTAATAGCAGCCCAATATTTGGCTGCTATTTTTATTTTTTCTGATCAAAAATCAGTAAAACCAGTACTTTTCGATTGGCATTTATTATATTTAGTTATTGCCACAATATGTGTGGTTGCATCAGGCTATATTATCAATAATTTTTATGATAAAGATGCTGATAAAATAAATCGTCCTATAAAATCGGGCTTAGATTCTTATGTAAAGCAAGAAACTAAATTATTACTATACTTTTCATTAAATTTTATAGGCTTTTGCTTCGGAGGGTTGGTATCTTGGAGAGCAGCGTTATTTTTTGCTGTTTATATCTTCGGAATTTGGTTTTATTCTCATAAACTAAAAAAACACCCATTTATAGGCTTAATAAGCGTTACCATTTTAACAATAGTTCCTTTTTTTGTCATTTTTGTACATTATAAAAATTTTTCTAAAGTAATTTTTGTACATGCTATTTTTCTATTTCTAATTATATTGATTAGAGAATTGATTAAAAACTTAGAAAATATAAAAGGTGCTTTCATTAATAATTACAATACATTTCCTGTTAAGTATGGCGAAAAAAACACTAAAAAATTAATCATTTTATTAATGATTTTAACATTAGTTCCAATAGGGATTTTATTTAATTATCCAGCAATTGAATACATGAAATATTACTTTTATTTAGCTGCTATTGTTTTAGTTTTTACTGGTTTTTATACTTGGAAAGCTACAAAAACAAATCAATATAGAATTTTACATAACACCTTAAAAATATTGCTATTAATAGGTGTTTTTAGTTTACTTTTTATAGATAAATCTTTAATTTTAGATAAAGTAGTTATTGCTTTAGATTAAAATTACTGTACCTTTGCACTCTTTTTTAAAACACAATTATGAATTCAAAAAACTCGTCGAGAGGACGACAGGCTGACAAGAACAGCAATCCTCGTGAAAAAAAATCTTTTAGAACAGATAAATCTAATAATTCTGACCGACCTGCTAGAAAGTCATCAGAAAAACCAAGATTTGCAACTAGTGCTTCTGATAATAAAAAACAAATTAAAAGAGATTTTAAAAAATCTCAACCTAATAAAACAGCCCAAGTAAGTAATGATGAAACGGCTGGAATTCGTTTAAATAAATACATTTCTAATTCAGGAATTTGTTCTCGTAGAGAAGCTGATACTTACATAGAACACGGAAGTGTTTTTGTAAACGGTAAATTAATGACACAAATGGGCTACAAGGTACAACCTACCGATGAAGTTCGTTTTGATGGCTCTTTAATTTCTATCGAAAAAAAGCGTTACATTTTATTAAATAAGCCTAAAAACTATATTACTACCATGGAAGATGAACGTGGGCGTAAAACAGTTATGGAGCTTATTGCTAATGCTACCAAAGAACGTATTTATCCTGTTGGAAGACTAGATAGAAATACTACTGGTTTATTATTATTTACAAACGATGGTGAATTAGCTAAAAAATTAACACATCCAAAACATAACGTACGTAAATTATATCATGCTTCTTTAGATAAAAAATTATCTATATCTGATTTAGATAAATTACGTGGAGATGTTATTATTGAAGGTAAAAAAGTTTTTATTGATGCCGTTTCTTATGTAGAAGGTGAAAGAAAAACAGAAGTTGGTATTGAAATACACTCTGGAAGAAACAGAATTGTACGTAAAATATTTGAACACTTCGGATACACTGTTACAAAGCTAGACCGTGTTGTTTTTGCTGGAATGACAAAACGTAATTTACCTCGTGGTAGATGGCGTGAGTTAACTGAACAAGAAGTAAACACTTTAAAAATGTTATAAAAAACGTTTATAATAAAAATCCCGAGTTTAAGCTCGGGATTTTTTTATGACCTATATTTTACTACTTCTTATGGTCTTCTTGTATTTCTTCACTTCTATATTTACAACAAGGATGTAAGTCTTCATAAGCTGTTATTGGTGCTTTTACTGCTTTGGTATCATGACCAACATTTGCTACATTTTGTTGAATTGTTTTAACATCGGTTTTACGCTCATCAACAATTAATTTTAACTCATGTGTATTTACATTCCAATTAGCATATTTAACGCCTTTACAATTTAAAGCCGCTTTTTCAATACGATTTTTACACATTCCACAAACGCCATCAACATTTAAAGAAATCTTGGCATTTTTGTTCTTTTTTTGTGCCGATACAGACACACTCATTAATAAAACTACTAGTACTACTGCTATTTTTTTCATCTTAATCTATTTTAAATCTTAAACCTGTATAATAATTACTTCCAAATATTGGGGCGTATATAATTGTTGTATCAAAATTTGAACCAAACGGATTACTACTTCCCTGTATCGGATTTTTTTGTTTGTAGTTTGTTATATTTTCTGCACCTGCATAAATTTCAAACTTCTTAGAAAACACTTTTGTTATTTGTGCATTTAATAAATTATAACTCTTAGAATAGGCTGTTAATTGCTGTGTATTTGGTAATCGTTGCTCCCCTACCCAATTATAAGTTACATCAAATTTCCAATGAGCATTATTTTCTTTTTTCTCTGTTTCGTATGATACATTTGTAAAAAATCGATGATTAGCTTGTAAAGCTTTATTTAAATTTCCTGATTTAAAATCAGTATTTACATCATAGTATTTATACGAAAAACGAGTATTAAAATAAGGAATTATATTTTGATTTACTTCTAACTGAAAACTATTAGCAACGCTTTTTCCGTTTAAATTATAAAATGCTATTTCCTGCGGATTTTCCCAATCAACAACTACTTGATTCGTAAAATCTGTTCGATAAAAATCAAAAGTAACATCTCCTTTTTTACCAAATAATTTATATCCTTGTAAAAAAGATACACCATAATTCCACGCAACTTCAGGATTTAACCCATAAATATCACCTCCTTCATTGTCAATATTTAAACCTCTAGAGGATGCAAAAAACTGTTGATTTTCAGCAAAAATATTTGCACTTCTTTTTCCTTTTCCTACGGATGCTCTAAAAACTCCTTTTTCCCAAGCCGTATACCTGATGTGTAAACGTGGTGTTAAAAAAGTTCCTAATAAATTATGAGTATCAACTCTTAAACCAGCGGTAACGCTTAAATTTTCTGAATTATCATAAGCATATTCAAAAAAAGCACCTAAAGAATTTTCTTTTCTATCAAAATTTTGAGCATCAGAAACCTTTACAAACTCATTATAAGTATCGTATGTAAAACTAAGTCCTGTTTTAAATTTATTTCTTGTATCGCCAATAATAGAATTAAAAGTAACACTAGAAAATAAACTTTCATGTTCAATATTATAATCTCTTAATCCGAAATAAGAATCTTGTTTATGATGACTATAAGCTGTTTGAATTCCCATACTTTGAAAAGGTAAATCAGGAAAAACATACCCTAATTTAGCAGAAGCATCAAAACGTTTTGTATTGATTTCACTTCCCCAAATAGTGGTAGAACCTTTATCAAAATCAGGATTAAAAGCTAGTTGACCTAGTTGTTTATTATCATCTAAATATCTAAAATTAATAAAACTAATCCATCCTTTTTTAGCATTAATATATTCCCAACGATTCATAACATTAATCTGTTTGGCTAACGGATTATCTAAAAAACCATCTTTATTATTATCAAATTTTTGATTTCTAGAATTTCCATGGATATAAATTCCTGTTTGCCATTTATCACTTATTTTCTGATTAAAATGCGTATTAAACTCAACCCTACCTCCTGCCGAAGCATAAGCATTTGCAAAAAACCGATGATTTGTAAACGGTTTTACCAATTCTGCATTTATTTGCCCTGAAATACTTTCATATCCATTAACAACACTTCCCGCTCCTTTAGTAATTTGAATACTTTCTACCCAAGTTCCTGGTGTAAATGAAAGTCCGAATGCTTGAGATGCTCCTCGGATAGAAGGAATATTTTCTTGAGTTATTAACAAATATGGACTTGTTAAGCCCAACATTTGAATTTGCTTTGTACCTGTTAAAGCATCAGAATAATTAACATCAATTGACGGATTTGTTTCAAAACTTTCAGCTAAATTACAACATGCCGATTTTAAAAGTTCTGCACTATTAATGGTTACTAAATTTTGAGATGCTAAATACGATTTTTGAGTCGCACTTTTTTTAGATTTAACAACAACCTCATTTAAAGCATTACTTTCTTTTAAAAAATGATGAATTGGTTTTAAGCTATTTATAGTAATTGTATCGGTTTTAAAACCAACAAAACTAATCACTAGCTTTTTATATTCGGTTTTATAAGGTATTGTAAACCATCCTTTTTCATTGGTTGTTACACCTACATTTGTATCTAACCAATGAACACTAGCACCGTAAACACCTAAATTATTTTTTTGATTATTTTTATCCATAATCATACCTTTAAACTCACCTTGAGAAAAGGCAACAGAAGAAATCAGTATTAAAATACCGAGTATATATATTTTCATTATATTATATTTAAATTCAACAATAATTTGTTACGTATTATTAATACGTACCTAAAAAAATTGTAAAATCATATAATAAAAACTTCATGAAGTACCTGAATATCAAAAATTAAATCAGGCGGAGTGTAATCAGTATGTGATACATCTTGTTTTTCAAGAGCTTGAAAAAGTAATTTATAAGACGCATAAAAAGCAAGAACAAACTTTACTTTATCAAAACTTATTTTATCTAAAGAATCTTTAAATATTTCATCTTGACCTTTAATTTGTTCTACTTCATCTTTACAACATTCTTTTTTCTTAATTATAGTTTCGCAAGTATCATTATTTGAAATACTTCCGCAACTATCTGCATTACCTAAATAAGAGGTATCAACTAAAAAATCACCACAATAATGCTTTTCTACACTAAAAGATAAGGTAGAGAATAATACTAGCAAAGCTAATAATATGGTTGATATTTTAGTAAAAAAAAGTTTCATTTAGTGCAAATATACAAAAAATCATTTTTTTTATTATTTAATAATAGTTAAAGTTATTTTTGTAAGTTGTTAATTTAAATTACGAATAAGATACTAAATTTTTAATTATGAACTTACAAGATTTAAAAAATAATATAAATAATATTACAGAAAGTAATACTACAAAAGAAGAAAAATTACAGCAAATTTGTGACTACCTAGCAGCTAAAGTGTCTTACTATGACTGGGTAGGGTTTTATTTTAAAAATGGAGATAAAGACGAATTAAAATTAGCACAATTTAATGGCGAACCTACTGACCATATAATTATACCTTTTGGAAAAGGAATTTGTGGACAAGTAGCTGTTAGTAATGAGAATTTTGTTGTGCAAGATGTTACAGAGCAAGATAATTATATTTCTTGTGGATGGAAAGTAAAATCGGAAATTGTAATTCCTATTTTTGTTGATAATCAAAATATTGGTCAAATTGATATTGATTCTCACACCGCTAATATTTTTACATCAGATGATGAAGCTTTATTAGAATATATCTGTAAAAAAGTAGCTTTATTTATTTAAAATAATAAAATAATTATTGTATAACCATTAGGCTTTTAGTAGCTTTGTAAGCTTAACAAAACAACAACAATGAGCAACGAAAAAACTATCAAATCTGCACTAATTTCAGTCTTTCATAAAGACGGATTAGAACCTATAGTAAAAAAATTGAACGACTTAGGAGTAACTATTTACTCTACAGGAGGAACAGAATCTTTTATAAAAGACTTAGGTATTAATGTAGTACCTGTTGAAGAAGTAACTTCTTATCCTTCTATTTTAGGTGGACGTGTAAAAACATTACATCCAAAAGTATTTGGAGGTATTTTAAATCGTCAAGATCATGATGGTGATGTTGCTGAAATGCAAGAATACAATATTCCTCAATTAGATTTAGTAATTGTTGATTTATATCCTTTTGAAAAAACAGTAGCTTCAGGAGCTCCTGAACAAGATATTATTGAAAAAGTAGATATCGGTGGAATTTCATTAATCCGTGCTGCTGCAAAAAACTTTAAAGACACTATTATTGTTTCTTCAATGGAACAATACGGCGATTTTTTAAACACAATTACTGCAAGTAACGGAACAACTACAATTAGTGATAGAAAAAAATTAGCTGCTAAAGCTTTTAATGTTTCTTCTCATTACGATACTGCTATTTTTAACTACTTTAATGAAGATGAAGTTGTTTACAAAGCAAGTGAAACTACTTCTAAAACTTTAAGATATGGTGAAAATCCACATCAAAAAGGATATTTCTTTGGTGATTTAGACGCAATGTTTGATAAATTACACGGAAAAGAATTAAGCTACAACAATTTACTTGATGTTGATGCTGCCGTAAATTTAATGAACGAATTTAAAGGTGAAGCGCCTACTTTTGCCATTTTAAAGCATAATAATGCTTGTGGTTTTGCACAAAGAGAAAACATATATAATGCCTATGTAGATGCTTTAGCTGGTGACCCTACTTCTGCTTTTGGTGGAATTTTAATTGCTAATACAACAATAGATAAAGCTACTGCTGAAGAAATTCATAAATTATTTTGTGAAGTAGTAATTGCTCCTTCTTTTGATGATGATGCTTTAGATATTTTAAAAGGAAAAAAGAATAGAGTACTTTTAATTCAGAAAGAAGTTGCTTTACCTACACAAACTGTTAGAACAGCATTAAACGGTGTTTTAATACAAGATAAAGACAATATTACTGATAAGTTAGAACACTTAACATATCCTACCGATACAAGACCTACTACTGCTCAATTAGATGATTTATTATTTGCATCTAAATTGTGTAAAAACACCAAGTCTAATACTATTATTTTAGTAAAAAACAAGCAATTATTAGCTGGTGGAACTGGTCAAACAAGTAGAGTTGATGCCTTAACACAAGCTATTACAAAAGCAAAAACTTTTAATTTTGATTTAAATGGTGCTGTAATGGCAAGTGATGCTTTTTTCCCTTTCCCTGATTGTGTAGAAATAGCAAAAAATGCAGGAATAGAAAGTGTAATTCAGCCAGGAGGTTCTATTAAAGATCAATTAAGTATTGATTATTGTAATGAGAATAATGTTTCTATGGTTTTTACAGGAACAAGACATTTTAAACATTAATTTATATTCAATGTAAATTACCCGCAGATTTTCATTAAATTTGTAAGATTACATTAAAAATAAGTAAAAACAACGGAATTTATATGGGATTCTTCGATTTTATGACAGAAGATATTGCAGTCGATTTAGGTACTGCAAACACACTTATAATTCACAATGGAAAGGTTGTTATTGACAACCCTTCCATTGTTGCACGTAACCGATTGACTGGTAAAATTATTGCTACTGGTCATGAAGCTAGCAGAATGCAGGGGAAAACTCATGAAAATATCAAAACAATTCGTCCGTTAAAAGATGGCGTAATTGCAGATTTTCAGGCATCCGAAGAAATGATTAAAGAATTTGTAAAGCAAATTCCGGCAATCAAAAAGAAACTCTTTCCACCTTCATTACGAATGGTTATTTGTATTCCTTCAGGAATTACAGAGGTTGAAAAACGTGCTGTTATTGATTCGGGTCGCCATATGAATGCCAAGGAAATTTATTTGATTTTTGAACCAATGGCAGCAGCTATTGGTGTTGGTATTGATATTATGGAGCCTAAAGGAAACATGATTATTGATATTGGTGGAGGTACTACCGAAATTGCAGTAATCGCTCTTGCGGGTATTGTTTGCGACCAATCTGTAAAAGTTGCTGGTGATTTATTTACTAGTGATATTATGTATTATATGCGTACACAGCACAATTTATATGTAGGAGAAACGACTGCTGAAAGAATAAAAATACAAATAGGTTCTGCTACTGAAGATTTAGAAAGTCCGCCTGATGATATGATGGTACAAGGACGTGATTTATTAAGTGGAAAACCAAAACAAGTACAGGTTTCTTATAGAGAAATTGCCAAAGCTTTAGACAAATCAATATTACGTATTGAAGATGCGGTAATGGAAACCTTATCAAAAACACCACCTGAATTAGCTGCTGATATTTACAATAGCGGTATTTATTTAGCTGGTGGAGGTTCTATGCTTCGTGGCTTAGACAAGCGTTTGTCTCGTAAAACAGATTTACCTGTTTATGTTGCCGAAGACCCGTTACGTGCAGTGGTACGTGGAACAGGAATTGCCTTAAAAAACCTTGAAAAATACAAAACTGTATTAATCAAATAAATTTTGAATGATTATTTATGCAACAGCTTCTTTATTTTCTTCAGAGGTATAAAAACTTCTTGTTTTTTCTCTTTCTCGAAATTATTGCTGTTGCATTAATTATCAATAATAATTCTTTTCATAAGAGTAAATTTATCAGCTCTACAAATTTTATTACAGGTGGGTTTTATGAAAAATCAGCGAGTTTTTCTGAATATCTATATTTAAAAAGCCGTAATAAAGAGCTTTCTCTCGAAAATACTATTCTTAAAAACAAGCTAGAAGCGCTTTCTACTATTGTTGATTCCATCAATATAGATACGTTAAATTCAACGCAACAGTTTTTATATATAAATGGAAAAATAAACAACAATCCTTACAATAATATTGATAACTTTATAACCATAAACCGTGGTAGTAATCACGGTATTACCAAAGAAATGGCGGTTATAAATAGTAAAGGAATTATAGGTATTACCGACAATGTTGGTAGTAAATACTCAAGAGTTCAATCTATTTTAAACTCTAAAAGTAAAATTAACGCAGGGTTTAAAAACAATAATTATTACGGAACTTTAAAATGGAACGGTAAAGATTATAACACCGTGCAACTAACTGATGTTCCTCGACAAACTGTTCTAAATATTGGTGATACCATTGTTACAGGCGGAAAATCTACTATTTTCCCCAAAGGAATTTTAATAGGAAGTGTTAGTAAAATTCCTGAAAATTTATCGGCAGCAAACACTATTGATATTAAATTATTTAATGATATGGCTAATTTAGGGCATATTTACATTGTTACAAACCTTGATAAAGAGGCAATTAAAAGTATCGAAAACAACAATGAATAAAACCATTTACATCCTATTTTTATTTGTTTTTTTATTATTACTGCAAGTTTTAGTATTAAATAACGTGTTGTTTTTAGGCTATATAAACCCTTATTTATACATCTGTTTTGTTTTTTTCTATCCTTTAAAATCAGATCGATTTTCTTTTTTAACCTTGGCTTTTTTATTGGGTTTAGGTGTAGATACTTTTTCCAATTCAGGAGGAATACACGCGTTTTCAATTTTATTTATCGCTTATATTAGGTTGTTTTTTATCAAAAAAATATTTAAAAAAAATGAACCTGATTATTTATTATTCAGCCTAAAATTAGAAACTTTTGATAAGGTATTTAATTACACATTAATTTTAACACTTGTACATCACTTTATCTTATTTAGTTTGATTAATTTTAGTTTTTACAATATCACTAAAGTACTTTTAAACACCTTATATTCTAGTATTTTCACATTAACATTGTATTTTTTAGGTAGTTTTATCTTTAGAAAAAAATTAAAATAAAAAATACCAATCCTCCCCTATTACTCTGTTTATTGAGCAACACATAAAGCATCAGAAATGAAACGAAGTTTTTTACTCCTATTTTTAATAACACTAGTTGGAGTCATTTATATAGCAAAGCTATTTCAATTGCAAATTATTGAGGGTGCAAATATTAACCCCATACAAAGTTCTGCCGTAAAAATTGAATATGATTACCCTGAGCGTGGTTATATGTATGACCGTAACGGAAAATTATTAGTCGCAAATCAGCTATCATACGATGTAATGGTAGTTCCTAAAAATGTAACTCCTTTAGATACCTTAGAATTTTGTAATCTGTTAAAAATTGATACAAAAAGCTTTAAGAAACGCTTTAAAAAGGCTGAAAATTTTGCTCGTTGGCTACCTTCGGTTTTCTTAAAACAATTAGCTAAAGAAGATTTTGCTTATCTACAAGAAAAACTACCAAAATACAAAGGGTTTTATATCCAAAAGCGTATTATTAGAGATTACCCTGTTAAATCTGCTGCAAATATTTTAGGCTTTATTGCCGAAGTAAACGAAGAAAAAGCAAGAACAAATAACTACTATGAGCAAGGAGAGCTGATAGGAAAAATGGGGGTTGAAAAACAATACGAAAGAGTTCTTAGAGGTGTTAAAGGTAAAAAACGCTTTAAAAGAAACAACTTAAACAAAATTACAGGATCTTACAAAAACGGACTGTACGATACACTTGCCGTAACAGGTAAAGATTTAACCCTAACCATTGATAGCGAACTTCAAGCATACGGAGAACTTTTAATGACAGGAAAAAGAGGTGGTATTGTAGCCATTGAACCAAAAACTGGCGAAATTTTAGCACTTATAACCGCTCCTTCCTATGACCCTAACCTATTAGTTGGAAGAAAACGCTCTCCAAATTCTGTAAAATTATTTAATGACACTATTAATATGCCTACTTTCGATAGAGGGCTTCAAGCAATGTATCCTCCAGGATCACCCTTTAAAATACTCAACGGATTAATCGGTTTACAAGAAGAAGTTATTGATAAAGATTTTGGCGTTTATTGCCACCACGGATATAGCTACGGATCAGGAAGAAGACAGTTTATGGGCTGTCATTGTGGTATTACAGGCAGACCTATTCGTTTAAAAACAGCTATTGCAAAATCATGTAATAGTTATTTTGCTACTGTTTATAAAAAAATTATCGATAAATCGGGCAACCCAAAAACAGGAATGGATACCTGGAGTAAACACGTAGAAAGTTTTGGTTTAGGTAATTTTTTAGGATATGACCTACCTGTTGGAAGAAAAGGAACTGTTCCTGATGCCGCATTTTATAACAAATGGTATAAAAACAGGTGGAGCGCTACTTATACAATTTCAAATGCCATTGGTCAGGGAGAAATATTAACTACACCTATGCAGTTAGCTAATATGACAGCAGCAATAGCCAATAAAGGTTATTTTCATACACCTCATATTGTTAAAAAAATTGATAATGAAACCATTAAAGATACTCTTTATACTGCCAAAAGACATACCACTATAGCCCCAAAACACTTTCCAATTGCTATTCAAGCAATGCACGAAGTATTTACCAACGGAACCGCAAGAGGTAGTCAGGTAAAAGGCATTGAAATTTGTGGAAAAACAGGAACTTCCGAAAATAAAACAAAAATGGTCGATGGTAAAAAAGTACAAGCAAAAGACCATTCTATATTTATTGCGTTTGCCCCAAAAGATAATCCTAAAATTGCCATTGCTATTTTTGTTGAAAACGGAGGATACGGTTCAACAATAGCAGCACCAATAACAAGTTTATTGATTGAAAAATACCTTACAGGAAAAATTTCAAGAAAATATGTAGAAGACCGTATGATACATATGAGCCTTCAAAAAGAATATGAAAAATTAATTAAAAAAAACGATACCCTTGCGTCAGGAACGAAATAATATTTTTGAAAACATAGATTGGCTACTCATTTTACTATATCTATTACTTGTTGGCTTTGGATGGATGAATATTTACGCCTCATCATCAACAGATACTACCCGACAATTTTTTGATTTTTCAACCAAATATGGAAAACAATTTATTTTTATAGGACTCAGTATTCCACTAATAGTTTTGGTTCTCTTTTTAAATTCAAAATTTTATGAACGATTTGCAAGTGTTCTATACGTGCTTTCGTTAGTGCTATTAGCAGGAGTTTTTATCTTCGGAAAAAAAATTAATGGTGCAACTTCTTGGTATAATTTTGGTGGAATCGGTCTACAACCTTCCGAATTTTCAAAAGCATTTACAGCATTAGCACTCGCTAAATTAATTAGCGATAGAAAATATAATTTTAAACTACTTAAAAATCAATTAAAAGCTTTTGCAATTATTTTTTTACCCGCTCTGCTTATTGCCTTACAACCTGATATGGGCTCTGTTTTAATTTACTTCTCTTTCTTTTTTGTTTTAAACAGAGAAGGTTTAACATTAAATTATATTGTTTTTGGAACTATTTCAATTATTTTATTTATTCTAACAATCTATTTCGGAGCAAATTGGATTCTTTTCAGCTGTTTATTACTTATTAGCTCAGGACTTGCTCGTGGATTTTATAAAGACAAACGCTTTTTAAGATTCAATGCGCTTAAAATTATATCATTATACTTATTTACAACTTTATTTATTTACGGTATCGGTTATACCTATGAAAATGTATTAGAACCGCATCAAAAAGACCGATTTGATATTTTATTAGGAAAAACCACCGACCTTAAAAACAAAGGATATAACACCTATCAATCAAAATTAACCATTAGTTCGGGTGGTTTAGTTGGTAAAGGTTTTTTACAAGGCGACAGAACTCAAGGGAAATTTGTACCCGAACAAGAAACCGATTATATTTATAGTACTGTAGGCGAAGAATGGGGCTTTTTAGGAAGTTCGGCAGTAATTATAATATTTATGTTATTACTTTATCGAATTATTTATTTAGCCGAAAATCAAACAAATAAATTTGGACGTGTATACGGATACGGCATTGCCTCTATTCTATTTTTTCATATTGTTGTAAATATCGGAATGGTTATCGGTTTGTTACCTACTATTGGTATTCCGCTGCCCTTTTTTAGCTACGGAGGCTCATCATTATGGGGTTTTACCGTATTATTATTTATTTTTATCCGCTTAGATGCGCACAAGAAATATGATTTTTAAAATAAATGTTTTTATTCATAAAACAAAAAAACCTCCATCAAGTAAATGATGGAGGTTTTGTGGGGAGAGCAGGATTCGAACCTGCGAAGTCGTAAGACAACGGAGTTACAGTCCGTCCCAGTTGGCCGCTTTGGTATCTCCCCAAAGCTAGAAAAAAATAAAAGCTTCCCTTATAAAAACAAGGGAAGCTTTAGTGACCGGGCTGGGGCTCGAACCCAGGACCCTCTCCTTAAAAGGGAGATGCTCTACCAACTGAGCTACCAGGTCAATTATTATTTTCTCCTTAGCGGTTGCAAATATAGAACCTATTTTCGGTTTTACAAAATTTTTTAAATAAAAAAATCAATAAATTTAGCATAAAAACCTGAATAAGCTCATTATCTGGATGTTAATTATCTATTATTATTTAAGTTTCCTCTAAAAAAAATTAATTACTCAAGTAAAGAAGTAATATCATCTTGAAGATTGATTCCTTTATTTTTATTATACCAAACCTGCAAAGACTCTTTAAATTCAGCATCTAAAGCACCATGTTCAGCTTTATAATCTGCGACCATTTTAGTAGCAATACTAGGTCTTGGACCCCAAGTTCCTATTACCTCATTTTTTTTATCTAAAGCAATTAATTTAGGAATAGCCTTACCACCATTTGTTAAAAAAGCATTCATTAATACTTCGTTGTCATCTCTTAAAACAACTTTTAACTGAATATTACTATTTTCTTCAACTATTTTATTAATAACAGGTAAGTTTTGAGCAGCATCACCACACCATCCTTCTGTTAAAACCAACCAAGTTTGTGGTTCTTTTACATCCTTTAATTTAGCGATTGTTTTTTCTGATATTTTTATAGTTTTGTCTAATCGTTTCATTCGTTTATCGTTTAATAAACTAAAATTTAATAAATCGTCTGACTGGTTATTTCCTGTTGATTTTTTAGCAACTAACAACTCTTTTACAAATGTTCTATACTCTGTATATGAAATAGATTTTTCTAAACTGTTTTCTATAATTTTTTTCATTTTTATAAATAAATATGTGTAAGACAAAGATATTTCATAATGACTCTATTTAAAGTAACTAAAGTTACAATACTTTATTTTTTTATTAAAAAAGAATAATCCGTATAACCTCTTGCAGTACCTCCTCCAAATAAAGTATGATTGTCGCTAATTTGATTCATTTTTGTATTTAGTTTTACACGTTTTGGATAATCAGGGTTGGTTAAGAACTTACGTCCAAAACCAACTAAATCTACTAAATTACTACCTAATAACTCATCGGCTTCCTTTGGTGTTTTATTCCCTGTTGCTATTATTGTTCTACTAAATACTTTTCTTAGTTGAATCCTAAAATCAGTTGGAATTTCAGGGGCATCATCCCAATCAGCTTCACACAAATGGATATAAGTAACGCCTAGTTTTTCTAACTTTTTAGAAGCTAGCATAATTGTATCTAAAATTTCAGGATCATTCATATCTTTAAAACTGATAAATGGTGACAAACGAACCCCTGTTTTTTTAGTTCCGATTTCATTAACTACTGCTTGAGTAATTTCAGTTAATATTCGAATTCTATTTTCCTTGGTTCCTCCATACTCATCTTTTCTTATATTTGAGTTGCTTCTTAAAAATTGGTCTATTAAGTAACCATTTGCACCGTGAATTTCTACACCATCAAAGCCTGCTTCAATTGCATTTTTTGCAGCGATTCTAAACTCTTCAATAACTTGATTAATGTCGTTTTTTGTCATTTCTTTTGGCTCTTCTACAGGTACAAAAGTTGCATCTCCATTTGGTACCCCATCAAAAATATATACAGATGTTTCTTTTGCTATTTTTGCTGATGGTGCTAAGGGTTGTAAACCGTTTACTTGTGAACTTGAAACACGACCAACGTGCCATAGTTGTAAGAATATTTTACTTCCTTTTTTATGAACTTCATCAGTTACTAGCTTCCAGCCTTCAATTTGTTCTTGCGTATAAATGCCAGGTGTTTTAGCATATCCTTTTCCTTGTAAAGAAATTTGGGTTGCTTCTGTTATAATAATTCCTGCAGATGCTCTTTGTCCATAATATTCTGCCATTAAAGCATTAGGAACGTCATTTGGTTGTGTGGCTCTTGAGCGTGTCATAGGTGCCATTAGAAAACGGTTTTCTAATGAAATTCCGTTCATATTATAGGGTGTAAATAGTGTGTTTTTCATAATTGTATTATTTTATTTGTTTAAATAGATTGTTAATTTCTCGCGACTAAATAGGGTTGTAAAGCCTGCAAATATTCCAATTAATAATGGAATGAATAATTCGGGTATTATGCTCTTTAATGAAACTCCTGAAGCAAAAAACAGTACTGTTCCCAAAAATGTTGCAGGTACAAATTCCCCCCAATCTTCAATGATTTCTAAGAAAATTAAAATAGTTGCTATCCAAAAAACAATAAATGCGGTAACATATAATTCAGAATTTTCAGGTGCTATAGTATTTAAATGGGTAATAGCATAAGTACCTATTAATGCAATAAAAATTCCTATAAAAAATGCCAATAGCATTTTAAATGATTTTTTCATATTGCAAGCATGTAAAAAATAGTTTGCCCATCCGAAAAAAACTACCCAAGCTTTTACTGCCAACCATCCTGAAACTAGTATTACAAAGGCAGCAATAAGGCCAACTAAAAGGGAATGTATAAGTGCGTTTTTATATTTCATTTTATTTAAATTCTACTGTTGTAAATATCAATGTGGTATTTCCAATATTTTCTAAATTATGAATGAAGAAATTTTCTTCATCCAAATCATTAAAATATTTGATATCATTTTTTTCGTATTTGGTTTCGATTACTGTTCCATCAGTATAAAATGAACGTGATTTTCCCTCACTTTTAATAGTATAGAAATACGATTTATTGTGCTTATGAAACGGTAATGATTGACCTATTGGTAAATGAATACTCCAAACTTTAAATTCGCCTGTTTCTAGTAATAAGTGCTCACCTACAACTGTATTATTACTACCATTTTGCATAGCATTTTTTAATGCTACTGTCCAAGGGAAACTCCAATCTCCTTTTTTATTGATTGTTTTAATTTTCATTATTATTTCTGATTAAATTATCAATTGACCAACAATTTTTTTCTGTATTAGAGATTAAAAAATAAAAGAATAAGCCATAAATCATTTGTATACCAGCCCAATCCCAATTTTCAATTAATGTTGAACCAAATAAGAGGAAAATAATTACTATTGCTCCTGTAATACTTGCACGATAGGTGAATAATCCCAAAATTAATAATAACCCAATTCCAAATTCTGCAAAGGGTAACACAGTTCCCCAAATAGAGACAGTAAAAGATGGTATTAAGCTGTCTTGAAAAGTTGTTACCATCCAATCTCTAAATCCGTTTAATTTTGAGAAACGAACTAATCCATGTCCTAAAAAATTAATACCCATTATTATTCGTAAAAGAGCAAATGCTGTTTGTTGTGGTGTTGTTTTACTCATGAATTTATTTTTTAAAGTGATATTTTACCAGTTTATTATTTAGCATTAAAGGGATGAAGACCGATTTTGTGTTTTTATCAAAATAAATATCAGCAGTTCCTTTAGGTAAATTTAGTACCTCGGTTGTAGTACCTGTTTTGTTTGTATAGTATAATAATTTACCTGCTAACCAATCGGACAATAAGAAACCGTGAAGCGTTTCGCTTAAACCATCTAAATTTCCAATAGGTTTGGTTATTTTTTCTATGGTTTTAGTTTTGAAATCAACTTTTTGTAACGTACCTACTATTTTGGTTTCGTAGGTTTTAGGGTTAATCTCTTTTCCCCAACTTGCTACAAATAACTGATTTTTTGAAATATAAAGCCCGTTTGGCATATTTAGATTTTCATCTTTTAGCCATAATTCAATTTTTCTTTTTCCTTTTTTTGGTAATTTATAAATTCCACTAAAGCCAAAAGTATTACTGGCATATACATTTCCTTTTTTATCTACAGCAATGTCATTTAAAAAAGTAGCATCTTTTGCTTTAAAGGTTAAAACACGTTGAGTTTTTATATCTATTTCTATAATTTTATCAATGTCTGTAACATATAATTTATCATTATAAATAACTAATCCTTTTGGTGCGTTTAATCCTGTTATCCACTTTTGTTGAATTATTTTTCCATCTAAACCTACTTTAGAAATATAACCATTCCCATTTTTTTCGGTAGGATTCCCATTTATATTAGAGACATATAAAGCATTGTTTTTTGTGTCTAAAACAACACTTTCAGGATTTTTAAAGCCTAAAACTTCCCAATCTTTTTCTAGTTTAAAAGGTAATTTGGTATTCACAATTGTTGTGTTATACTCAATTTCTGAATTATCAATTGGTGTATTTGGATCATCTTTAATCATATTTGCAATTTCATCTTTTCTCATAAAAACAACTCTTTTGTGTTGTTTTGCGTACTGTATAAATTTATCGACAACCTGAACTATCGCAGGACCACCACCAATACGATCATGTAAACTTATACTCATCATTCTTCTTTTTGTTGCTCCTTCAGCATATAATTGGTCAAATTCGAACTTTAATTGGGCTAAAAATTGATCTGGACTCCAATTTTTACCAGCTATATTTACAATGTCATTATTACGTAATGTATATGGCATTACTACAAAGTTTTTACCTCTTACTTTGGTTACAAAAGGTTCGTCTCTACTTAAATCATCAATGTGGTATAAAAAACCAAGTTCTTGCAACACTTTTAAAGTGTTTGGGCTTCTACGTAACCAATTGGAATTATAACCAACGCCTCTTTGTCCTGTAATGGTTTTTACAGTATCAATTCCTTTTTTTACAAATGCCAATTCGTTATCATAAGATAAGTTCCATTGATCTCTCCAAGCAATTCCATGCGCAGCAATTTCGTGTCCACCATTTACAATAGCTTTGGCAACTTTTGGGTATTTTATGGCGGCTTCTCCAACTACATGAGAGGTTACATGAATCTTGTGTTTCTTCCAAAGGTTTAACATTCTATAAATTCCTTCTTTTGCTCCATAACGAAACCAACTTTCGGCTGGTAAATCGGGTTGTCCTTTAGGTAAAGGGTTTCCTGAAAACGGACTTTCTGCTCCTTCTGGTTGTCCACCTGTTTCAAATTGCATTGAAAAAGAGATAACCAATTGCGCATCATTTGGCCAATAACTTTTTGTGTCGTTTTTTTGTGCTACAACTATAATTGTTGAAGCGAATAGTAGAATTGTTAAAAGAACTACATCCTTCATATGTATTTTATTTAAAAGTTATTATTTCGTTTAAATTTCTACGTGTTTTTGGTCTTGGCTTATTTACGCTATAGCCAAATGCTACCATATACGATAAACCATATTTTTTTGTATTAATACCTAATTCATTTTTTAAAATTGTTGTTATTTCTTTTCGCTTAAACCCTTCAATGGGGCAAGAGTCAATACCAATCATTGCTGCACTTGTCATCATATTAGCTAATGGTATGTAGCTTTGTTTTGAAGCCCAATCAAAAAGCTTTCTATCGTCGGTTAAATCAAAATCAGATTTTTGAAATGTCTCGTACATTTTTCCTTTATTGTTAACAACATCTTCAGGTAGCTCTTGTACGTTTTTCATAAAGTCTTTAATGTAAGCACTGTTGTATTTAGTCATTTCACTTTTCATTGTTAAACCAAGTATAAAGTGACTTGCTGTATCTAGTTTTGCTGTTGCTCCCCAAGCGCTGTCTTTTAATTTTTTGCGTAAACCTTTATTTTGAACAAGTACAAAGTGCCAAGGTTCAAAGCCAAAAGAACTTGGAGAAAGTCTTGCGGTTTGTAAAATGAAGTTGATATCTTCATCAGATATTTTTTTTTCGGTATCGAATAATTTACAAGCGTGTCTATTATTATATGCGTCCAATATTTTTTGTTTGTCTATCATTTTAGTACTGCTTTTTAATACTACAAAATTAGAACATGTAATACGTATTTTTAATGTATAAATACATTGTATATTTGTACAAATACATCTTTATAATGTCGCAACGATTTTACATTACTAAAAACTTGGATGTTCTTGAATTTGAATCTGCCAACAAATGGGGATATCCACGGCACAAGCATAATTTTTTTGAGCTTACCTTTATTTTAAAAGGTAGTGGACAACATCTTTTAAATGAAAGTGCTATTGACTACAAAAAAGGTGATTTATTTTTTTTAACCCCTAAAGATGAGCACGAATTTGTAGTTGACGAGCCTACAACCTTTGGAATTATAAAATTTACAGAACAGTTATTTTTAGAGAAGACAAATTTAACTTCAAGTACACACTGGCGAAAAAATTTAGATACCGTTATATTTCATACCAATAACATTGCTAAATGTATTATTAGTTATGATACTGATAAAGTTCAATTATTTTATTTGTATGAATTGATAAAGAATGAGGTAGATAATCCTTTGATTTATAGTAGAGATGTTCTGCTAAATTTATTTCGTGCTTTATTAGTGTTGGTTTTAAGAAACCTAAAGTCAAGCCTTACAAAAACAGGAGAACCATACAACTCTGAAAAAGAAAAAACAGATTCAATATTAACTTACATAAGACAAAATGTACTTGATAAAGAATTGATTAAAATAAAGTCAATTGCTGAGGTTTTTTATATGTCTCCCAACTATGTAAGTATTTATATTAAAAAACATGCAGGAATTTCTATTCAACAATATGTTATTCAAACTAAAATAAAAATGGCTGAACAATTATTAAAACAAACAAATTTGAATATTTCTGAAATTTCTGAAAAAATAGGTTTTGTAGATTCTAGTCACTTTAATAAGATTTTTAAAAAATATAATAATTTAAACCCTAGTGAATTTAAACGCTCTTTTTAAAAAATTGTAAATTTTCAATACTACTTAGAGTCTGTTTAAATTTCATCTGAAAAAATTACGTTGATAAATTTGATACTAAATAAGTTCACAATACATTTTTTTTGAAGAAAAAATCACTCAAACTGACATTTTATTTAATTTTTAAATAAGCTATTAGAATCTAAAACTATTTTATTAATTTTATTTTTAAAACAGTACAATTCATAAACCGAGTAAAATACGTACTTTTATGGTTTTAATTTTATTTTGATGAAATACCCTTTATATATTTTATATATTTTAATTTTAATTGCTTCTTCTTGTAAAAAAGAAACACCTCAACAAAATGTTACTGTTAAAAAAACAGGGATGGATGGAAGTGTAAAGCATTTAAAATATACCCCACTACATAAATATGCAGCTAAAAACATAGAAAATTGGAAAGAATATATGCTTGTAGAAAAATTTTTACAACAATTTAAAAACACCACACCAACGACTGCTTTAAATAATGCTATCGAATTAAAAGAATTAACCAAGCAACTAAAAGACAGTTTAAAAATAAAAACGCTTCAAAAACCTGCTTTTAAAGCCCGTATAAATGTTTTTGAAAATGAAGTTTTAAGACTTGCCGATATGACTTATATACCAGCAATTACATCTAAAGACATAAATAGTCAAGTAGGTAAAATACGCTTACTTTTTGGTAGTATGAATACTAAAATTAATACCATTTATACAAAACAACAATTCGATAAAGAAATAAACCTAGACAGTTTATTTAATTTTAAAGAGCGCTAATAGCTTCGTAAATTAAATGAGGTTCAAAGCCTCTGTATAGTACATAATCTAGAATTTTCTTTTTTCGTTTAAAAATATTTGTTTCGGTTACTAATTTGTTTTTTTTAGCTACTAAATTATAAAGTGTTGTAATATATTCTTCTTGATCAATTTCTTTTAAGGCTGTTTTTATATTATATGCTGATATATCTCTAAATTTTAATTCTCTTACAATTCTGTTTTTTCCCCATTTTTTAATGCGGAATTTTCCTCTTGTAAAACTTTTAGCAAAGCGTTCTTCATTTAAAAAATTATCTTGCATTAAGCTTAGCAAAATTAATTCTCTAGCATCAGCGGCAGTATTATATTCTTTTAATTTTGCTTCTACTTCTTTATGACAACGATCTTGATACACGCAATAGTGCTCTAGTTTTCGTTTTATTTCAGCTACCGTAAAAACACCTTTATTAGTATAATTTTTATCGTTCATAAGTTCAAAAATATAAAAAAGGGTTAAAAACAACCTGCCTTTAACCCTTTTTTATCTATCAAAAAAATAAAAAAAATTTAGAAAACACGATGTAACCACATCTTTAATTTAGTTACTAAATAAAATAATATCGGCACTACAATTAATGTTAAAAAAGTTGCCACAAATAGCCCGTAAATAACTGTCCAAGCTAAAGGACCCCAAAAAATAACATTATCACCACCAACATATATATTTGCATCAAATTCTGTTACCAAGGTAAAGAAATTAATATTTAAACCCGTTGCTAAAGGAATCAATCCTAAAATTGTAGTGATTGCAGTTAATAAAACTGGGCGTAAACGTGCCTTTCCTCCCTTTACAATGGCTTCGTTTAATACCGAAATTTCTAAAAAGTCATCTTTACCTAAATTATGTTGTGCTTTTTGTCTGTCTATCAATAACTGTGTATAATCTAACAATACCACACCGTTATTTACTACAATACCCGCTAGAGAAATAATCCCCATCATGGTCATCATAATTACAAATGATGTTCCTGATGCTACAATTCCTCCAAATACCCCTATCAAACTTAAAAAGATAGCCAACATAATAATTGTAGGTTTTGAAATAGAATTAAATTGGAAAATTAGAATTAAGAAAATTAAACCTAATCCAGAGAAAAATGCACCTATTAAAAAGGTCATTTGTTTGTTCTGCTCTTCAATTTGCCCTGTATAATCAACATGTACTGTTTTAGGCAAGGCTGTAAACGATTTCATTTCATTCTGAATTTCACTTACAATTGCAGCGGCATCGGTGTAACCTGGCGCTAATGCCGAATATACCGTTGCTACACGCTTCACATTTTTATGCTTAATGGCACTAAAACCTGATCTGTTACGCTGTTTTGCTACTGCCGAAACAGGAACAGATTTAACCTGCCCTGTTGACATGTCTTTAAAAGTAATTGTTTGATTAAAAATAGCGCTTGAATTGTAGCGGTTATCTTTATTAAAACGAACATAAATATCATAATCTTCACCAGCCTCTTTATACACACCAGCTTTGCTTCCAAAGATAGAATTACGCAGTTGTTTTCCTACCTGAGAAGTACTCACTTTTAATTCACCTGCTTTTTTTCTATCAACCTCAACCAATGTAGTTGGCTTCGATTTGTTTACGTCTATTTTTAATTCAGCAATACCAGGAATTGATTTGGTATTGATAAAATCACGCATTTTTTCAGCAGTAATAATTAATTCATCGTAATCTTCACCTTCTAATTCAATATTAATAGGATATCCTGCCGGCGGTCCTACAGGGTCTTTTTCAACAGAAATAGACAGCCCAGGGTAAATACCTTGCAAAGCATCTGTTACCTTTTTCTTTAATACTTTACTATCTAAACCCTTACGGTATTTGTACTCACGCATAGAGGCTACTATTTTACCTCTATGTGGCATTTCGGCAGCCGAACCACCATCAGTTTGAGGATTTCCTGACCCCGCTCCTATTTGTGCTATAGAACTTTCTACCATAAAATTACGGTCGCCATCCATATACATATCTTCATTTAAAACCTTGGTCACTCGAGCTTCTAAACTTTTCATGATAGTATTGGTTTTTTCAATATCTGTTCCCTGCGGATATTCTACATATACCACAATTTGATTGGGCGTATTATCAGGAAAAAACTCAATTTTTGTTCGCTTACTTTTTACAGAAGCTCCAAAACCGATAAACGCTAGAAAAAGTAAAATAATCGTTACAATTGTTATTCCGTAAGGACGCCATCCTTTTAAGGAAGCACGAATCATTTTTTCATAAAGACGTTCCCAAAGTGGAAGTATTTTATTTTGAAACCCATTTGCCATTGGGCGTAATACATATCTGTAAAGCCAAAAATTTACCGCAGTAAAAACCATTAAAGTTCCCAGCGGGCTTACAGCACCACCGAAAAGTAAAATCAAAATACCAATAACACCAATACTCGCGGTGATGATAATTAATTTTTTTAAGGGGATATTTTTATCTTCAGTACTCATAAATTGAGAAACCATTACCGAATTAAAGAAAATAGCCACAAATAATGACGACCCTAATACAACCGATAAAGTAATTGGGAAATAAATCATAAACTGCCCCATAGTTCCTGGCCACATCCCTAAAGGAATAAACGCCGCTACCGTAGTTGCTGTTGATATAATAATAGGAAATGCAATTTCACCAATCCCTAATTTTGCCGCCTCTAAGCGGGTCATTCCTTCTTCATCCATTAAACGATATACGTTTTCAACCACTACAATACCGTTATCTACTAACATTCCTAGCCCCATAATTAACCCGAAAAGAATCATGGTATTCATGGTGTAGCCCATTAAATGTAAAATCATTAACGACATAAACATTGACATCGGAATGGCAAAACCTACAAATAATGAATTTTTAAATCCTAAGAAAAACATTAAAACAAGTACCACTAACATCACTCCAAAAATGATATTATTTACCAAATCGTCTACCTGTCCAATTGTTTTTGACGATTGATCGTTCGCAATTGTTACGGTTAAATTACTTGGAAATATATTGGCTTTGGTATCTTTTACAATTTGCTGAATTTTTTCAGCAGCGGTAACCATATTTTGCCCTGCACGTTTTTTAACATCAAGCATTACCACCGGATCACCAAATTGACGAGCATAAGTGGTTTTATCTTTATCTTTAAAGGTTATTTTAGCAATATCTTTTAAATAAATGGCATTTCCTTTTTCTGTTTTCACCACAAAATCTTGTAATTCTTGAGGAGTTTCAATTTCCCCTAAAATACGCAAGGTTCTACGCTGTCCACTGGCAATAATATTTCCTGCCGACATGGTTACATTTCCACCCTGAATAGCTCTTAAAATATCATCAAAGCTAACCTTTGCAGCCATCATTTTATAAATATCAACAGCCACCTCAACTTCTTTCTCTTCAGCACCTCGAATATCTGCTTTTTTTATTTCAGATAAATCTTCTATTTCATCTTGTAAAACCTCTGCAAATTCTTTTAATTGATGCACGGTATAATCGCCCGAAATATTAATATTTAAAATAGGTGTTTCTTCCGATATATTTAATTCAAAAACATTTGGCGCTACTTTAGCCCCATTAAAAGTAGGCCAATCTTCACTTGAAACCTGCTCATCTATTTCATCTTTTACCTTTTGCTTTGCTTGTTCAATAGGTATTTCATCATTAAATTCAACAGTAATAATTGACACATCTTCCTGCGAGGTTGATGTTATTTTGGTCATATTACTAACCGTTTTTAATTTATCTTCTAAAGGGTCGGTAATTAGTTTTTCTATATCTTCCGCTGTATTACCAGGATAAATAGAACTTACATAAATTTTAGTATCCTTTATTTCAGGGAAATTTTCACGTGGCATATTTAAAAATGCCGAAATACCAGCATATAAAATAATTGCCATCATTACATAAATGGTGGTTTTATTATTAATAGCCCATGAAGACAACCCGAATTCTTTATCTACGTGCTTTTTTTGCTCGCTCATTATCTTTATTTTTTAGCGTTAACAGTAGTTCCCTCTTCCGAAGATAAAATTTCTACTTGCTGCCCATCTTTTACACTTCGAGCACCTTCTTTAATAATTTTATCACCTTTACTAAGCCCTGCTAAAACCTCTATAACATCGCCCTGCGTTTTTCCGGTGCTAATAATAATCTGTTTTGCTATTCCTTGAACCTTACTTCCTTGCTTTAAAATATCGTTTACCACAAAAATATACTGCTCTCCTTTGGCATTTTCTGAAATAATACTTTGCGGAATTAAAATAGCATCAGGGTTTGTATAATCGTTAATTTTTAACTTAGCCGTTAAATTCGGTTTAATGCTTTTATCTTTATTATCAACAGCAATTTCAACTTTAAAAGTACGATTTGCAGGATTGATAAAATTACCCGCCTGACGAATTTTTGAAGTAATAACCTTTCCTAAAATAGGAAACTCAACCAATACATTTTTATCTTTTTTAATTGATAAAATATAACTTTCAGGCACCGCTGTTTCAATATACATTTTAGAAAGATTTACAATTCTAAAAACTTCGGCACCAGCTCCTGGTGCTACCACCATTCCTTGCTCTTTAATTACATCATCAATAATACCCGAAAAAGGTGCTCTTATAACTGATTTCCCTAATTTTTTTCTTAATTGACTTACAGCATTTTTTTGAGCATCATACGTAGTTTTTGCTTGTAAGAACTGAATTTCTGAACCAATTTTCTGATTCCATAAACGCTCTTGACGCTCGTAAGTTGTTTTTGCTAAAACTGCTTGCACTTCTATTTGCGCCAACTGATCAGAAAGCCCTGCATCATCTATTTTAGCCAAAGCCTGTCCTTTTTTTACGTACTGTCCTTCTTTTACATAAATTTGAACCAATTGCCCTGGCATTTCAGGATATATCAAAACATTTTGTGTTGTTTTAACAGCTCCTTGCAATTCTAAATAATGCTTAAAATTTGTTTTATTAGCCGATACCACCGTAATTAAAGGCACTTTTTTTGAAGTATCTAAGGTTGCAATTTTAGTATCTAAGGCTTTAATTCCTTCGGATAAAACCTGAATTTGACTATTTAACTTAGTTTTTTTAGCACGAATTTTCACCAAATCGTTAGAAGCAATTACCGCCTCAACGGAATGTTTTTTACTCCCTGAACAGGATGCTAAAAATACTGTTATTGCTAGTAGTGAATATATTTTTCTCATTGTCATTTTTTATTTTAAGGGTATATTTAATGCGTTTTCTAAGGCAGCCTTTTTACTAATAACGTTTAACATTGACTGCACGTAGTTATTTTGTTGGCTATATAATTGATTTTGCGCTTGCGATAAATCGAAACTTGAAGAAATTCCTTCAAAAAATTTAATTTGCTGCTTTTTTTCAATGCGTTCTGCCAATTTCATGTTTTTCATAGCAGATTCATAGTTTTCAATACTTAACTGATATTCACTTTTTGCCGATTGTGTTTGTAAGTTTAATTGTTGCTTAATTTCTTCCAAACGAATATCAGCCGATTCTAATTCGATTTTTGCCTGTGCCGTTTTAGCAGATCTTCCTAAGCTACTAAATATTGGAATATTCAAATTAACACCAAACATCGAAGATCCGAACCATTTTTGTTTTTCATCTAAAAAAGTAAAAGAATTAGAGTTTGCTGCAAGCCCATAATTTAAAAAAGCACTCAAACTAGGCAAACCTTTACTTTGCTCTAAACGCATTAATAAGCGCTTACTTTCTCTACTATTTTCGGCAATTTTAAAATCGATATGCCCATTCAAATTAAATGTTTTTGACAGCAAGGCTAAACTACTACTGTTAAGCATCAAGCTATCTAAACTATCGGTTAGTCTTAACTTTGTATTGATATCATTTCCTAAAGAAAGATTTAACATTTGATAGGCAATTTCCTTTAATCTAACAGCATTTCTTAAACTATTTTGAACATTTCCTAAGGTGATTTCTAATTGCTCCACCTGCTCTTGTTCATTTAATCCGTTTTCATTAATTCTCTTTGCATCCTTGTAATTTTTTTCTAAAACCCTCGTGTTTTTTTCAAGAATTTCAATTAATCTTTCAGAAACAAGAATATTTCCATAAGCGTTTATAATTGCTTCTCTAGTTGCTAATGCTGTTTTTTGCTTAGCTTGTTCTGATATTTTTAAATAGGTTTTTGCTGCCTGTAAACCTACCAAATACGAACCGTCAAAAATTAATTGGCTTAGTGTTGCCGTAGCATTCATGGTTTGTTTTTTACCAAAAATCAATTCTTCATCAATACCATCATTATTAAAATCTGTTAATAAAACGGCTTGTTTTAAATTATTTTGATACGCCACTTTCCCATCAATTCTAGGCAAACCGATAGTCGTTGTTTCCCATTTTCTTTTAATTGCTACTTTAATATCATTTTTAGCAATTTTATTGGCATAGCTATTTTTTATAGCATAATCAATAGCTTCTTGCATTGATAAATTAAGTTGTTTTTGCGCAAATAAAAAGCTTGTGCAAAAACATATAAATACCGTGTATATATATTTCCTCATTGTTTATTAAGTTTATAAATTTATAGTTTGTAGTTGCTTCGATAATTCGTCTAATCCTTTTTGAGTGGCAATTGCTCTAATATGATATTCTAAAATTTCATATTCTACTTTCATTACCTCCTGCATTTCGCTACCGTACATTTCTGTTTCAAAAACGCCAAAAATTAAGGTGAAATAAAAATTCACCATCAAATCTATTTTTAAATTTTCACGATAAAACCCTTCTTTAATACCCTTTGTTAAATTGTCAATATTACAATCTCGAAATAAGCATATTTCACGATCCATTAATTTTGCATACGTTTCAGGGTAATATTTTTTAAGCTGAAACATTGGCGAAGTCTTGGCATTTTTAAACATTTCTTTAAAAATTGCCTTTACCGCAAATTCCTCTTCAATGGCATTATATCCTTTCTCTTTTATTTTTGTAATGGCATCGTTTATGGTATTATGAACTGCTTCTGTACTAGCATCTACCAATTCTGTCTTCTTTGAAAAATATTTATACAGTGTTTTTTTTGAGATGCCAAGTTCACCTGAAATATCATCCATCGTAACGCTTTTAAAACCAAAGTTTAAAAACATTTCTCCCGCTTTATTTAAAATTTTATCTCTCATAATTATTTGCAAATGTACACAAGGAAACTTTAAAAACAATAAAAGTTTCCTTCGTTTTATTGTTTTTTTAACATTACCTAACAATTAGAATTTTTGTTTATCTTATTTTTACAAAAAATTTAAGATTTGGACATACTACAATATCAGTCAGACTTTTTAGCTTACTTAACTTCTAAAAAAACACTAAAAGAGCCTAAAAACCTTTATGAACCGATAGATTATATTCTTCAAATAGGCGGAAAAAGAATTCGCCCAATGCTAACACTTATGGCTTCCGATATTTTTTCTGGAGATTATAAAAAAGCCTTACCAGCAGCATTAGCCGTAGAAGTTTTTCATAATTTCACCTTAGTTCACGATGATATTATGGATGACGCACCTTTGCGACGTGGGCACGAAACTGTTCATGAAAAGTGGGATATTAACACTGGAATTTTATCTGGCGATGCCATGTTAATTTTAGCCTATCAATATTTTGAAAACTACGAACCTGTAATTTTTCAAAAATTAGCACAATTATTTAGTAAAACAGCCTTAGAAGTTTGCGACGGACAACAATTAGATGTTGATTTTGAAACTAGAAACGACGTTACTATTGATGAGTACATTAAAATGATTACGCTAAAAACATCTGTTTTGGTAGCAGCAGCCTTAAAAATGGGCGCTATTGTAGCCAATGCGAACGAAGAACAAGCGCAACATTTATATAACTACGGATTACATTTAGGTGTTGCTTTTCAATTACAAGATGATTATTTAGATACTTATGGCGATCCTGAAACTTTCGGGAAGCAAGTTGGTGGCGATATCATCGAAAACAAGAAAACCTACCTCTATTTAAAAGCTTTTGAAGTAGCAAATACTACCGATAAAGAAAAATTAACCACGCTTTACAACAATAAACAAGAAAATATCCAAGCAAAAATAGCAACGGTTTCTGCGATTTTCACCAAAAATAACATCCCTAAACATACAGAGCAACTTATTGAATACTACACAAATAAGTCATTTGAAAGCTTAACACATTTAAACATTAGCGATGCTGCAAAAAGTGGACTTCGTTTGTTTGCTGAAAATTTAATGAGCAGAAAAGTTTAAAAAAAGCTTTTTTATTTAAAAAAAGTTCTTACTTTTGCAAACCTAAAACGGTCTTATAGCTCAGTTGGTTAGAGCACCTGACTCATAATCAGGTGGTCCCAGGTTCGAGTCCTGGTGGGACCACGTTTAAACCTCATAATCTTAATTGATTATGAGGTTTTTTCTTTTTTGAAGCTATTTCCCGCTTTCCGCACTCGCTCTTTTTGTTAAAAAAACAAAAAGGAGCTCAAACAATTGCTTCAATCGGGGCTAGGAATTTATCGTTACCCTACAATAAAATGATTTTAATATGATATTTATTACATTATAAATAATATATTTACCCGTAAAAAAAAATATGAAATTACTACTATCTGTAATAGGTATTGCTTGTTTATTATCCTTTAAAACACTTGAAGAAGTAAATAGAAACACTTTAGAAATCAGCTCCAACTATTCAGAGTGTAAATACAATCAATGTCAAGCAACTGCAAAAAGCACAGGAAATCAATGTAAACACTGTGTATCGAATTCAGGAGATTCTTTTTGTTATCAACACGATTAGATAAAGCGCTTCGATTATTTAACAGCATTTTATTTTAACAAGGGGATTTCTCCCCTTGCTTTACTATTTTTATCATCCGAAGAAAAAAACTATTTCAGCTGCGTTAAACGTGCTACATATTTACCGATAACATCAAACTCTAAATTTACTTCTGTACCTATTTTAAAATTTTTAAAATTTGTATGCTCTAAAGTATAAGGTATAATTGCTACACTAAATTCATCTTTCTTTGAATTTACGACTGTTAAACTTACGCCATTTATGGTAATAGAACCTTTTTCAATAGTAATCGCACTTGGGTCAAAATTATAAGAAAAAGTAAACACCGTACTCCCGTTTTCATCTTTTATCGCCTTGCAAACCCCTGTTTTATCAACATGTCCTTGTACAATATGTCCATCTAAACGAGCGCCCAATTTCATGGCTCTTTCTAAATTAATTTCATCATCAACCGATAAATTACCAATCGTAGTTTTATCAAGTGTTTCTTTAATTGCCGTAACCGTATATTGAGTATCATCAATAGCAACCACGGTTAAGCAAACGCCATTATGTGCCACACTTTGGTCAATTTTTAATTCATTAGTTATATCACTTAAAATAGTAAGCTGTAAATTCTCTTTATCACGCACTACCCTTTTTACAATTCCAAGAGTTTCAATTATTCCTGTAAACATTCTCTAAATTTTTAGTTACTTTTGTTTGTACCAAAAATACAACTTTACACACAGAAACACGCACGAAAAATAACTATGGATAGTAATACAAGCAAAATTATTGTTGGAATTTCAGTTGGAGATACAAACGGAATTGGTATTGAAATTATTTTAAAAACTTTTGAAGACAAGCGCATGCTTGATTTTTGTACGCCCGTTATATTCGCCTCTAATCGATTGGTTTCTTATCATAAGAAAAACCTAAAACTAAACAACAATATTTTTAGCATCAATTCACTTGATAAAATTGCTGATAATAAAATTAATTTAATGAACTCTTGGGCAGAAGATGTTAAAATTGAATTGGGTAAATTAACAGAAATTGGTGGAAAGTTTGCATACAAATCATTAGAAACCGCCACCAATGCTTTAAAAGATAACCATATTGATGTGCTACTTACCGCACCTATTAGTAAAGAAAATATTCAATCAGAAATATTTAATTTCCCTGGGCATACCGAATATTTAGAAGATAAATTAGACGGAAAAAGCCTCATGATTTTAATTGCCGATAAATTAAGAGTCGGTTTAATTACCGGGCATATTCCTATTTCAAAAATAGCAGAAAAAATTACACCTGAGCTAATTAAAGCGAAAGTAAAAATTATGCACACATCATTAAAACAAGATTTTGGCATTACCAAACCAAAAATTGCTATTTTAGGGTTAAATCCTCATTGTGGCGATAACGGAATTATTGGTGGAGAAGATAACGAAATTGTACGCCCAACAATTGCCGAAATTAAAGAAACAGGCAAATTAATTTTTGGTCCTTATGCTGCCGATGGTTTTTTTGGCTCTCAAACATACAAGCAATTTGACGGTGTTTTAGCAATGTATCACGACCAAGGATTAGCACCTTTTAAAGCTTTATCTTTTGGAAATGGTGTTAATTTTACAGCAGGACTGAACAAAGTAAGAACCTCGCCTGACCACGGAACAGGTTTTGATATTGCAGGAAAAAACAAAGCTAACCCCGATTCTTTCAAAGAGGCTTTATTTACCTCATTACAAATATTTAAGAACAGAAAACAATATGCCGAACTCACAAAAAACGTTTTAAAAGTAAAATAGTTTTTTTTTAAAGGTAAAATATAAATTTATAAACATTTTTTATATCTTTGCAAGCTCAAATTGATAAATATACATGAAAGACTTAAAAAATTTCGATATCCCTTTTGTAGGTTTAAAAGAAGGAAGTCACTTGTTTAACTATCAAATTGACAAAAAGTTCTTTGAAGTATTTCAGTTTGATGAATTTGACGACGCAAACATTGTTACTACACTTAACTTTGTAAAAAAAAGTACATTTTTTGAACTTTCTTTCGCAATAGATGGTACGGTAAACGTACCTTGTGATAGTACTGGTGAGCCATTTGATTTAAAAATTGATGGCATTTTGAATTTAGTTGTTCAATTTGGAGATGAATATAATGATGAACACGATGAAATTTTGATACTTCCACATGAAAGATATCAATTAAACGTAGCACAATATATCTACGAATTAATCGTATTATCTGTTCCTAACAGAAGAGTACACCCTGATGTTTTAAATGGAACGATGAAATCTGAAGCTTTACAAAGACTTAATAAATTAAAAATACAAGACAAAAAAATTGTTGAAGAGGTTTCAACAGACCCAAGATGGGATAAATTAAAGGACTTACTAACAGATAAATAAAACATAATGGCACATCCTAAGAGAAAAATATCGAAAACTAGAAGAGATAAAAGAAGAACTCACTATAAAGCTTCTGTACCTCAAATAGCTGTTGATCCTACAACTGGAGAAGCTCATTTATACCACAGAGCTCACTGGCATGAAGGAAAATTATATTACAGAGGTCAAGTTGTGTTAGAAAGCGCAACTGCTGAGGCTTAAAAAATAATTTTTTGCAAAATAAAAAAACCCTCTTTATGAGGGTTTTTTTTGTGATTTTAAGTAAAAAATATACATTTTGATGTTTTATACTTTAAAAACTGATATATTTTTCATTACTTTTGAAAACTGATTTTACTACTAAACAAACAATTATGACTAAAATAACTGCAGCGATTTCCGCAGTAGGAAAATTTGTTCCTGAATACGCCTTAACAAATAAGGAGCTAGAGACAATGGTAGATACTAATGATGAATGGATCACTAGCAGAACAGGTATCAAAGAAAGAAGAATATTAAAAAAAGAAGGAGTAGGTACGTCATATATGGCTATTAAAGCTGCCGAAAACTTACTTGAAAAATCAAATATCGACCCGAAAGAGATTGATATGGTTATTGTAGCTACTGCAACTCCTGATATGTTAGTTGCTGCTACAGCGGCGTATACTGCTACCAAAATAGGAGCTGTAAATGCTTTTGCTTACGATTTACAAGCTGCTTGTTCTAGTTTTTTATTCGGAATGTCAACAGCTGCAAAATATATTGAAAGTGGTCGTTATAAAAAAGTATTGTTAATAGGTGCCGATAAAATGTCGTCAGTAATTGATTATACCGACAGAGCAACCTGTATTATTTTTGGTGATGGTGCTGGTGCCGTATTATTTGAACCAAATTCAGAAGGCTTAGGCTTACAAGATGAATATTTAAGAAGTGATGGAATTGGTAGAGATTTCTTAAAAATTCAGGCAGGTGGATCTATTTTACCTGCATCAGAAGAAACTCTTAAAAATGGACAGCATTTTATAACCCAAGAAGGAAGAACTGTTTTTAAATATGCCGTTTCTAATATGGCTGATGTTTCTGAAAAAATACTAACAAGAAATAATCTTTCTAAAGATGATGTTGATTGGTTAGTGCCTCATCAAGCCAATAACAGAATTATTGAAGCTACTGCAAATAGAGTTGGATTAGAATCTGAAAAAGTAATGGTTAATATCCATAAATATGGAAATACTACTTCAGCTACTCTACCTTTACTACTTGCTGATTATGAAAACGACCTTAAAAAAGGAAATAACTTAATTTTTGCTGCATTTGGTGGAGGCTTCACATGGGGTTCTATCTACTTAAAATGGGCATATAATTCATAAAAAACCAAAAAACTAAAATTTAGGAATATGGATATTAAAGAAATTCAAAGTCTTATTAAATTTGTAGCAAAGTCAGGTGCAAGTGAAGTAAAGTTAGAAATGGAAGATATTAAAATCACCATTAAAACTGGAAGCGAAACTCCTGAAACTACATTTATTCAGACTGCTGCTCCTATGGGAGTAGCTCCTCAAATGATGGCTCAAGCTCCTGTAACTACAGCAGCACCTGTAGCTACGTCAAATGACGCTGCTAAAACAGAAGAAGACGCTAAATATATTACTATAAAGTCTCCAATTATTGGAACTTTTTATAGAAAACCATCTCCAGACAAACCTAATTTTGCTGAAGTAGGTACTGAAGTAAAAGTAGGTGATACCGTTTGTGTTATTGAAGCAATGAAATTATTTAACGAAATTGAATCTGAAATTTCAGGTAAAATCGTTAAAGTATTAGTAGATGATGCTACACCTGTAGAGTTTGATCAACCATTATTTTTAGTAGATCCATCTTAATTTACATATAACTCCAAATAATAGAAGTAAATATTTACGCTATTATTTGGAGTTTTAAAATTTTTAGAACGTATGTTTAAAAAGATATTAATTGCCAATAGAGGTGAAATTGCACTACGTGTAATTAGAACCTGTAAAGAAATGGGCATCAAAACTGTTGCTGTTTATTCTAAAGCAGATGCAGAAAGCTTACACGTAAAATTTGCTGATGAAGCAGTATGTATAGGTCCTGCGGCTAGTAACGAATCTTATTTAAAAATGGATCGTATTATTGCTGCTGCTGAAATTACAAATGCAGATGCTATTCACCCTGGTTATGGTTTCTTATCAGAAAATGCTAAATTTTCTAAATTATGTGATGAACATGATTTAAAATTTATTGGTGCTTCACCTGAAATGATTGACCGTATGGGAGATAAAGCAAATGCTAAATCTACCATGATAGCTGCTGGTGTACCTTGTGTACCTGGAAGTGAAGGTGTTATTGAAGATTTTGATGCATGTGTAAAAACTGCTTTAGAAACTGGATACCCTGTAATGCTAAAAGCTTCTGCTGGAGGTGGTGGAAAAGGAATGCGTGCTGTTTGGAAAGCCGAAGATTTAAAAGACGCTTGGGATTCTGCACGTCAAGAATCAAAAGCTGCCTTTGGTAATGATGATATGTATATGGAAAAGCTGATTGAAGAGCCTCGCCATATCGAAATTCAAATTATTGGAGATTCTTTCGGAAAAGCATGTCATTTATCAGAAAGAGATTGCTCGGTACAACGCCGTCATCAAAAATTAACCGAAGAAACTCCTTCGCCGTTTATGACCGATGAATTACGTACTAAAATGGGTGATGCTGCTGTAAAAGCTGCCGAATTCATTAAGTATGAAGGTGCTGGAACTGTTGAGTTTTTAGTCGATAAACATCGTAATTTCTTCTTTATGGAGATGAATACTCGTATTCAAGTAGAGCACCCAATTACCGAAGAAGTTGTTGATTACGATTTAATTCGTGAGCAAATTTTAGTTGCCGCAGGTGTGCCAATTTCAGGAAAAAATTACTTCCCAAAATTACATGCTATTGAATGTAGAATTAATGCAGAAGACCCTTTTAATGGTTTTAGACCTGCACCAGGTAAAATAACCTCATACCATGCACCAGGAGGTCATGGAGTTCGTATAGATACACACGTATATGCTGGTTATATGATTCCGCCAAACTACGATTCAATGATTTCTAAATTAATTGTAACCGCACAAACTCGTGAAGAAGCAATTAACAAAATGAAGCGTGCCTTAGATGAATATATTATTGAAGGAGTAAAAACAACCATTCCTTTTCACAGACAATTAATGGATCACCCTGATTATATTTCAGGGAATTACACCACTAAGTTTATGGAAGATTTTGAAATGAAAGTAGAATAATTTTTCAAATTATATAAAAAAAATCAGTGATTAAACCCACTGATTTTTTTATTTCCTAAATTTGCGTTATGAATTTTATTTATAACCTATTACTTTTTAAAGTATCAATACTACTTCGCTTTATAGCCTTATTCAATAAAAAAATAAAACTTTTTGTTGATGGACGAAAACAAACATTTTCGAAATTAGAAAACATCAAAAAAACCGATAAAGTTATTTGGTTTCATGCCGCTTCATTGGGCGAATTTGAACAAGGCAGACCCATCATTGAAGCCTTAAAAGAACGCTATAAAAATCATAAAATAGTGGTTACTTTTTTTTCTCCTTCGGGCTATGAAATCAGAAAAAATTATCCTCTAGCCGATGTCGTTTGTTATTTACCTTTCGATACAAAAGCAAATGTTAAAAAATTTATTGCTAAAATACATCCCGAAATAGCTATTATTATCAAATACGAATTCTGGCCAAATCTTTTATCCGAAGTAAAAAAACAAGGGATTAATACCATTTTAATTTCAGGAATTTTCAGAGAAAAACAATCATTTTTTAAATGGTATGGTGGTTTTATGCGTAATAAATTAAAAGCTTTTAATCATTTTTATGTTCAAAATGAAGCATCTAAAAAACTACTTTCTAGTATTGGTTTTCAAAACATAACCATTGCTGGCGATACCCGATTTGACAGGGTTCACGATATTTTAAAACAAGATAATTCGCTTGATTTTATCAATAAATTTAAAAACAACAGCTATACCGTAGTTGCAGGAAGTACTTGGGAAGAAGATGAAAAGCTACTCGTAAATTACATAAATAATCACGCTTCAGCCGATGAAAAATTTATCATCGCACCGCATAACATCAATCAAAAACAAATAAAGGAACTTCAAAAATCTATCAATAAAAAAACAATTTTATATTCTGAAAAAGAAGGTCAAAATTTATCAGAAAATCAAGTTTTTATTATTGATACCATTGGTTTGTTAACAAAAATTTATTCCTATGCCGATGTAGCTTACGTGGGCGGAGGCTTAGCCACAGGGCTTCATAACATACTCGAGCCCGCAACTTTTGGAATACCCATTGTTTTTGGAGCCAACAAATACAAAAAATTTCAAGAAGCTACCGATTTACTAAAACTAGGCAGTGTTACAATTGTTACAAATAATGAAGATTTTTCTAGTAATTTTACAACTTTAAAAGCAAACGCTAATTTGAGAACAAAAATGGGCAGTGAAAACTATCATTATATTAAAAACAATATTGGCGCGACTAAAATTATCATGAACTATATAAAAAACACCTTATAATGGATATTATTTTACAACCTTGGACATGGTATGTTGCTGGTCCTTTAATTGCCTTTGTACTTTTTTTATTTTTTTACTTCGGAAAAAGCTTTGGCGTATCGACCAACTTAGAAACCATGTGTACCATTGCGGGCGCAGGAAAAGTTTCTGATTATTTCAAAAAAGATTGGAAACAACGCGATTGGGCACTTACTTTTTTAATCGGATTAATTATTGGTGGTTTTATCGCTATTAATTATTTATCGGCAACAAAAACGATTCAATTAAACCCAAAAACAGTACAAGAATTGGCTAATTTAGGCTTTGCAAACGCAGGAAATTCTTTTGTACCTCCTGAAATTTTCAGCATCGAAAATATGCTAACTTTTAAAGGATTTTCACTATTATTAATTGCAGGAATTTTAATTGGTTTCGGAACTAGGTATGCTGGCGGATGTACATCTGGGCATGCAATTACAGGCTTAAGTAGTTTGCAATTACCTTCTTTAATTGCCGTAATCGGTTTTTTTATTGGAGGTTTATTAATGACATGGGTCTTTTTCCCATTAATTTTTGAGCTTTAATTTTTAAAAAACAGTATGAAAAATATAAAATTTTTAATAATCGGTATTTTATTTGGTATTATAATGACCAAATCGGAAGCAATTTCATGGTACAGAATTTACGAAATGTTTAAATTCCAATCCTTTCATATGTACGGAATTATAGGCTCGGCAGTGGCGGTTTCTATGGTATTTATGTATCTCTTTAAAAAAGGCACAATTAAAGATTATCTAGGAAATAAAATCAATATAAAAGATAAGAAAAAAGGATATATAAGAACCCTTGTTGGTGGAACTATTTTTGGGCTTGGATGGGCGTTAGCAGGTGCTTGCCCCGCTCCTATTTTCGTATTAATTGGTCATAGTGTGTTTCCTATTATTATTGTTTTAATAGGTGCAATATTGGGCGCTTTCATATACGGATTACTAAGTAAAAAATTACCGAATTAGGTTTAGAATACTAAAGATTATTTGAAGCAATTTCCCGCTTTCCGCACTCGCTTTTTTTTGAAGAAAAATCAAAAAAAGAGCTCAAACAATTGCTTCAATCGGGGCTAGGCATTTGTACTAAATTTTAACAATCAGCAAGCTTGTTTATGCCTAGTCTTTCAATAAATCGGTATCAACTAGCCTTTGCGAATTGGTTTTATCAACTACTTTCCAATTATAAATTTTCGAAAGTTGATAAATTTTTGATAACTCTTCAAACAAACGTGTTTTGGCATCTATTTTTAACCGAGAAACTGTAATTGTCGATTTAATATTTTCAATAGCTTTAGTATTTAAATTATTCAAATCTGATTTTGAAAACGTATTAAATTGACTTTGCTGCAAGTCAAAATACTTAATATCAGGAGCAATAACCACCAGCTCTTCTGGTATTTTATGAATAATTATTTGCTTGCCGATACTATCAATTTCAATAGTTAATTTTGATAAATCATAGCCAACCTCCACTTTTGCATTGACCGACAATATGGCTTTTTTTTCAAAAGCTACATAATCATAAAAGTATTTTTTAGTATCAGAAAAATGATACATTTCAGAAAAACTCCCTTGCGAAACTACCAATTTACGTAGGTTTTTAATACCGTTTAAAACCACTTGAATTTCTTCCTTTTGCTGTGTTCTCTCTATCTTTTTTTCATACCATAATTTGGCAAGTAAAAAACCGAGTAAAAAAATAGCGATATACTTAAATAAACCTATCATTTTGTTTTTTTATAAATATAATAAAAGAACCTGAAAGCCTGTTTAAATATCGGCTAAAAAAAATACAATTCAAAATAAGAGCCGTTACTTTAAAACTATTCTTCTTTAGGAAAAGCCTGTTTATTAAACAAAAACAACAAGGCAACACCGATGCTAATCCAAGCATCGGCACCGTTAAAAATAGCGTTAAAAAAAGTGAAATTTTCACCCTGATACATCGGAAAATAAAGCATATCTACTACTTTACCATGAAATAATTCACCATAAGGTTTATCTGAGAATAAGGTGGCTAAATTATGATATGAACTATCAAAAATAACTCCATAAAAAACAGAGTCAATAATATTTCCGATAGCGCCTGCCAATACCAAAGAAATAGCAATAACTACCGCCGTATGCACTTCTTTTTTTATAGTTTGCAATAACCAATATATAATTCCTGAAACAGCAACAACCCTAAACAAGGTTAAAAATAATTTTCCTGCTCTACCGCCAAATTCAAAGCCCCAAGCCATACCATTATTTTCAGTAAAATGAATTTTAAACCAATCGGCAAAAACAACTACCTCTTCACCAAGTTGAAAATGTGTTTTAACATATATTTTACTAATTTGATCTATTAAGATTGCCAGAATTACGGTAACTATTGCAATGGTTTTTTTAGACATTTTTTTAATTTAAGAGTAACAAAAATAAGCATATTCTTAGTTAATTAACAAGCTTTATTCGCTTTGCTTTAAAAGAAACGATTGTAATAACAACGACTACTTCTTTCTTTTCTAAAGTTATAAAGCATAAAAAATTCATGCGATCCATTACTTAAACTTCCTAGGCTATTAAACATTTTACCGTATGAATATCCTAAAGCTATGTTTTGTGAAACATTAAATTTAAACAACGCATTTAAACTATTGCTAAAATTATAGCCCAAGCCTAATTCTAGTTTATTGTTTATTAACACATTGGCGGCTATATCTACCGATACAGGTGCATTTTCTAAATAAGCTATTAAAACAGATGGTTTTACTTTTAAATTTTGATGAACTTCATGTACATAACCAGCGGTTGCGTAATAATGATTTTCTAAGCTACTTTCACTTTGTAGAGTATTTTTATAAAGTTCACTTTTAATTAAGTTAGGGCTTGATAGCCCGATATAAAACTCTTTAGAAAACAAAAATAATCCTGCGCCAAACACCAGGTCTGCCATATTTATATTTTCTTTAAATAAAGGGTCAGTACTTGCCAAGCCCGATGCTAAAGTTAAAGTATTAAAAACTGCTTTATACGATGAAATTCCTGTTTTAATCCCCACTGATAAATGCAGTTCTTTTTGCAACTTAATTACATGTGATAAATCTACAGTAGCATTGGTTGTTTGTATATCATTTCCAATATTATCATATAAAATTGAAAAACCTCCTTCAAAGTTTTTATTTAAAGCTCCGTGTCCAAAAAGAAGCCCTGTTTTAGGCGAACCTGTTATTCCGTTCCATTGATTTCGGTAAAATGCACCAAATTCAACAAGGCTTTTATCGGCATTAGAATATGCTGGGTTTAGCATACTTAAATTATACATATAGTGTGAAAATTGAGGGCGTTGTTGTGCTACCGCACAACTTACCCAACAGAATATTATGAAAAATAATTTCTTAGTCATGATGGTGTCGTAAAATTGTATTGAAAATCTATTAAAGTTGTGTTGCTTATTTTCTTAAATGTATGCGTCCTTGTAATAATTCGCTACCAGATTCATTTAATTTTATTCGATAAAAATAAACACCTGTAGGCAATACATTTCCTTTGGTATCGGTACCATCCCAAGGGCTTGAATTTATAGTTCCTTTAAAAACTAAATAGCCATATCGATTAAATATCTCTAAACTATGGTTTAAATAAGTATCTAAATTTTTAATAGAAAAAATATCGTTTATACCATCATTATTTGGTGAAAAACCATCTGATATACTAATCGGTTTTGTTGGTATTGCTACCAATAACGTAGCTTTTGACGTGTTGGGTTTCGCACAAATATTTGCTTTAGGGCTTACAAGTACTCTGTATAAATTTCCTGAAAAACTTGCCGCTACATTTGCTATTGATAAATGAGTTGTATTGGTTCCTGAATAGGTTAAATCATCTATTAAAGTGTTCCATAAATTTCCTTTATCTTCACTTACTTGCCATTGAATATTTACTTGATTTATATTACCTGAAAAACTAAAACTTGCAGTTTCACCAATTTTAACACTAGTGTTTTTTAGTTTTTTATTAAAAACGATAACAGGAATATCTTGTAGATAATCATTAGCCGTATTACTATCTAAATTAGCAGGTGTGGTATAACCATCAGGTGCTGATGTTACCAAACCATTAGCATTTTCTACGGGTATTCCTGTACCTAAAATACCGTCATTATCGGGGTCTGAAAAACCAGCTTCAAGAACATCAAAACAACCATCGCCATCTGAGTCTAAATCTAAATTATTTGGTATTCCATCATTATCAGTATCTCTACAAGGTGGACTTGAAAGCACGATAATTTGAACATCATCAATTAAATTACCGACTGTTTTATCATTCCCCGAACTTGATACTGATTTAAAAGCAAATATAGTTTCGGTTTGATTTAGTGGTACGATATATTCACCTTCATATGTAACCCAAGCCGATTTACCATCAGACATGGTTTTTTGAAATTCTAAACTACTTAATGAAGCTCCTATTCTAACTTCAGCAACATCGACACCTCTTCGACCTCTATGTTTAACAGACCACTTTATTTTCGTGCCTGGACTTAAGCATAATTTTTGAAATAATGTTGATTCTTCATTGGCATTTAACTCCGCAAATTGATTTCCTTCTATGGCATTTACATTTTCTAAAGGACCATTCCAAATTTCAATTTCATTATCTGAAGCGGTAGTTTCCCAACCAGCAACCTGATTTTCTTTAATAAAATTGTAAGTAGATACAGCTCTAATTGGTTTTTCAAAACCACCATTTATAATTGGTTGAGCACAGATATTAAACCCACATTCTTCGGAATCTAAAATACCATCATTATCGGAATCTAAATCTGTTTGGCTAAAGCTATTACTTGTAATAGATAAACATGCTATTATAAAAGGCATATAAATAAAATTTATACGACCTTTAATTGTCTTTTTTTCTGGAGACATTATTTTTGGGGGATATTTAAAAAAACTGTTTAATACCACAATGGCATTAAACAGTTTTTAAGTGTAATTACTTTATTATTCTATTAATTATTGTTTGCGTTTTGCTGCAATACTTAAGGTTGCGTGTGGCACTAATTTTAAACGTTCTTTTTGAATTAACTTACCTGTAACCCTACAAACTCCGTATGTTTTATTTTGAATACGAATTAAAGCATTTTTCAAATCGCGAAGAAATTTTTCTTGACGAATTGCTAATTGCATATTTGCTTCTTTTGCCATAGTATCTGATCCTTCTTCAAACGATCTAAATGTTGGAGAAGTGTCTTCTGTACCATTATCAGAACCATTTTTGTAAGAAGATTGTATCAATAATAAATCTTCTTCAGCATGCTTAATTTTTTTTAAAATAATAGTTTTAAACTCTTCTAAATCACTATCGGAATATCTTATATTAACATCTTTCATAACTTTTATGTTTTTATATTATAGTTTTATGCTTTTTCGATTAACATGCTACTTTTTATGGCATCAAACTCAATTTCTGTACCACCGATTAATTCGTCTACAAAAATCAGTTCATTCGTTAATGTTTCTGCCTTTATATAATTTTCATTTTCAGTTACAGATACTTCTAAATCAGCTGTTTTTAAGATACTTAATTTAATTTTATCGGTAACTTCTAACCCATTTTCTTTACGCCCATTTTGAATTCTATTGATTAATTCTCTAGCAACTCCTTCTTTGCGTAATTTTTCGTTAATGGTAACATCTAATGCTACGGTTAAACCATCGGCATTTGCCACTAACCAGCCTTCAATATCTTTTGATGAAATTTCGACATCTGCAGTTTCTAAGCTAATATTTTCACCATTAACTTCTACTAAAATGCTTCCTTCTCTTTCAATTTTGATGATATCATCTTGGCTAAATTGTTTAATTTTCCCTGCAATTAACTTCATATTTTTTCCAAATTTTGGGCCTAAAGCTTTAAAATTTGGTTTAATTTGTTTCACTAATATACCTGAAGCATCATCTAAAAGTTCAATTTCTTTCACATTTACTTCTGATTTTATTAAATCAGCAACTGCTAAAATTGCTGCTTTTTGAGTAGCATCAGAAACAGGAATCATTATTTTTTGTAATGGCTGACGTACTTTTATTTTTTCTTTTGCTCTTAATGATAACACTAAAGAAGAAATAGTTTGTGCATTTTCCATTTGACGCTCTAATGATTTATCAATTAAAGCTTCATTATATACAGGAAATTCTGCTAAATGTACACTTTCAAAACCTTCAGCATTCGTAGTGCTTACTAAATCTTTATATAATTTATCCATAAAGAAAGGCGCTACTGGCGATGCTAATTTAGCCACCGTAAGCATACAAGTATATAAAGTTTGATATGCTGATATTTTATCTTGTGCATACTCCCCTTTCCAAAAACGTCTTCTACATAAACGTACATACCAATTACTTAAATGGTCTTGTACAAAATCAGAAATTGCTCTTGTTGCTTTTGTTGGTTCGTATTCAGCATAAAAAACATCTACTTTTTGAATCAATGTATTTAATTCTGATAAAACCCAACGGTCAATTTCTGGTCTTTCAGCTAATGGTACTTCAGCTTCACTATAATTGAAGTTATCTAAATTAGCGTATAAACTAAAGAAAGAATATGTGTTATATAATGTTCCGAAGAACTTTCTACTAACTTCGGTAATTCCATCTAAATCAAACTTTAAATTATCCCAAGGATTTGCGTTTGAAATCATGTACCAGCGTGTAGCATCAGGACCATATTTATCTAAGGTAGTAAATGGGTCAACACCATTTCCTAAACGCTTAGACATTTTTTGTCCGTTTTTATCTAACACCAATCCGTTAGATACTACATTTTTATAAGCTTTATCATCAAAAACCATCGTTGCGATAGCGTGTAAAGTATAAAACCATCCACGAGTTTGGTCAACTCCTTCGGCAATAAAGTCGGCAGTTTTCCAACCTTCTTCTACTATTTCTTTATTTTCAAACGGATAATGCCATTGTGCATACGGCATAGAACCTGAATCGAACCAAACATCAATTAAATCAGATTCACGTTGCATTGGTTCACCCGAAGCAGATATTAATGTGATTTTATCAACTACATTTTTATGTAAATCAATAGTATCATAATTTTCATCAGACATATCTCCTGAAACAAAATCAGCAAAAATATCTTCGGTCATTACGCCTGCTTTTACAGCAAGTGCCATTTCTTCTTTAAGCTCTGCTACAGAACCTACTATTTTGGTTTCCTTACCATCTTCTGTTCTCCAAACAGGTAAAGGAATCCCCCAAAAACGAGAACGAGATAAATTCCAGTCATTAGCATTTTTCAACCAATTTCCAAAACGACCTGTTCCTGTTGATTCTGGTTTCCAATTAACTTCTTCATTTAAAGAGTGCATACGTTCTTTAACGTCTGTTACTTTTATAAACCAAGAATCTAACGGGTAATATAAAATAGGCTTATCAGTTCTCCAACAATGTGGATAACTGTGCACATATTTTTCAACCTTAAAGGCTTTATTTTCTTCTTTTAATTTGATAGCAATCTGTACATCTACTGATTTATCAGGTGCTTCACCATCAGCATAATATTCATTTTTAACATACATACCTGCAAACTCACCCATTTCTTTGGTAAACTTACCTTGTAAATCTACTAAAGGAACTAAGTTATCATTTACATCTTTAACCAACATTGGTGGTACACCTGCATCTTTACAAACTAAAGCATCATCTGCTCCAAAAGTTGGTGCTGTGTGTACGATTCCTGTACCATCTTCAGTAGTTACAAAATCTCCAGGAATTACTCTAAAAGCTTCTTCAGGATTATCGTGTGGTAACGTATATGGTAATAATTGCTCATATTTAGTACCAACTAAATCAGCACCTTTACATTCAGCAATTATTAAATAAGGTATTTGTTTATCTTCTGCTTTATAGGTTGCTAAATCAGCTTCGCTTTCAACAGCTTTGAACTTTTTACCAGCAAATTGTTTTCCTACTAAAGGTTTTCCTAAAATTACTTGTGTAGGCTCAAATGTATATTGATTGAATGTTTTTACTAAAACATAATCAATTTTAGGACCTACTGTTAATGCCGTATTACTAGGTAATGTCCAAGGAGTTGTTGTCCAAGCTAAAATATGAACATCATTTCCATTTTGTAAAATACTTGGTAAAGTTTCAGCAACTGCTTTAAATTGCGCAACTACGGTAGTATCGGTAACATCTTGATACGCTCCTGGCTGATTCACCTCATGAGAACTTAAACCTGTTCCTGCTTTTGGTGAATATGGCTGAATTGTATATCCTTTATACATCAAATCTTTATTATAGATTTGCTTTAACAACCACCAAACAGTTTCCATATATTTTGGCTTATAAGTAACATACGGATCTTCCATATCTACCCAATAACCCATTTTTTCGGTAAGCGTATTCCAAATATCAGTATATTTCATTACTGCTTTTTTACAAGCAATATTATATTCTTCAATGGTAATTTTAGTTCCGATATCTTCTTTGGTAATTCCTAACTCTTTTTCTACCCCTAATTCAACAGGTAAACCATGGGTATCCCAACCAGCTTTACGCTTTACCTGAAAACCTTTTAAAGTTTTATAACGGCAAAAAATATCTTTAATGGTACGTCCCATTGCATGATGAATACCTGGTAAACCATTTGCCGAAGGAGGTCCTTCGAAAAAGATAAACGGTTTATTTTCATCACGCGTAGTTATACTTTTTTCAAAAATGTTGTTTTCTTTCCAATAATCTAGGATTTCATTCGCAACATTTGGCAAGTTAAGCCCTTTGTATTCAGTAAACTTCGTACTCATTTTTTCTTTGTATTTATTAATTTCGCGAAATTACGTATTTTCTTGTAATTGTAGTAGTTGACACTTAAAAAAGGCATTGTTTTTTAAAATTAAAGCCCTCTTTCTTTTTTTATCTGTTCGTATGCTCCTTGAATTTGCTGAAATTTCTGATTAGCTCCTTCTTTATGAGCTTTTCCTAAACCTTCTAATTTATCTGGATGATATTTTTTAGCCATTTTTCGATATGCTTTTTTTAGCTCATTATCAGTAGCTGATTTTGTAATTTCTAAAATTTTATAAGCGCTATCAACTTCTTCATAAAACATCGCTTTTATTGATACATAATCATGTTGATTGATATATAAATACCCTGAAATCTTTCTTATTTCTTGTTCTTCAAGTGCTGTTACTTGCCCATCTGCTTTAGCTATTCCGAATAAAAAGTGTAGCAACTGTAAACGAGAAGCATGTGACATATGCTGACGAATTTGCATACAAACTTGTCGTGTTGAAATTTCTTTTTTAATAATGCCTCCAAACAATTTAAAAGCATGATTCGCACGTTCTTTACCATACATTTCTACAAAGTGTAATCGTACAAAATCTAATTCTCGTTGGTCTACCCTTCCATCAGCTTTAATAACTACCGATGCTAAAATTAGTAATGTTATTTCAAAATCACCAGAAGTAGCACGACCTCTTTTTTGCTGTGCTGTATTTTGTTGATATTCTTGTTGTTCTTTGGTAAAATCTTTAATAGAAACACCATCAATAAAAGTTCCGATAGCATATCCGATAATTGCTCCTATTGGACCTCCCATTGTAAATCCTACACCAGCACCAAGCCATTTTGCAAACTTCCCCATTTTATTTTTTATTTTTAAAAGATGTAAATATACTATTAATACCATTTTTAAATAATTATTTCTTTTTAAATAATTATTTAAGATATTTTGAAGCTATTTCCCGCTTTGCGCACTCGCTTTTTTTATTTTTTTGAAGAAAAAAAACAAAAAAGAGCTCAAACAATTGCTTCAATCGGGGCTAAAATAAAATACCTCTAAAAAAGCATCAATTGTTTTGGTTTGATTCTTGTTTTTAAATAAAGTATCTTTGCAATGAACTATTTAATACAAAAAATATGTACCCAGAAGAATTAGTAAAACCGATGCGTGATCAATTAATCGATGCTGGTTTTGACGCTTTATATACTGCTCAAGATGTTGATACTGCATTAGCAAAAGAAGGAACAACTTTAGTAATGGTAAACTCTGTTTGCGGTTGTGCAGCAGGTACTGCAAGACCAGGAGCTATTGCTTCTTTAGGTGCAGAAAAAACACCTACAAACTTAACTACTGTTTTTGCAGGTGTAGAAAAAGAATCTACTGCTAGAGCTAGAGAACACATGGTTCCTTTTCCTCCATCATCTCCAGCAATTGCTTTATTTAAAGATGGTAATTTAGTTCATATTTTAGAGCGTCACCATATTGAAGGTCATTCAGCTCAAGCTATTGCTCAGAATTTAGCAGCAGCTTATGATGAATTTTGTTAGTCATAAATTGATGATATAAAATAGAAATCCAGCAAATTTGCTGGATTTTTATTTTATTACACTTTTTTTATAACACTTGTTACAATTCCCCAAATAATAAAATTATTTTCTTCTGTAATTTTAATTACAGGATAATCAGGATTTTCGGGTTGTAACCAAACTTCATCTTCAGTAACTCTTAATCTTTTTACAGTAAACTCTCCATCTAAAAAACAAACTGCTATTTTATTATTTGTTGGCGGAATACTTCTATCAATTACTAATAAATCATTATCATCTAAACCTGCACCAATCATTGATTGTCCGCTAACTTTAGCAAAAAAAGTAGTTTCTTTATTTTTTATTAACTCTTCATCTAATGAAATACGAGTTTCTTTAAAATCATCAATAGGAGATGGAAAACCTGCAGAAATCCCCATATCGATAAAAATTGCTCCCTCACTTTTACTCATTTCTTTAGGTGCTAAAAAAGTTAATTTTTTTGATGTACTCATACGTTATTTTATGATAATAATGTCATTACTATTACTACAGTACTTTGGTTTTAACTATTTTTATTGAGTTCCCTAAATACATTAGCAATCTTTTTTGGAGGACTGCTAATTTAATACATTAATTTTTAATACTTTAATTGAAATGTATCAAAAAAAGGAGAAAATTTAAAGTAATGATTTTATTAAGAACCTGTTTAAATTTCATATAAAAACGTTTTGTAACATAAAAATAAGAAATCAAATCCGTCAAACTGAATTTAGTTCAGTTTCACATCCTGATTTGCCGTAGTTCTCCTGTTGATGCGATGCTGAAATAAATTCAGCATGACGAGAATTTAGTTTTAATTTAATTTTTAAACAGGCTCTAAATATTAAATAAATTAAGAATAGATAATAAATATTGCATGATAAGCTCAAAAATAATCTACTGAAGTTTTCTTATTTTTGTAAGATGATTAAAAAATTAAAAATTGATGGAATTGATAAAATTATCATCAAACGATTGGTTTCTGATGCTCGTACGCCTATTTTAAGTATTGCTAGAGAAGTAGGAATTTCAGGGGCGGCAATTCATCAGCGATTACGAAAATTAGATGCTTCCGATTTAATAGACGGCTACAAAATGGTCTTAAATCCGAAGGCTTTAGGCTATAATACTACAGCTTTTGTGGGGGTATTTTTAGACTCTTCTAGCTTATATTCATCGGCTATAAAAAGATTAAAAGAAATTCCTGAAGTTGTTGAAAGCCATTACACAACGGGTAATTATGCTATTTTCATCAAAATACTTTGCAAAAACAATGAAGATTTAATGCATTTGTTAAATAAAGATATTCAGAATATTAAAGGTGTTTCACGAACCGAAACCTTTATTTCTTTAGACCAACAAATAAACCGCCAAATAAAAATTTAAACGTTTTATTTGTTAATTATTTATCATTTTAATTTTTTATTTTTCATTAATACTTACTCAAATCAATGAACGACTTTATTTTTTACTTTAAAATGGGCTTATTTCACGTGCTTGATATCAAAGCATACGACCATATTCTATTTTTAATCGTCTTGGCTATTGTCTATCAATTTAAACAATGGAAAAAAGTTTTATGGTTAATTACTTTATTTACTGTTGGGCATTCTATTACCTTAGCGTTATCGGCGTACGGAATATTAAAAGTAAATGCCGATTTGGTCGAATTTTTAATTCCGTTAAGCATTTTTATCACTGGCTTACTAAATGTATTAACGGCTAAAAAAGCATCCGTAGGAAAAGAAAATCAGAATTTATTTTTCGCTGTTTTCTTCGGATTAATTCACGGGCTTGGTTTTTCAAATTATTTTAAAATAATGATTGGTAAAACTTCCGATAAATTGATTCCGTTATTAGAATTTGCAGGCGGTGTAGAAATGGCTCAAATTATTATTGTTTTAGCAATTTTAGGCATCGGAATACTAACAAAATCAGTATTTAAGGTACAACGTCGTGATTGGATTTTAGTCATTTCTTCCATTGTTATGGGGGTTGCTTTTCAAATGATGATTAACCGTATCTTTTGGTAACAAATTAAGAAAATATTTTTTTAAATCTAACTATCTTAGCTTCTTAAAAAAGCATATCACATAATTTATTATTTTGAATAAAAAACAATTAAAATACGACAAAGCCTATTTAAAAATGGCGCAAGAATGGGGTAAATTATCGCATTGTAAACGAAAGCAAGTAGGCGCTATTATGGTTAAAGATCGGATGATTATCTCTGACGGCTATAACGGAACACCCTCTGGTTTTGAAAATTATTGTGAAGATGAAGAGGGCTATACAAAATGGTATGTTTTACATGCCGAAGCAAATGCTATTTTAAAAGTTGCCGCTTCCACACAATCGTGCAAAGGCGCTACCTTATATATTACACTTTCTCCTTGCCAACAATGCAGTAAATTAATACATCAGGCAGGTATTAAACGCGTAGTTTATGCCGAAGATTATAAAGACATTTCTGGTGTTGATTTCTTAAAAAAAGCAGGCATTGAACTCTTACATTTACCTTATGAACAAGAATAATTTTCCTTTTTACTTATCAATTGCTGTAGTTTTAGGTATTTTTATCGGAACTTTTTTCAGCACAGGAAGTAGTCGTAATTTTATCGGAACAAATTCTGCTTCTCAAAAAAAAATAAAACGACTAATAGACTACATACAACAAGATTATGTAGATACTGTAAATACCGATGATTTATTAGACGGCGCTATTACCCAAATGCTTGGTAAATTAGACCCACATTCAGTGTATATCCCAAAGGAAAACCTACAATTAGTTACCGAAAACATGCAAGGTAATTTCGTGGGAATCGGGGTGCAATATCGCATGATTGGCGATACAATTATGGTCGTTTCACCTATAAAAGGGGGTCCTAGTATTAAAGCAGGTATTAAAGCGGGCGATCGAATTTTACAAGCAAATAAAGATACCTTATTCGGAAAAAAATTATCGACAAAAAAAATAATGAAATCCTTAAAAGGGAAACCAAATACCAACGTTGCTTTACAAATTTACCGAAAAACAACCGATAGTCTTTTCACGCTAAATATTAAAAGAGGCAAGGTAAATATTAAAAGTATTGATATTGCTTATATGTTAAATGACAGCATTGGTTACATAAAACTAAACAGGTTCGCTCGTAGTTCTTATAAAGAATTTAAAATTTCTTTAGATACACTTATAAAAAATAACATGACCGATTTAGTGCTTGACCTTCGTGGAAATGGTGGTGGTTTTGTTGATATTGCCAATAGTATTATTGATGAATTTTTAGAAGATGACAAGCTGATTGTTTTTACCAAAAATAACAAAGGAAGCATTCGTAAATCGTTTGCTACTGAAAAAGGTAGTTTTGAGAAAGGTGGATTATATGTTTTAATTGATGAAAATTCAGCTTCGGCTTCTGAAATTGTTGCAGGTGCTTTACAAGATAATGACAAAGGAATTATTATTGGTCGTCGTTCGTTTGGTAAAGGATTGGTACAACAAGAAATGGATTTAGGCGATGGTTCTGCCGTGCGTTTAACAATTGCTCGTTACTACACGCCAACAGGGCGATCTATTCAAAAACCGTATAACAAAAAAAAGGGCGACAAAGCTTATAAACACGATATAGAAAGTCGATATTCAACAGGTGAATTATTTACTAAAGACAGCATTAAAACTATTGATAGCTTAAAATTTACCACTCCAAAAGGTAAAATTGTGTATGGCGGCGGCGGAATTATTCCTGATTATTTTGTAGGGGTAGATACAGCCACTTATATTCCTACTATCTTTTTTATGCCTTTAAATAATTTTGCATTTAATTATGTAGACCGTAATCGCAAAGAATTACAAAACAGTAATGTAAATGACTTTATTAAAAATTTTGATACCGATAACAAAATTTTTAAAGCTTTTTTATTAAAAATTAAGGGCTATAAGCTTTCGTCAAAAATTAAAAAACAATTAAAAAAAAACCTAAAAACAATCATTGCTAGAGAGCTTTTCAGTGATGAAGGCTTGTACAAAGTAAATCAAATTGATGATAAAATGCTTCAAAAAGTTTTTAAATTAGAAAGTAAATAAATTACTTTCTAACATATATCTATATAAAAAACCAGCTATAATAGCTGGTTTTTTATGTTTTAAATTTATTTTTAATAATAATTTTCACCAACTATAAAAAACAGTTATTGATAAAAAAAATAAGAGAACAAATAAACCTTTATTATTCATTTTTTATAGCGATAATCACCTTGTTTTTAGCTGTATTAAAATTTTATAAATTCATTCAAATAATTTACACTAAAAAGTTTTTTAAAACATCGGCAATTTTTCGGTTATCCGACAATTGTGGAATTTTATTTTGTCCGCCAAACTTCCCTATAGATTTCATATACTCATGAAATCCACCTTTTTTAACCTTGCTAATAACTAATGGTTTTAAAACTTTACCTTTAATTAAATCGAAATAATATACATTTTGATTTTGCATAGAAGCATCAATTTTAGAAGCTAATTCTACTAAATTTTCAGGTTCATTTTCAAATTCAATAAACCATTCATGATATGGTAAACCACTTTCAGGGTTTACTTGTGGCGCAACTGTAAACTCACTTATATTTGTATTTGTTCCAACTATTGCATCGTTTAAAGCTTTTTCAACTTCCTTACCAATTACATGCTCACCAAAAGCAGATATAAAATGTTTGATACGTCCTGTAACTTTTATTCTATATGGTTTAAGTGATGTAAACTCTACTGTATCACCAATATTATATCCCCAAAGACCTGCTGAAGTGTTTAAAATGATAACATAATTAACACCTAATTTTACATCTTTTAACGAAATACGGGTTGGATTTTCATTATAAAATTCAGTTGCAGGAATAAACTCATAAAAAATACCTGAATTTAATTGCAACAACATTCCTTTTTGGGTTTGCGTATCTTGATAGGCAATAAATCCTTCGGATGCAGGATATAACTCTATATAATCTACTTTCTTACCTATTAAGGCTTCAAATTTATTTTTATACGGTTCAAAATTTACGCCTCCATACACGAAAAAATTAAAGTTTGGAAATATTTCTGAAATCGGTTTTCCTGTTTTCGCGATTAATTTTTCAAAATACATTTGTACCCAAGATGGAATCCCACTAATTACAGACATGTCTTGATTAATGGTTTCTTCTACTATTTTATCAACTTTGGTGTCCCAGTCTTCAATGCAATTGGTTTTCCAACTTGGCAAGCGATTTTTTAATAAATAATTCGGTACATAATGTGCTGCAATACCGCTTAAACGTCCTAATTTTATGCCGTTCATGTTTTCTAAAACAGGGCTTCCTTGTAAGAAAATCATTTTTCCATCTACAAAACTAGCATCCTTTGTTTCGGCAATATAAAATAACAAGGCATTACGCGCCGCTTTTATATGTGTTGGCATTGATTCTTTAGTAATCGGGATGTATTTTGCGCCTGAAGTTGTTCCTGAAGTTTTTGCAAAATACAAGGGTTTACCTTTCCATAATACATTCTGTTCGCCAGCAACCATCCTGTCAACATAGGTACGTAAACCTTCGTAATCGGTTACCGGAACACGTTTTTTAAAATCGGCATAGCTATTAATAGAAATAAAATCATGATCTTTTCCAAAAGCTGTTTTACAACCTTCACTAACCAAATACTGAAACATTTTTTCCTGCGTTTTATGTGGCTTGTTTGCCCATCTATAAACGCTTTTTCGTACTTGCTTTGCAAAAGGTATTGCTAATTTTGATTTGATGCTCATCTTTAACTATTTTAACTATTGAAAATCGATATAATCGGTTGGGTTTACAGGAAATCCGCTGTGCCATAATTCAAAATGTAAGTGCGGACCTGTAGATAATTCGCCAGTTGCTCCAACGCTTGCAATTGCTTCTCCTGATTTTACTAAATCGCCTTGTTGCTTTAGTAATGTTCCGTTATGCTTATAAACAGAAATAAATTCATCGGCATGTTGTATTGTTATTACATACCCTGTTTCTGCCGTCCATTCTGCTAAAATTACCGTTCCATCGGCAACTACTTTTACTGGTGTACCTTTTTTGGCTACAATATCAATAGCATAGTGTTTATCATTTCTGTTAAAAACTTGCGAAACACTACCTGTTAAAGGCGAAAAGAAAACAATTTTAGCCCGTCCTTCTACTCCTTCAGATAAAGGAAAACGGTCTTTTTTTTCTATTTTATCTCTAAATAACGAATCTTCTTTGGTAGCCGATAAATTTCGAGTATCAAGAACAATATTCTCAACAGTTGTTTTTATTGAGTCTATTTTATCGGGAATTATTTCACCTGTTAAAACAGGTTGTAAAGCTTTTGTAAATCGCTCAATAATTTCTAATTGGGTTTTTAACGAGTCGGTTTGATATGTTAATCGGGTCGCTTTTCTTTTTAAAGAAGTAGATGAATACCCTGGAATATATTCTCGTAAACCTGTAAAAGCAATTAATACACTTGTAAAAGCAATTAATAATATTGAAAAAATACCTCCAAAAACAAAAACATTTAAGCGGGATAGTTTTAAAGAAAATTTTTCTTGAAATGTATCTTCATTTAAAATAACCAATCGGTATTTAGCAACGAGTTTTTGTTTTAATTTTTGTCGTTTTTTGTTTTTAGCCACGTTTTTGTTGTTTGCTTCAAAGATACAACGAAAATTTCACGAAACTATTTTGAGTAAATTAGACATACCTACAATATAAGATATCTTTAACGTTTTAACAATTTTTTAAGCAAAATTAAAATAGCTTTGTAGTATTTTAATTGCTTGTTGAAATGCCTAGCCCCGATTGAACGGCTTGTTTGAGCTCCTTTTTTTGATTTTTCTTCAAAAAAAGAGCGAGTAGTGAAAGCGGGAAATTGCTTCAAAAAATAGGTATTAAATCAACTACTTTTTATAAAAGTTCATATCATCAATATATTTCCAAACTTTTGGCGATACTAAGGGCTGAATGTTTTTTTCGTCTTTAATACCATTGCGAATCATGGTCGATGAAATTTGTACTATCGGCGCTTCAACTCTGTGAATTTTAGCATTTTTTATAAATTGATTTTCTACAATTCCTTCGGATATTCGAGGATATACATACAAATTATAATCGTCTAAAATTGCTTCATAATTTTTCCATTTATGAAAGCTTTTTAAATTGTCTTCGCCCATAATTAAGCTAAAATTATAGCTCGGATGTTTTTCAGAAATATGGGTTAAGGTTGTAATGGTGTAGTTGGGTTGTGGTAAATTAAACTCAATATCGGAAGGTTTAATTTTCTCGTAATTTTCAGTAGCAAAATACACCATGTCTAGGCGGTGGTGGTTATTTAACAACGAATTTTTATTTTTAAATGGGTTATGTGGCGTTACCACCATCCATATTTCATCTAAATCAGAATTTTCAACCATGTGATTGGCGATAATTAAATGACCCATATGAATAGGATTAAAAGTTCCAAAATACAGTCCTATATTTTTTTTGAAGTTTTTCATAACCCGCTTAAAAATACGTATTGCTACGCTTATATTATTTAACTTTTATTTATCTGTTCCTAAAAAATTAGCTACTAAATTTTCAGCATCTTTTAAAGCTACGTCTAATTCGTAATTTTTGATGATTTCATCAAATTGTGGTGCGGTTGCCAATTCAACAGATGCTTTGGCGATACGCATATTTATTTTGTCTTCGCTTTCTGTACTACGCTTTTTTAAGCGGATTTTAAGCTCATCAACACTTGGTGGCTTTACAAAAACAGATAATGTTTCGTTTGGAAATTTGCTTTTAATTCGCAAACCTCCTACCACATCGATATCAAAAATAACGTGTTTTTTTAATGCCCAAATTCGTTCAACTTCGGTTTTTAAAGTTCCGTAAAAGTTATCGCGATATACCTCTTCCCACTCTAAAAACTCATCTGCTTTAATTTTGTTTTTAAAATCTTTGGTAGATATAAAATAATAATCTTGCCCATCAACTTCTTCGCCTCTAGGTGCTCTTGATGCTGCTGAAATTGAAAAAGCTAAATTAAGTTTTTCTTGTTTTAATAAGTGGCGAACAATTGTTGTTTTTCCTGATCCTGAAGGTGCTGAAAACACAAATAATTTTCCTTTAAAATCTTTTTTAGAATTTTCTGACATCTTATAAAACGTTTAAAATTTGTTCTTTTATTTTTTCTAACTCGTCTTTCATTTGGATTACTATTTTTTGCATTACCGCAAAATTAGCTTTCGAGCCCATTGTGTTTACCTCTCTTCCAATTTCTTGAACGATAAATCCTAATTTTTTTCCATTAGAATCATCGGTTGCTAATTGGTCTAAGAAATATAATAAGTGATTTTCTAAACGAACTTTTTCTTCGTTGATATCTAATTTTTCTAGATAGTAAATTAATTCTTGCTCAAAACGATTTTCATCAACCTCAACCTTTAAATCGGTTAATGCTTTTTGCAAACGTTCTTTTACATTAGTAATTCTTTGAGTATCTAATTTTTTAACTTCTTCTAATGCCGATTGAATATTTGAAATTCTTAGTTGAAAATCGTCTTCTAATGATTTTGCTTCATCGGTTCTATAGGCGATAATTTCTTTTAAAGCTTCATCAATATGTATATCGATTTGAGCCCATTCGTTTTCGTCTAATTCTTCACGTTCGGTTTTTAAAGCATCAGGCATTCTAACTGCCATTTTAAGCAGTTCAACATCCTGATTTTCAGCAATAGGCATTACTTCTTTTAACTGCGCTACATAATTTTCAACCACTGCTTTATTTACAACTGTTGATGTTTGCTCGGCAGTCATTTCTACATAAATTGAGAAATCAATTTTTCCTCTGACTAAATTACTAGCTAATTTTTTACGAACGGCTAATTCTTTTTCTCTGTAATAAGATGGAATTCTTGTGTTTAAGTCTAAGTTTTTACTGTTAAGCGACTTAATTTCAATAGTTACTTTCTTAGAAGGTAAATGCAATACGGATTTACCATAACCCGTCATAGATTGTATCATATCATCAATTTAATAAGACGCAAATATACAGTTATTTATTTTTAACTACTACTTCTGCTTGCTTGGTTACTAGAAAAACACCTAAAAAGATAAATAATGTGGCTACTATTTTTACAGTATTAAAACTATCGCTTCCTACCATTAACGCATAAATAGAAGCAATTACAGGTTGCAAATAAATAAAAACACTTACTGTTGTGGGTTTTAAGCGTGCTAGCGCAAATAAATTACATAAATAAGTGATACAAGTGGTAAATAATACGACAAAACCTGCTTTTAAATAAATAGACGTTGGCATTACTTGCCATTGTACTTCCATTAATTCTGATAATCCGAAAGGTAACACAAGTAATAACCCAAATAAATACAGCCATTTTACAAAAACAATCGGATGGTATTTTGCGATTAATTTTTTAGCCTGTACTAAATACATTGCGTACGAAGCGGCATTTACAAACACTAAAAAGTTACCCAACATAATATTTTTAGCTGCTACATTAGCCGAACTTCCGTAGGCTATTAAAATAATTGCACCTACCATTCCTACAATTACACCTATTATTTTACGAGGAATTAAACGTTCTTTTAATAAAATACTAGCGAATATTAATACTAAAATGGGTGCAGTAACCATCATTACCGATGCACTAATTGGCGTGGTATAACTTAGTCCTTTAAAAAAAGTAAGCATGTTTAGCCCAACACCAAAAAAAGCCGTAATTAGAATTTTTTTATAATCTGATTTTTCTATTGATTTTGCGTTTACAAAAAATCCTAAAGCCCAAAAAACAGTAGTAGCTCCTGCTACTCGAAGTATGATAAATGCAAAAGGTTTTATATACATTGGCATTACTTCTTTAGCTACTGTAAAGGTAATTCCATAAATAACTGTAGCTATTGACGAGGCTATTAATGCAAGGGTTCTTTGATTCATTCTTTTATGCTTTAAAAAAATACAAAGATGCGGTTTATTACTGAATTTTAACCACAAAAAAACACTGCTAGTGCAGTGCTTTTTTTAATTTTATTTAGTATTTCAATTACCTTCCGTTTATAATTAATCTACTAAAGCAGGTATTCTTAATACTTGCCCTGGGTAAATTTTATCAGGGTGCGATAACATTGGCTTGTTTGCTTCAAAAATTACGGTGTACTTCATAGCATCACCATAAAATTCTTTTGCTATTTTACCTAAAGTATCTCCACTTCCTACAGTATGAAATTGCGCCATTATTTCTTCTACAACTTCAACTTGTTCTGCTACAACCTCAACAGGTGCAACGCTCATGTTGTCTTCAACTGAACCAATTCCGTTAGTGTTTCCTACTACTAAAATTACTTTTTCTTTGGTTGCTAAATCGGCAGCTTCACCAGAAATAATTGCTTTGTCTTCTTCTATAGCAATTGCTAAATTTTCAACAGATAATTCTAATCCGTTTACTGCATCTATTAATTTGATAGATTTTTCAGCAGCTTCCTCTTCTGTTGTTTTTCCTACACCAAATACTTTAGCTCCAGCGTTTTTAATAAATGAAAAAATTCCCATTTTCTTTTAGATTTTTTTTAGTTAATTAATAGTGTTACTTTCTGATTACTAATATACAATTTTTACGCCATTTTTATTTTTTTTTATAAAATTTTTTAAATCGATTATTTTTTGAAGTTAAAAAAATTAATATTAGCACAAATGCCTAGCCCCGATTGACGCATTTGTTTGAGCTCCTTTTTATTTTTTCTTTTAAAAATAAAAAGAGCGAGTGCGGAAAGCGGGAAATTGCTTCAAATAATTATTTTTATATCATCCTTTAATAAAATGACTAAAAAAAACCACACTTTTAAAAAGTATGGTTTTTTGATATAATAATAAGTCTTGTATTTATTATCGAATTATTCTTGATCGTCTTGCTTAAAAGTATTCCAACCTTGTGCTTTTAATTCAATTTCTTGATTGGCACGGGTTACTAAATTCATTCCTTGATTTTGCGCAACAACATGCCCGATAATTGATAAATTCGGATTCGATTTTATTTTATCAAAATCGGCAAGCGGTACGGTAAATAACAATTCGTAATCTTCGCCACCACTCAAAGCAATCATGGTGCTGTCCATTTTAAATTCTTCGGATGTTGAAATTACTTGCGGGTCTAGCGGTAATTTATCTTCATAAATTTTACATCCCATTTTACTTTGGGTACAAATGTGCATTATTTCTGATGATAATCCGTCAGAAATATCAATCATAGATGTTGGTTTTACCTCTAAATCTTTTAATAAGGCAACAACATCTTTACGAGCTTCGGGCTTTAATTGACGTTCAATTAAATAAGTATAAGCATCTAAATCGGGCTGATTTTGTGGGTTTACTTGAAATACTTGTTTCTCTCTTTCTAAAACTTGTAATCCTAAATATGCCGCACCTAAATCGCCTGAAACAACGATTAAATCAGTGTCTTTTGCGCCATCTCTATATACAATTTCTTCTTTTTCTGCTGTTCCTATTGCTGTAATAGAAATTAGCATTCCTTTGGTTGATGAAGTTGTATCTCCTCCTATTAAATCAACTTTATACGTATCACAAGCAAGTTGAATTCCTGCGTATAATTCTTCTAAAGCTTCTAACGGGAAACGGTTTGAAACGGCTATAGAAACCGTAATTTGTTCGGCAACGCCATTCATTGCATACACGTCTGATAAATTAACCATTACAGCTTTATATCCTAAGTGTTTTAAAGGCATGTAACTTAAATCAAAATGCACGCCTTCAACCAATAAATCGGTAGTTATTAAGCGTTCTTTTTCTGATGCGCTAATAACCGCAGCATCATCGCCAATTCCTTTTACCGTTGATGAATTGTACAGCTTAAAATGCTCAGTTAAATGGTTTATTAATCCAAACTCTCCTAGTTTGGCTAATGATGTTCTCTCTTGATTTTTATCTTCTAACATCTGGCAAAGATAACAACAAGTATTTAATTATCTTTGATGCTCTTTTATTGATTTTTAAAACCTAAATAATATCCGAATGAAATATATTTTCTTATTTACTATAAGTGCCCTTTTTTTTTCTTGCAGTACTGATGATGATGAATTAATTAAACACGCTACTATCAAACTTAATTTTACTCAAAATTGGGATAAAACACCTATAAATACCGATGATTTAAGCCGTACAAAATTCACGAATAAACTCGGTACAAAACTTATTATTGATGATTTATATTATATTATTTCAAATGTTATTTTTACCGATGGCGCAGGGATTTCTACCGTTTTTAAAACTCATTATTTAGTAAATTTAAAAGATTCAAAAAGTTTAACAGCTGTTTTACCTGAAAAAATATCGGAAGGAATTTATACAGTTTCTGTTACTTTTGGCTTAAATAAAGAAGAAAACTCTACTAAAAATTTAAAAGGTTTAGAAAATTTTAATGTGTCAGAAAAATTAGGTGGCGGCTATCATTTTATGAAAATGGACGGTACTTATTTTAATGCTAAAAAGATTTACGTACCTTTCAACTACCATACAATTAGCCCTTTTAATACCGCAACTAAAAAAACAGAAAACACGTCTTTTTTAGTTGATTTAGGTGTAATTCCTATTAAAAATGATGCAACTATCGAACTAAAAATGAATGTTGCACAATGGTTTAAAAACCCTAAAGATTGGGATTTAAATGAACTAAACACCTATTTAACAAAAAGCTATGATACCCAAAAAATGATGTTTGAAAATGGAAAGAAAGGCGTTTTTAGTTTAGGAACTGTTTCGCAATAATTATTAAAAGATAAACAAGTAATCGTATTTATTTTTTGTGAAAAATATTTAAGTAGTTCGATAAACACAGTCTAGTTTATTGATTAAAAAGCTAATAAAAATCATATTTTGTAAGTATATTTGCAACTTATTTATAGTTAAACCACTAAAAATATGATAAAAGTTTCAGAAACAGCAAAGAATAAAGTTGTTCAATTAATGACAGAAGACGGCTTTGATGCTACCACCGATTTTGTTCGTGTTGGCGTAAAAAGCGGAGGTTGTTCAGGATTATCATACGACTTAACTTTTGACAAAAACACCCAAGAAAACGATAAAATTTTCGAAGAAAATAATATAAAAATTGTTGTTGATAAAAAAAGCTTTTTATACCTTGTAGGAACTACCTTAGAGTATTCTGGAGGGTTAAACGGAAAAGGCTTTGTTTTTAACAATCCGAATGCCAACCGTACCTGCGGATGTGGTGAAAGTTTTTCTTTATAATATTACAACTCAAATGAGCAAGTACACCGAAGATGATTTAAGAGAAGAGTTAAAAACCAAAGAATATGAATATGGTTTTTATACTGATATAGAAAGTGAAACCTTTGCAAAAGGGTTAAATGAAGATGTAGTTCGAGCAATTTCAAAAAAGAAAAACGAACCACAATGGATGACCGATTGGCGTTTAGAAGCCTTTCGAGTTTGGGAAAAAATGGAAGAACCTGAATGGGCAAATGTTCAGTATGAAAAGCCTAAATTTCAAGATATTGCCTACTACTCAGCACCAAAAGAAAAGCCAAAATTAAACAGTTTAGATGAAGTTGACCCTGAATTATTGGACACTTTTAAACGTTTAGGAATTTCTTTAGATGAACAAAAAAAGTTAGCAAACGTAGCGGTTGATATTGTAGTAGATTCTGTTTCTGTTGCAACAACTTTTAGAGAAACTTTAGGTAAAAAAGGGATTATTTTTATGCCTATTTCTGAAGCGATTCAAGAGCATCCTGAATTAGTCCGAAAATATTTAGGAACTGTTGTGCCAACTACGGATAATTTTTATTCGGCGTTAAATTCCGCAGTTTTTTCTGATGGTTCATTTTGTTATATTCCAAAAGGCGTTCGTTGCCCAATGGAATTATCAACCTATTTCAGAATTAACGAAGGAGGAACAGGACAGTTTGAAAGAACGTTAGTTGTTGCCGACAAAGGAAGTTATGTTTCTTATTTAGAAGGTTGTACCGCTCCTAGTCGAGATGAAAATCAATTACATGCCGCCGTGGTTGAATTAATTGCCATGGACGATGCTGAAATTAAATATTCTACGGTTCAGAACTGGTACCCAGGAAATGCAGAAGGAAAAGGTGGTGTTTACAATTTTGTAACCAAAAGAGCCATTTGTGAAACCAATGCAAAAGTTTCTTGGACACAAGTAGAAACTGGTTCGGCAGTTACTTGGAAATACCCAAGTTGTATTTTAAAAGGAGATAATTCGGTTGGAGAATTTTATTCAATTGCCGTTACCAATAATTATCAACAAGCCGATACTGGTACTAAAATGATTCACTTAGGTAAAAACACCAAGTCAACCATTATATCAAAAGGAATATCCGCAGGAAAATCACAAAACAGTTATAGAGGATTAGTCCAAATTGGCTCTCGTGCCGAAAATGCACGTAACTTCTCGCAATGTGATTCTTTATTAATGGGTAATCAGTGTGGTGCACACACCTTTCCATATATCGAAACAAAAAATAAATCGGCGCAAATAGAACACGAAGCAACGACAAGTAAAATTGGAGAAGACCAATTATTTTACTGTAATCAACGTGGAATTGATACCGAAAAAGCAATTGCATTAATCGTAAACGGATTTAGTAAAGAAGTACTAAATAAATTACCAATGGAATTTGCTGTAGAAGCACAAAAATTATTAGAAATCAGTTTAGAAGGAAGCGTTGGTTAATAGCCAATAACAAAGATATATTACCATGTTAAAAATAGAAAATTTACACGCTAACATAGAAGATAAATCAATCTTAAAAGGATTGAATTTAGAAATTAAAGCAGGAGAAGTTCATGCTATAATGGGACCAAACGGTGCAGGTAAAAGTACTATGGCTTCTGTAATTGCAGGAAAAGAAGAATATGAAGTTACACAAGGTTCAATAGAACTTAATGGAGAAGATATTAGTGAATTAGCTCCTGAAGAAAGAGCACACAATGGTGTGTTTTTATCTTTTCAATATCCTGTTGAAATTCCTGGAGTTACCGTAACTAACTTTATTAAAACAGCTATAAACGAATCTCGTAAAGCTAAAGGCTTAGAAGAAATGCCTGCTAAAGATATGCTTAAAATGATTCGTGAGAAATCAGAATTATTAGAAATAGACCGTAAATTCTTATCTCGTTCATTAAATCAAGGGTTTTCTGGTGGAGAAAAGAAAAGAAACGAGATTTTTCAAATGGCAATGTTAGAACCTAAATTAGCCATTTTAGATGAAACAGATTCTGGTTTAGATATTGATGCTTTACGTATTGTTGCTAACGGAGTTAATAAATTAAAATCGAAAGATAACGCAGTAATTGTTATTACACATTATCAGCGTTTATTAGATTATATCGTTCCTGATTTTGTACACGTTTTATACAATGGTCAAATTGTAAAATCTGGTGATGCTTCTTTAGCTTTAGAATTAGAAGCAAAAGGATATGATTGGATTAAAGATGAAGTTAATTCTTAAAAAAATATATGGAATTAAAAGACAAAATAACCGCATCGTACGTTGCCTTTGAAAATGGTGAAGATATTAATTCTGATGTACACGATATTAGAAGCAAAGCATTTCAAAATTTTGAAGATTCAGGATTTCCTACTAAGAAATTAGAAGCATGGAAATACACGTCTTTAAATTCGGTGTTAAAGCACGATTATAATATTTTTCCAAACTCGGAAGTTGCTATTGATTTAGCCGATGTAAAGAAATATTTCATCCACGATATAGATACTTATAAAGTAGTTTTTATCAACGGAAAATACAGTTCTTTTTTATCAGAAACCACGCACGATACTATTGATGTTTGTTTAATGTCATCGGCATTAAAAAAACCAAAATATTCAACTATTATTGAAGATTATTTCAATAAAATAGCCAAACAAGATAATTTAACATCGCTAAATACCGCCTTTGCAAACGAGGGAGCCTATATTTATATTCCTAAAAATGTAGAAGTTCAAAAGCCGATTCAAATTATTTATTTTACCACGGATAAAGAAAAAGATGCGGTAATGACACAGCCTCGTAATTTAATTATTGCCGAGCAGAATGCCCATGTTCAAATTATTGAGCGTCATCAAAGTTTAACTTCAAACCCTGTTTTAACAAATGCGGTTACCGAGGTTTTTGCTAAAAAAGATGCTACGGTTGATATGTATAAAATTCAAAATGACCATGAAAATGCGTCATTAGTTGATAATGTTTATATCGAACAAAAATCGAGCAGTATTGTTTCGGTGCATACTTTTTCTTTTGGAGGAAATATTACTCGTAATAATTTGAATTTTTATCAAAAAGGCGAACATATCGATTCTATTTTAAAAGGAATTACGATTTCTGAAGGAAAACAACATATTGACCATCATACGTTGGTGCATCATATTGAACCTAATTGTGAGTCTCATCAAGATTACAAAGGAATTTACGGAGGACGTTCTACGGCAGTTTTCAACGGAAAAGTAATTGTTGAAAAAGAAGCTCAGAAAACAAATGCGTATCAGCAAAACAACAATGTTTTAATTAGCGATAAAGCAACAATTAATGCAAAACCGCAATTAGAAATTTTTGCTGATGATGTAAAATGTTCACACGGTTGTACTATCGGGCAGTTAGATGAAGATGCTTTATTTTACATGCAACAACGTGGAATTCCTAAAAAAGAAGCTCAAGCATTATTAATGTATGCCTTTGCCAACACGGTTTTAGAAAGTGTAAAAATACCAGAGGTAAAAAAACGAATTAATAAATTAATAGCCGAAAAACTTGCTGTTAATATTGGTTTTGATTTGTAAATTCACTCTAAACATATTGTATAAAAAAGACCATTCAAAATAATTGAATGGTCTTTTTTTTAATAATTTTTTTGATTATTTATTTAATTTAGCTTTAAAAATTAAATAAACAATCAAATTCTCGTCATGCTGAATTTATTTCAGCATCGCATCAACAGGAGAACTAGGCAAATCAGGGTGCGAACCTGAAATAAATTCAGCATGACGGATTCGATTTTCTGTTTTCCTGTTATAAAACTTTTTTTTGATAAAATTTAAACAGGCTCTTATAATTTCAATGAAAGTAACACCATTTTTAATTCTGAAAAGGAAAATTTCTTATCCATTTTTTTCTTTAAATCACTTAGACTTTTAAATTCCGTTTCTTCAATGGTTTCTACTAATTCTTTATACTTTTTTAAAGGTATAACATCTAATACATCAATATCTCCAGCACTAATATAGCTCATTAAATGTGTTTCAATAGTGTTTAAAGTTAACCCTCTTTTAGTTGCTATTTCTTTTGCTGACACCCCTTGTTTAAAGAAATTATAAGTAATTTCTCTGGTAGGTATTTTTATTTCAGTTCTTTTTTTTACAGCTAATTTCCCTGTTTTTGAAACAGTTTTAACCGACGATTTCAATTTGTTTTTCTTACAATAAAAACTAACGGCATCTAAAATTTGACCACCATATTTTTGTACTCTAACTTTCCCCATACCTTCTACTTTTAATAATTCTTTAGCAGTTTTAGGAAGACTGTCGCAAATTGCATACAATGTTTTTTGACTAAAAATTTGAAAAGGAGCCGTATTTTGTTTTTTAGAAATTTCATCCCTTAACATACGTAAACTTACCGCCAAAGCAGGATCTTTTGCTGATACAAATATTTTTTTAACAGGCTTTTCGGTATTTAGTAAAACTGCATCGGCACGAATTTGCAAATAATCTTTTACCTTAAAAGTATCTTTTAATTTTAAGAAACAATATAATTTAATCGATAGTAAATTTTTTAAGGTATAAATTTGAGTTTCTAAGTCTTTTTGAACTGCTTTATTATCGGTAGAAAAAGAAATTCCACTTAATGGTTTTTTTATAAACTCTTGCGTTTGCGTTTTAAAATAAGTAATCGCCTTTGCAAATCTATCATTAATTACAGTGCTATTTTCAGCTAATTCTGTATCTTTAGAAAGTGCTTCTAATTGATTTTTAAAACCATTGGCAATTTTTAATAACGGAATAATTCCATCATCTTTAATAGTTTCTAAATGAGTAATCATAATACCATTTAAACTAGTTTGATTTTTATAAAAAATATCAATAGCCCTTGTGGTTGGATATAAAAACGGGCGGAAATCAAATAATTCGGCAATTAAATTAAGCTGATATTTTTTTTCAGAATCATCTAAAACAGTTTTATCAGGAATATTCTGGCTTACATTTTTATTAAAAGAATCTACGGTTCTATCGTTAATAATTGAACTACTTCCAATCCTTGTTTTCAAAACAATTCCTTCTAAACTAGTACATCTACTAAGTGCTACATAGGTTTGACCGTGTGCAAAAGAAGCTTCTGCATCAATAATTGCTTTTTCAAAAGTTAACCCTTGGCTTTTATGAATGGTAATTGCCCAAGCCAATCGCAACGGAATTTGTGTAAAAGAACCCGCAACATCTTCTTTTATTTCTTTAGTTTCTTCATCGATTGAATAGCTTATATTCTCCCAAATTTCTTTCTTTGTTTCAATTTCAAAATCATCATTAGGGCATTTTACGTAAATAGTATCATCATCAATACTTTTTATTTCGCCAATTTTACCATTGAAGTATCGTTTTTCAGGTGAGCTATCATTTTTAATAAACATTACCTGAGCCCCTATTTTTAATTCTAAATCATCACTATTTGGATAGGAGTTTTCATTAAATTTACCAGAAACATCAGCTTTAAAAAAGAAACTTTTCTTCTTTATTTTTTCTAATTCTAGCGTGTTAATTGCCTCTGCCCTTTTATTATGAGTAGTTAATGTAATATACCCTTCATTTTTTTTAGGCTGAAAATTAGGGTCATATCTTTCATTTAATATTTTTTCAGAATCATAAGACAAAGAGTCATTTCTGATTTCATTTAATATTTTTATAAAAGCATCATTCTTTTGTCTATATATTTTTTTTAGTTCGATAGCTATTGTATTCGATTCTTGAAAAGCTTTACTACTAAAAAAATAAACAGATTTATAATGTTCTTTTAATAAATTCCAATCATTTGGTCTTACTACTGGCGATAATTGCTGTAAATCGCCAATCATTAAAACCTGTGCACCGCCAAAAACTTTATGACGATTCTTATATTTTCTTAAAACTTGGTCAATTCCGTCTAATAAATCGGCTCGAACCATACTAATTTCATCAATAATTACTAAATCTAATGATTTAATAATATCAATTTTAGTTTTATTAAACTTACGTTGCTGAGTCGAAGTATTTTCAATCTGATTTGGTAAAATAGGCCCAAAAGGCATCTGAAAAAAAGAATGAATCGTTGCTCCTTTTGCATTAATTGCCGCAACGCCAGTGGGCGCTACAATAACCATTCTTTTTAAAGATTCATTTTTTATTTTATGTAAAAAAGTAGTTTTTCCTGTTCCTGCTTTCCCTGTGATAAAAAGGTTTCTATCTGTTTTTTCTATAAACTGAACGGCAAGGTCTAATTCTTTATTTTCTATCATTACAAAGTTATGCTACGCTATTTATTGGAAATGTAAAAGTACTTTTTTTAAGATACTCTTTTATTTTAATTTGAATAGAATACTCACTAATAAAAAATCCTACACATTTTGCGTAGGATTTTATTTCATATTCTATAATAGATAACTAGGTTTAATTTACCTAAAAACCCACGCTTTATAATTACTAGAACTTTCTACTTTATCTTCAATATTATCTGGTAATTCAGGGAAAAAATCGATTCCTGTTTTTGCTTCTAAAGCATCAATAGAAACCACAAATTCATACAACGGTTTTTTACTTTTTTTATGAGGTATTAAAAAAGCAATCGCTTTTGCTTGGCTTGGATTTGTATAATCTACAATTATTTTATAAAACTCTTTAGGAATAGATACTTTATCACGTCCGATAGTTCTTAAATCATCTTGTAAAATACCACCTGTTACCACATATATATTTTGATATTTCTTAGCCCAATAACGCGTTTTTTCTTCTAATCGAAGCCAAATTCCTGCATTAAAACTATGTCTTTGTGGCGTAACATTAGAAGTGTAAAAAGTTTCATTATACGCCTCTACTGAATATTTTTTATCGGCAGCAGGGCATAAATGACCTCTATCGTAGCCTGATTTTTTATAACTTTTATAATTTGCCGACCGTGTTTTTACCTTTGGGTCATTAATAAAATAAGGACGCTTAATTTTAGTAGTCTTAATATCATTTTTACTCAAAGAATAAGCTACCCATTCTGCCTGTTCATGTTTTTCGTTATACGATAATTGAAAACCATCATGCTTTACAATAACGCCCGTTGTTGAAGTAGGTAAATAATTAAAACCACTAGGATTTCGTGTAACATCTGTGGTAGTATCGCCAGGGGTTTGTTTTAATAAACACCCAGTAATAAGGACAATAATTGCTACAATTAATTTTATTTTTTTAGATATACTCATTAAATATTATTTACTATTATTTTAAGATAATTTCTTGAAAATCGGCTGTTTTTTCTACTTTATTGAAAATTGTTTGAAATTTTTCAGACGGAACCGTTAATTTTCTTTTTTCCAAATCTAACCAAGCTCCATACACGGTAATTACTGCCGATAAATCGCCTTTTTCATTAAAAACTTCATGTTGAATTTTCCAACGCTCACCTTTATTTGATAAACCAATAATTTTTAAATTTACCGAAATATCAGTTCCCATGTGAATTTCACGTAAAAATTTGGTGTTTTCTTCAAATAAAATAGGACCTGTTTTTTCTTTAGTAAAATCTTGAATAGAAATATTGTGTTCTTTAAAAAAACGCAATCTAACTTCGGCAGCATAATCGTTGTATGCGGTATGACGCATATGAATATTGGCATCAAAATCTGCCCATCGTGTTTTAAATTGTACGCTAAAACTCATCTGTTCTTTTTTAATAACAAAAGTACATCATAATTTATAATATTGAAATTCAGTTAAACTGTTTTCAAAAATCATTTTTAATAATGGATTATCTACGTTTTTTATATAAATAAAAACGAATTCCTGTTATGTAAAGAATCAGTGGAATAAACCCTGTAATAAAAACTAAAATACGATGAAAAAAGCCGAATGATTCGCCAATATGAATTGGATACATTTGTGCTGTTATTCTCAAAGATAATGGATTTTTATAAAAAGAGTTTATTTTAACTATTGTTGAATTTTTATCTGTAAAAATATCTGTTGACTTTCTAAGTCCACTTTCAATTTTAAGCGTGTTTATAAACCTAAATCGATAATATTCATCTTTTTTTGAAGGATAATATATTGACCAAAGTTTATCATCAGGAAATAACCTTTTTGTTTGCTTTTCAATATCGAAAAAACCACCTATTTTGGTTTTATGAATACTAGAGTTTTCTGCTATTTTATACGCTGGTAATACCGATAATAATATTCTATATTCTTTATGAAAAGTAAAATATGCTCCTGAAAAAGAAAGCATTATTAATGGTATTATAAAATAAATGCCTGCTACTTTATGCAAATTATAATTAAATTTCTTTTTAGAAGAATACCAATTTATCGTAAACCCTTTTTTCCATCTTTTTTTATAGCTCCTACGCCACAATAAAAACCCTGAAATTAATATCAAAAAGCAAAAAATAAGAGATGACACTCCTATAATATAACTTCCATAAGGTTTAAAACATAAGTTTCTATGAAGTTGTAATAGTATTTCAAAAAAAGAGTTTATTTTTAAATTATTTCCTAAATAAACACCCTTTTCAGGATGAAAATAAGAAGTTGTTCCATTTAAAAAAGTTAAAATAATATAATTATTTTTTCGATAAGGAAGTTGTATTTTTTTGATAGAATCACCATGTATTTCTGTTAGTTTAGCGACTGTCTGAATATTTTTTTGATAAGATATCTTTGTTTTATTAAAAGTATCAATATTTAATTCTTTAGCTGTTAAATAAGCAGCAATTTCAGGTTGCAAAAGATATAAAGAGCCTGTTATTCCTGAAAAAGAAACAATAGCTCCAACAGTTAAACCAAGCCATAAATGAAGTATTTTAATTATTTTATAGGGTTTCATTTACTTCGTTACATATTAAAAAAAAGCGAATGTAAATCATTCGCTTTTTTTGATAAAATTATTTATTTATTTTCTTCTAAAATTCATAAACCACTCCTAGTTTAGCATTTATTCCTTCACCTGCGCTAGTTTGACTTCTTAATGGGGCTGCCCATTGTGCTCTTGCAGGTAAAAAGAACTCATTTAATAAGTTATTTACCGCAACCGATAATTTTATATTATTTTTTACAGTATATGTACTTGAAAAATTAAGCATTGTGTATCCTTTTACAGGTACTTCTCTATAATTATAAGAATATATACCTTCTTTTTCCTTCGGATTAAATCGATTGCGATTACCTGTATAAATTAAACGCACTGATGACGTTAGATTTTTTATTGGTTCAATATTAATATACGCAGTCGTTTTAGGAGGAGAAATAACATCGCCACCAATATAACTTAAATCATTTGGATTTCCTGGAGTATGTTTTAATCCTTCAACAAAAGAATACGAACCACCAAATTGTAATTTATCTTCTAAAAAAGTAAAATCAGTAGCAACTTCAGCTCCATATATTTTTTGAGGATTTTTAGATTGTTCAAACCTATTAATATCATCGTTAAAAATAAGCCCCAACCCGAAGTTTGAAGTACTATAAAAACCTACAGCTTCGAAACGTACGTGCTTAAATTTTGATAAAAATCCAAATTCGTAATTGTTTGTTTTGATTGCGTTAATATCTAAATGATTTACATTATCAGTCATTGCAGTTCTTAATGTTCTACCTAAATCAGGTAGAGAAAACCCTTGAGAATAACTTGCATAAGGTATAAATTCATCATTTTTAATATATCTAAGCCCTAAGTTTATAGCGGTATTTTTAAAATCTAAATCACCACCAATAACATTAACAGGATCTGTAAAATTATTATCTGACTTAGATGAATAAGGTAATGTAGTAAAATCTTCAATTTTAAGATTCATCGCATCGTAACGTACACCTGCTTTAAAAACCCAATCTTGATTATATTTAAATTTAGCTTGCAAATATGGTGCGTAGCTAAATAAATCTAAATTAGGAACCCATAAGCGTCCATCTAATAACCCTTGGTTTGTTTTATCTTTTAAAATATCAACACCATAAGTAAAAGACATATTTATGAGAGAATCGATGTTTAAAACAGTATGAAAATTAGGTCTAAAACCTATTTTTTCTGAATTTACAACAGATTGTCCTCCACCAACAAACCTAGGAGAATAGAAAAATATATTTTTACTTTTTTGATAAAATACATCAGTATCTAAATTTGTTGTACCGTTAAAAATATCAGATAATTGGTGCTTTAATTGTGCATTTGTAGTGGTAACTCCTGTTTCACTACCTAGTATCGGATTTGTTGATGTTGGTAATATTCCTTTTCCTGGAGTTATTTTGTAATCTCCTTCTTTATTTAATACCGTTATTGAACCTAATGTAGCAACAAAAGGAGTGTTTTGACGAGTTTGATAATGATTCGCCATTAAACTTAATTTTTGATTGTCATTAAGTTGATAGCCTAATTTTAATAAACCACTAAATATTTTTGTGTTATCTAAGCCATAAGTAGGTAATAATACATCTGCATTTGCATCATATTTGTTACCTGTTTGCTCGAAACTTCCAGAGGCATAGTATGAAAAATTATTTATATTTCCTGATAAAGATTGATATGCTCCCCATCCTAAAGCATCTTTAGTTTTAGTCAAATTAGCAGTTTGCCACAAATTTGTTGTACCACTTAATTTTTTATATTTATTTGGCTTTTTTGTAATATAGTTTATAATACCACCATCTCCACCATTACCGTAAATAGCAGTAGCTCCTTTTATAACTTCAACTCTGGCAATATCATTTGGATTTAAAGATTTTAAACCCACTTTGGCATTTCTAAGAGGTGTAGATTGCGGTATTCCATCTACCATTACTAGCAGTTGTCTACCACGAAGTGTTTGCCCCCAATTAGAATAAGTTCCTGTACTAGAAGCTAAACCAGGGACAGAAAACTCTAAAATATCATTAATATTCGTAGTCGTTGTACCTAATTTTTCCAACTCCCTTGTTCCTACAATTGTAATAGAAGCAGGTATTTCTGAAATTTTTTCTGAAGTTCTTCCTGCAGAAACAACAATTTCATCTAAAAGACTTTTATCCTCTTCTAAAACCATATTTAAAGTCGTAATATTAGTAGTAATACTTACTTCTTTAACTTCTGTTTTGTATCCTAAAGATTGAAACATTATTAAATACGTTGCTTTTTCTAAATTTTTAAGTTCGTATTTTCCTTCAATATTTGTTGTTGTTCCTTTTTCTATTTTTTTTATAAAAATAGCAGCCCCTACAATTCCCTCTCCATGCGTATCAGTAATAGTTCCTGTTAGTACATTTTGTGAATACACACTAAATACCGAGAATAATGTTATTAATAAAATTTTATATATTTTCATTTTAGTTATTTTTGGATGCAAAAATACAACTTATTCTTATTTAGAGTAAATAAAGATAGATGTATTTTAAACCCAAAAACTACCCTTTTACATCCAAAGCATCACGAAGCGTATTTCCTATTAGCATAAAAGCCATTACTAAGCTCATAATTGCCAATCCTGGGATTAAGGCTAAAAAAGGCTTTCCTAAAATGATGTAATTATAATGATTTTTAATCATCGCGCCCCACGATGGTGTTGGAGGTTGCGCACCGATTCCTAAAAAACTCAACCCACTTTCAATTAAAATAGCCGCTGCAAAATTTGCTGATGAAATTACAATAATAGGCGCTAAAATATTAGGTAAAATATGTTTAAAAATAATTCGAAAATCAGAAAAACCTAAAGCTTTTGCAGCCTCTACATACTGTTGTTCTTTGGTGGTAATTACCTGCCCTCGTACTACACGAGCAACTTCCACCCACATGGTTAAGCCTACGGCGATAAACACCTGCCAAAAACCTTTTCCTAAAGCTAAAGTAATAGCGATTACCAATAACAATGTAGGAATAGACCAAGTAATATTGATAATCCACATAATAAAATTATCGATTTTTCCACCAAAATACCCAGCAATTGCTCCAACAGGAATACCGATTAAAAGCGATATAAAAACAGCTATAAATCCGATGAAAAATGAAATTCGTGCTCCAATTAATAAGCGACTTAATAAATCGCGTCCATATTTATCTGTTCCAAACCAAAATGTTTTTTGTTGAATATATTTTTCAGGTTTATTTTTAAATAAAGACAGCGGATATGCTTTTGATAAACCATCCGAATATTTTACAATTTCTAATTGATTATCTTTTAATTGATACGACTTTATAGGAATTTCTGTAGCAACATTTTTTTTTCCATCGATAAAAACCGAAAACCACGATTGTTTTTCTTTTAATTTTGACGGAATACTAAGCATCTGTACTGAAAAACCTGGTGATTTTGAATGAATTTCTAAGTGCATCTGATTTGCAGAATTGCTATTATCAGGTGCAATTAGATAACAAAAAACAGCCATACATCCGCAGAAAACGATAAATAAAAAGCTAAAAACCCCTGTTTTACTTTCTATAAATTTTCGCAAAGCCAATTGCCATAAAGAATTATTTTTTAAGTTTTGAAATATCATTTCCTGTTGGATTTTCAAAAATTTCTAAATTAAAATAAGAAACACTAGCTAATATATGGTCAAAAATATCTGCCATATCTCGTTCATAAATATGCCAAGATTTATTTTTACAAAACGCATATATTTCTAACGGAATCCCGTTTTCGGTAGGCTGTAACTGACGTGACATAAACAATAATTCTTGATTTATCTTCGGATGTTGTTTTAAATATTCGTCTAAATATTTACGAAACATCCCAAAATTAGTTAAGTTTCTACCGTTAATTAATATTGATTTATCAATATTATTTTTCAAATTATGCGCTTTTATATCTTGGTAAGCTGTGGTAACATAATCGGTTAATAAGCTTATTTTTTTATAGTTTTCAATATCTTCATCTGTTAAAAAATGAATACTATTCGATTTTATAAGTACCGAGCGTTTTATTCTACGTCCGCCAGAATTATCCATGGCACGCCAGTTTTTAAACGATTCCGAAATCAACGAATACGTAGGAATACTGGTTACAGTATTGTCAAAATTTTGCACAATTACGGAGGCTAAATTAATTGCCGTTACATTTCCATCGGCATTGTATTTATCAATGGTAATCCAATCATTTAAACGCACCGTATCGTTTACCGTTATTTGAATACTTGCTACAAAACCTAAAATTGTATCCTTAAAAATAAGTAATAAAACAGCCGAAAAAGCTCCTAAAGCCGTTAAAAAACGAATCAATGGTTTTCCTGTTATTATCGAAAACGAAATAACAAAACCGATAATCCATAAAACAATCATAAAAATTTGAACATAACTCTCTAAAGGCTTGTCTTTAAAGGCGGTTAAAGTGCGTAAAAAATCTTTAATTGTTAATAAAATACTTCGAACAAACCAGATGATTGAAAGTAAAATAGCTAAATTAATAAAACGTTGTCCATAGTTTAAAACATTAGGAAAATCAATTAAAAGAGGAGCTAGTAAAGAATATAAGAATAAAAAAACTACAATTCGAGAAGCATTTAAAAACACCCGATTATTCAATAAAAAATCATCAAAATTAGTACTTGTTTTTGACACTATTTTTTTTACAAAACGCGTTCCATAATAACGGAATAATTTAAAAAAGATATAGCCTAAAATTCCAATAACAAGTAAGTTTGCTATCAAATTTAAGTTAATCGCTAATGCTTCTGAGGTTGAAAAATAATTTTTAATTAATCGATAAAAAGATTTACTTATCATAATTTTATTTGAGTATCAAAAGTAGGAATTTCTAGGGCAATTGTTACTTATTTTTTTCAAAACACTATAACTATTTATTTGGAGCTATTTCCCGCTTTTCGCACTCGCTCTTTTTTTTAAAAGAAAAAAAGGAGCTCAAACAATTGCTACAATCGGGGCTAGGTATTTCTGCATCATTTTATAAAACCGAACTTAATACATTAACTCATTAACGATAAATTTTTAAAATGTGTATGTTTGCATAGCATAAAAAACAACAAATAAACAGATGAAAGCATATATTTTTCCAGGTCAAGGAGCACAATTTACAGGAATGGGATTAGATTTATATGAAAAATATCCTTTAGCCCAAGAGCTATTTGAAAGCGCAAACGATATATTAGGTTTTAGTATTACAGACGTAATGTTTGAAGGTACAGCCGAACAATTAAAACAAACCAAAGTTACCCAGCCAGCTATTTTTTTACATTCGGTAATTTTAGCAAAGGTTTTAGGCGATAATTTTAAACCAGAAATGGTTGCAGGACATTCTTTAGGAGAATTGTCAGCATTAGTAGCAAACGGTGTTTTATCATTTAAAGATGGATTAACTTTAGTTTCAAAAAGAGCTTTGGCAATGCAAAAAGCCTGTGAAATAAAGCCATCAACTATGGCAGCTGTTTTAGGTTTAGAAGATAAAATTGTTGAAGATACTTGTGCCGAAATTGATGGAATTGTAGTGGCGGCAAATTATAACTGCCCTGGGCAATTAGTAATTTCAGGAGAAGTAACAGCTATTGAAAAAGCCTGTGAAATATTAACAGAAAAAGGCGCACGTAGAGCTTTAGTTTTACCTGTTGGAGGAGCATTTCATTCACCAATGATGGAACCTGCTCGTGAGGAATTAGCAAAAGCAATTCAAGAAACTACTTTTAGTGAGCCAACTTGCCCAGTATATCAGAATGTAGTGGCAAAAGCAGTTACTAACCCAGAGGAGATTAAAGAAAATTTAATAGCCCAATTAACTGCTCCTGTAAAATGGACTCAGTGTATTCAGGCAATGGTTGCCGATGGTGGAACAGAGTTTATTGAGGTTGGTCCTGGTAAAGTTTTACAAGGTTTAATGCGTAAAATTGATAGAAGCGTTACTGCAAGCGCAGCTGTTTTACCTGTAGAACAAACTGAAATTTAAGATTATTTTACACCTAATTATTCAATAAAAAACCTCCAACTATTTACTTAGCTGGAGGTTTTGTTTTGTATTTATTACTATTTAAAGAAAATAAATATTAGTTGTTTTTAGTATGTTAACTAAAAGTTTAAAATAGTGTACAAATGCCTAGCCCCGATTGAAGCTTTGTTTGAGCTCTTTTTTTGATTTTTCTTCAAAAAAAAGCGAGTGCGGAAAGCGGGAAATTGCTTCAAATAAAAAAAATAGGATTCAATAAAAAAATATTGAACCCTGTTTTTAATAATTATAAAAAAGTATTTTACTGGTTTTCTTGCCATTGCCAAGAAGATAATAACGCGTCTTCTAAAGTTTTTTCAGTTTTCCAATTCAGTTCTTTATTTGCAATGGTAGTGTCGGCATATGCAGCTGTAATATCACCTGCTCGTTTTTCAACAATTTTATAGTTTAGTTTTTTATTGGTAACTTTTTCAAATGAATTTATAACCTCTAAAACCGAACTTCCTGTTCCTGTACCCACATTAAAAAACTCAAAATTAGTTTTATTCTTTTTATCTAATAAACGATTTAACGCAGCAATATGTGCCTTTGCTAAATCGACTACATGAATATAATCACGAATTGCTGTTCCGTCAGGCGTATCGTAATCATCACCAAAAACCGCTAACTCTTTTCTAATTCCTGCAGCTGTTTGCGTTACATACGGAATTAAATTTTGAGGAATTCCTAAAGGTAATTCTCCAATTTTAAGACTCTCGTGCGCTCCTGTCGGATTAAAATAACGCAATGCAATAGCATTTATATTGTGTGCATGACAGGTGTCTTTTATAATTTCTTCGCCAATTTGTTTTGTGTTTCCGTAAGGAGATTCAGCTGGTTTTGTTGGTGCATTTTCTGTTATAGGTAATTCATCGGCTTGTCCGTAAACGGTGCAAGATGAACTAAAAATGAAATTATCAATTTTTCTGTTTCTAATTTCTTGTAGTAAATAAACTAAACTTCCGATGTTATTTTCGTAATAATCTAACGGATTTTGAACACTTTCACCTACGGCTTTAAAAGCAGCAAAATGAATAATTCCATCAATAGAATTATTATTGAAAAAATTAGTAACATTTGATTTAATACGTAAATCTAATTGATGAAAATCGGGTTTTACCCCTGTTATTTCTGTAATTTTATCTAAAACAGTTATTTTAGAGTTTGATAAATCATCAATAATAACAACTTCAAAACCTTTGTTTTGTAATTCTACAACTGTATGTGAGCCTATAAAACCTAAGCCACCAGTAACTAATATCTTTTTCATATTTGGTGATTTTTTTAATTAGATTAACAAAAAAAGCTAACATATTAACGTTAGCTTTTTTGTTGTAAAATATGTATTAACCTATAAAATTTAAAATAGTTTTAGTAATAAAAGCTAATTGTTCTTCATCTAATTCGGTGTGCATTGGTAATGAAATTACTTCGTCAATTAGTTGATTGGTAACTTTAAAATCATCTTCATTATAACGCTCGTCTGTATATGCTTTTTGAGCATGTAATGGCACAGGATAATAAATAGCATTAGGAATATTATTGTCTAATAAATGCTGATGTAATTCGTTACGTTTTCCGTTTGTAATTTTTAACGTATATTGATGAAAAACATGCGTAGTAAAATCGCTAATTGTTGGTGTAATAATATTTGGATTATTAGCAAAAGCATTAGAGTAGTAAGTAGCTGCTTTTCTACGAGCATCACAAAAACCGTCTAATAAAGGTAATTTTATTTGTAAAACAGCTGCTTGTAAGCTGTCTAAACGAGAATTTACACCAACAACATCATGGTAATAACGTTTGTACATTCCGTGATTTACAATTCCTCTAATTGTATGAGCTAAATCATCATCATTAGTAAAAATAGCACCACCATCACCATAACAACCTAAGTTTTTAGAAGGGAAGAAAGAAGTGGTTCCTACATTTCCAATAGTTCCAGATTTCTTTTTTGTTCCATCAGAAAAAGTATAGTCAGCACCAATTGCTTGAGCATTATCTTCAATAACAAATAAATTATGTTCTTTAGCTACTTGCATTACAGCTTCCATATTTGCACACTGACCAAATAAATGAACAGGAACAATAGCTTTTGTTTTTGGGGTGATAGCCTTTTTTAAAGCATCAATATTCATGTTAAAGGTATCTGCTTCAACATCAACTAAAACAGGTGTTAGCTTTAATAAAGCAATAACTTCAACAGTTGCAGCAAAAGTAAAATCGGCAGTAATAACTTCATCACCTTGTTCTAAACCTAAACCCATCATTGCTATTTGCAAAGCATCGGTTCCGTTAGCACATGGAATTACGTGTTTTACGTCTAAATATTTTTCTAAATCGCTTCCGAATCCTTTAACCTCAGGACCTCCAATATAATAGGCAGTGTCTAAAACACTCTCAAAAGCTTTATTTACTTGTGGTTTTATTTTTGCATATTGACCTTGTAGGTCAACCATTTGAATTTTTTTCATCTAAGAAATCGATTTATTGAGTTTCAAAAATACGAATTAAATTTCTGTTATCTTTAATGAAATAAACTCGTGAGTAAATATTAATTTTAGTAAGTAACATTATTTATGTTTCTTAAAAAATAATAGAAGAAATAAAAATTATTTAGATATTTAAAACTAAAATTATTTAATTTTGAGATTCCTTTATGTTTTAAACTGTGAAAATTTTCAAATGAAATTAGATACAATTGATAAAAAGCTTTTAGTATTACTCCAAAAAGATAGCAAACAAACTACCAAACAGTTGTCTTTACATTTAGGATTATCAGTAACGGCAGTTTATGAACGAATTAAAAAATTAGAAAGAGAAGGCGTAATAACTCAGTATGTTGCATTACTAAATAAAAATAAAATTGAAAAGAATTTTTTAGTTTTTTGTCATATCAAGTTAGAGAAACATACCAAAGAATATATTGTAATTTTTGAGCGAGAAATTAGTAAATTACAAGAAGTAACAGAGTGTTTTCATGTAAGTGGTGATTATGATTATATTCTTAAAATTTACCTGAAAGACATGGATGAATATCGTAAATTTATGGTACATAAATTAACAACTTTAAAGCATATTGGTAGTACTCATAGTACTTTTACTATTGGACAGGTTAAAAATTCAAATACTATTGTTTTATAATATTTTTATTGATATCACTAAAAAAGCCTCACTTTTAAAATAAGGCTTTGTTGTGTTGATAATTTATGTTATTTTTTAATATTTTCTTTTGATGGTTTCGCTAGTTCTCTAATTTTTATTCTGAAGGCTGCAAATAATAAGGTCATAAATGGGCTTAACCAGTTAAACATAGCAAAGAAAGCATAATCAATTACAGGAACACCTAACACACCTGAATGATATGCTCCACAAGTATTCCAAGGTATTAAAACAGAAGTTACTGTTCCTGAATCTTCTAAAGTTCTACTCAAATTTTCAGGAGCTAGCCCTTTATCTCGATAGGCTTTTGCATACATTTTACCTGGTACTACAATAGCTAAATATTGGTCTGAAGCTGTAAAATTTAAACCGATACAAGTTGCAACTGTACTGGCAAATAACCCAAAAACAGAATCAAATAAACCAAGCATAAAGCTACTTATTCTTGCCAATGCTCCAATGGCATCCATAATACCACCAAAAACCATCGCTAATAAAATTAACCAAACAGTTCCTAGCATTTTTTTCATCCCGCCTGCGGTAAATAAATCTTTTAAAACCTCATTATCAGTAGCCACTGAAGTTTCTACAGTAATTGCCTGCATTACGCCTTTATATGCCGATTTAAAATCTAAACTTTTTACCCCTGCAATTTGTGCCACTACCTCAGGTTGAAATATTAATGAAAAAACTCCGCCTAAAAGTGTTCCTGCTAATAAAGCAATTAAAGGAGGTGTTTTCTTGATGATTAAAACAATAACAAATACTGGCACTAAGAATAGTAATGGTGTAATATTAAAGGCTTTATCAATATCGGTAAGAATTCCTTGTGTATTGGCTTCGCCTGTTGCTGTTTGTGTAAATCCTAAAATAATAAAAAAGATCATTGTTACCATAAAAGTAGGAATGGTAGTATAGGTCATATAGCGAATATGAGTAAACAAATCGGTTCCTGCCATTGCGGGAGCTAAATTTGTAGTATCGGACATTGGCGACATTTTATCACCAAAATAAGCACCCGATAAAACAGCTCCTGCGGTCATTCCTAATGAAATTCCTAAAGCTTCTCCAATACCTATTAAAGCGATACCAACTGTTGCTGATGTTGTCCAAGAACTACCTGTTGCTATTGATATTACGGCACTAATAATTAAACATGCTACTAAAAATATGGTAGGATTTAAAATTTGTAATCCGTAGTAAATCATGGAAGGAATTATTCCGCTAATGAGCCAAGTTCCTGCTAATGACCCCACCATCAACAAAATTAAAATAGCTCCTGCGGTTGATTTGATATTTTCAGCAACCTCATCCATCATTCTTTTGTAAGAAACCTTGTTTCTAAAACCTACAATTGCAGCTACTGCACCACCTAACAATAAAATAAATTGATTACTTCCGCCCAAAGCGTCATCTCCATAAATAAAAACATTATACGCCAACATTGCTATTAAAGCAAATACAGGAATTAAAGCTTCCCAGATATTTAACTCTTTATTTTCAATAATTTTTTGGTCTCCTGTTTTAATCTCAGAGATGTTTTTACCGTCTTGCATTTATAGTTTTTTTAGATATGTAATGTTACGATATTACTAAGAAGTACGCAAATAGAATCAGTTTCTAACATAATTAATAGTTAAATTACACTAATTTAATTAATTTGATTAATTTTTCTAGAAGATTATCGAATAAAACCAGTTCGATTATCTTCATAAAATTACTAAAAAGACGTTATTTTATTAAATAAACCAGTTCCAAACAACTCCAAAACGAATTGTAAAATCTCGATATGGAGTATTTGGTGCCGATAAATAATTTTTATCTAACACAAAAGAACTGATGTTGTCAGCCTTAAAATAAATACGAGTTCGACGCACTCTTCCATTGAAAAATAAATCAACTGTTGGATACCCTATTTCGGTATTATCTTGCAAAGTAAATTCAGCCAATAACGGATTATAAGCATTCATTTTATACTTAGAAAAGTATTTAAACGTTGCGCCTATTTGTACAAATAAAGGTTTTCCCTTAAACCAATTATCGGAATAATAAAAGGTGTTTCGTGTTACCAATTCGGGCACTCTAAAAACCTGGTTTCCGCTGGCAACTTTTTGATACATCAGTGTGTTATCTAAGGCAAATTTCCCTAGCGTAAATTCTTTGGAAACTTTTGCTTTTAAATAATTAATATTTCCTGAAAATTGTTTTGGCAAATTATTTTGATCAAAATAGGTGTAGTTGTCAATATTAGTAATATCTAAAGAAGTACTTATCCATTTTGAAGATAAAACCCCACCAATTGTTCTTGTACCTACGGATGTAAAATTATGTTCCCAATTATAATCGTTATAGCTACTTTGATGTAGTAAAAAATTAAAATTTGGGCGTTTATTGCTAATTTCTAAATGTGCTTTTACTGTTAATACACTATCTTTTTTGTAAAAAGCTTCGGCTTTTAAGTTGTTCCCTGAAAGCCTAGCATTGCCTGGTGTTATATTTGCAAGGGCGTTTACATGAAAGTTTTTAATTTTTCCATTCCAACTTGCACCAAAAGAAACCGCTTTTCCTATTAATTTATTTTTAGTGATGCCTACCACATTATTTTGCAAGTTATCGTAGCCATATTCATAGGTTGTATAACCTGTTTTCACACTGAATTTCCCTAAAATATATTTTGAATTAAAATCTAAAAAAACCGAATTATTATAACGTAAATAAGAGGTTTTATCATTAATATTATTTGCTAAAATTGTTTTTCCAAAAACAAGAGGCGTTGCTGTTCCTTGCTCAAAAGTATAATGTTTTGAACTTCTAGTAAATGAATGTCCTATTTTTAAATTTGAAAAATCTTTTTGATGTAAACTATCTTTAGAGGCTAGTAATTTAAAAGTCTGTTCAAAATATAAGCGTTTTGCATCTAATTTATTTTGAGCATCGATTAATTTGGTATCTAACCTACCTCTATCTTTACTAAAATTAGGATCATCATTAAAAAAAGCAGCTAATGAATCGTCTGTTAAACCGCCGTTTTCTTGGTTTAAAATATCTTGATTTACCGCATGACCTCGCATCGCATACTGCTGTTTTGGGCTTTCATAGCTAAAACTAACCCTAAAATTACCCGAACTCACCAACGAACGCCTATAAGCACCTAATGAACGAAGTCCTTTATAAGCTATTCCTACATTAAATCGTTTTGAAAAATTGCTTGTAAATAAAATATCTAACACCTGCCCTTGCTGCAAACCTGTTTTGTACATAGCCTCTGTAGTGGGTGTTGGTACATGATAATAATTTACATCTTCCTTTTCAAAAAAATTAAATTGTTTGGCGCGAAAACCAATGTCAGGAAATGATGAAATATCTGTAAAATTATAGCCTAAATTGGTAAACGTTTGCCCCTGATTATGAAAACCTAATAACTCAAAATTATCTTTTCTTAAAAAATTGAATTTATAATGTTTTTGAATGGTTAAAGTGGTGTCAACAATGGTGGTATCGTTTTTAAATGATATAATTTTATAATCGGTATATTTAGTTTTCCCACTAAGTTTTACGTTAATTTCAGTATCAGAAATTGAATCTAAGTTTTGATTCAAACCACCGCCATTAAAATTAGCCATCCCACCATCTAACTGCCTTATTTGAGCATAAAACAACTGAACACTTAGCAAACAAAAAAACACTACAAAAAATCTCTTCATAACTACAAAAGTAAAATAATTAAACGACAAAAATTGTGAATATTTTCTTTGAAAACTGTTAATTTGTAGCATGCTAAAATTAAATTATAGTCAATACAAATTAGAAACAGGAACGGATGAAGCTGGTAGAGGTTGCTTAAGTGGGCCTGTGGTATCTGCTGCCGTTATTTTACCTGAAAATTTTAAACATGATTTGTTGAATGATTCCAAACAACTTTCAGAAAAAAAACGCCAAGAATTACGCCCATATATTGAAAAACATGCCTTAGCGTATGGTGTTGCTTTTATCAGTCATCAAGAAGTTGATGAAATAAATGTTTTACAAGCCTCTATAACGGGTATGCATCGTGCTATTTCAAAACTTTCTATACAACCCGAATTTATTATTGTTGATGGAAATAAATTCAATCCTTATAAAGATATTCCGTATGAAACAATTGTAAAAGGTGATGCCAAATTTATGAGTATTGCTGCGGCATCTGTTTTAGCAAAAACATATCGAGATGAATATATGGAGAAAATCCATAAAGAATATCCGCAATACAACTGGAAAAAAAACAAAGGATATCCTACAAAAGAACACAGAAATGCTATTCGTGAGTTTGGTATTACACCATATCATAGGAAGACTTTTAAATTACTTCCCGAACAACTTAAATTAAAGCTTTAGTTTCTTTATTTTTGTCATCCAATAACTTAGAAGATGATTAAAAGAACACGTGCAGAAATTAGCAAATGTATTATTCATAAAGTTGCTAATAAGTATAATAGCGGTCAAAATGCTTTTTCAGAAAGTTTAGTTCGTTTTGATGAAGAAAGTTACGAATTACTGATGCCTTTTTTATTAAAAAACTTTGGAACAGTTACACAAAGTTATCGTTTTAAGCATCATGCTGATGTTCGTTTAAACGAAATTAACAAATATACTTCTGATATTTTTGACAATAATGAAACGTTTATTGAACATTCAAAAAATATTGTAAATCATTTATATGAGCAATCAAATTCTGCAAATATAAAAACCGGTGATGTACTTGTTGTTTATTTTGAAAACATCGAATATAAAGATATTCTTACAGATGCTGTTGGTGTTTTTAAAATTGAAAGTAAAGTAGATTTTTTACAAACTTATTTAGATGATGATAGTTTTGATGTAGTAGTTCAAAAAGGAATTTCAACTAAAAAATTAGATAAAGGTTGTTTAATTGTAAATTCTACCGATGCAGAAGGAACTGTAATTTTATCTGTTGATAATAATAATTATGATGCCCAATATTGGATTAAAAACTTCTTAAACGCAAAATTTGCAGATGATAGAAACTTACATACTCAAAATTATTTAGAGATGTGTAAAGATTTTTCTGAAGAAATCATCAAACCTGAATTTGGTAAACAAGAACAAAGTAATTTCTTAGCCAGCACCGTTGATTATTTCAAAGAAAATGAAGATGTAGACTATCATAAATTTAAAGAAGAAGTTTTTGAAGATGATAAACATCAAGGAATGTTTGAAGACTACAAAAAACATTTTGAAAAGTTAAATGATGTTTTAATTCGTAATAATTTTGAAGTTTCTGATGTTGTTTTAAAGAAAGAAAAAAGCAAATTTAAAACTGAAATTAAATTAGATACCAATATTCAAATTAAAATTGATATTGATGCTCCTGATGCTTCTTCAGATTACTTAGAACAAGGTTATGATGAAGATAAAAAAATGAAATACTACAAAGTTTTTTACAATACTGAAAAATAAAAAAACACAGAAAAATAAAGAATCGCATCCGTCAACCTGAATTTAGTTCAGGTTCGCATTCTGATTTGCCGTAGTTTTCCTGTTGATGCGATGCTGAAATAAATTCAGCATGACGTTTATCTGTCTTGAAAAACACTTTATTTTAAACAAAAAAGCTGAAGTTTTAAAACTTCAGCTTTTTTGTTTTTTTTATAAAAAATTACTCTTTTTCAGACATTTTCTTCACATAATCAGTAATAATTACAATTTGAGTAGGTCCTACCTTACCTTCAATATAATTAGCATTTTCATGGTCTAAAGAAATTCTTCGAACAGCTGTTCCTTGTTTAGCTACCATGCTAGAACCTTTTACTTTTAAATCTTTAATTAATACAACAGAATCACCTGCCTGTAAAATAGCACCATTTGCATCTCTGTGAATAATTTTTTCACTTTCATCTAAATGGTCTCCACTTTCTTTAGCAAAACGTAAATCATCATCTTCTAAATATAACATATCAAGTAAATCTTGAGGCCAACCTTCGTTACGAAGTCTTGATAACATTCTCCAAGCAACAACTTTTACAGCTCTATACTCACTCCACATACTATCATTTAAACAACGCCAATGATTAGGTGCTGTTTTTTCAGCATCTTCAATTTGTTCAATACAAGTATTACATGCTAATAAACTTCCATCTACACCACCAGTTTGCATTGGTTTTACTTCATAAATTGATAAATTTTCTTTTGAAGCACATAATTCACATTGCTTTCCACTTCTATCTTCTAAGTCTTGTAATAACCCCATCTTTTTTACTATAAATTATAAGTTGTAAAAATACATTATTATTTTATCAGAAATAAATCTAAAATGGATTTAAAATCAGTTAGATATAAATTATTTGAAGCAATTTCCCGCTTTCCGCACTCGCTTTTTTTGTTTTTTTAAAAAGAAAAACAAAAAAGAGCTCAAACAATTGCTGCAATC